>CBJOJD010000376.1:0-5352 GCA_966443485.1 uncultured bacterium | reverse complement strand
TGATGACCCACGCCTTCTTCACGGCCCTGCTCTTCCTCGCGGCCGGCTCGGTAATCCACGGAATGAGCGGCGAGCAGGACATGCGCAAAATGGGCGGCCTCAAGAAGTACATGCCGGTCACCTACTGGACCATGACCATCGCGGTGCTGGCCATCGCTGGGTTCCCGCCGCTGGCCGGCTTCTTCTCCAAAGACGCGATTCTGAATGCCGCCTTTCAGCAGGAGAACGGGGGAAAGATCCTCTGGTTCGTGGGACTCGTCACCGCGCTTCTGACCTCCTTCTATATGTTCCGCCTCTGGTACCTCACCTTCCAGGGTGAGCACCGCGGGGCTGGACAGGGTCATGAGCAGCACGGCACCGCGGCTCACGCACCCGCCCACGGCGCCCCTAGCGAGCATGCGCATCATCCCCACGAAAGCCCGTGGTCGATGCTCGGGCCCCTGGTCATCCTCGCCGCGCTTTCCATTTGCGGAGGCTGGATCGGCATCGATCGCTTCGGCCGCTTCCTCGAGCCCTCCGTCGGTCTGAAGGCCGGTGAGGCCGCAAACAGCAGCCTCGAATGGATCCTGATGGGGGTTGCCGTATTGGTTGCGTTGATCGGCTGGTTTGCTGCTCACACCCTCTATCGCGCCAACAAGAACGGCGAAGAACCTCTTGCCGCCGTCCCCGGTTACAAGGTTCTCGAGAACAAGTACTGGGTCGACGAGATCTACAACGCCCTGATCGTCAAGCCGCTGTTGGCGCTCTCCCGCTTCATTCTGGAGTGGGTAGTTGAATTCGCCATCCTCGGCGGAGCCGCGTGGCTGCTTGCCGGCCTTGCCACCCTCGGTGGGGCCATCCTGCAGCGCTGGCAATCGGGCAATCTCCGTTCCTATGCAGCCTGGCTTGCGGCCGGTGCCGCAGCGTTGCTGCTCTTCGCACTAGTGCCGTGGACCGCGGTACTGGCTAACCTCGGTATTCACCTGAACGCAGTGGGGCATTGAGAACATGAACGAAATTAACCAATCAATTCTCAACTGGATCCTGCTGGTTCCTCTGATCGGCGCCTTCGTCGTAGCGATATTGCCCGATCGCGGCAAGCTCCCCGCCTGGCTGGCGCTGATTACCTCTCTCGTCACTTTTGGATTGACGCTGCACCTGCCCGCGCACTTCATCGTGGGCCAGCCCGGCTTCCAGTTCGAAGTGAACGTTCCCTGGATCGCCAGTCCGCGCATCGACTACCACCTCGGCGTGGACGGCCTGAGTGTCTGGCTGGTCGTGCTCAGCGGCATCCTTGCCCCTGTCGGTGTATTGGCAAGCTGGAACGCCATTCAGCAACGTCGTAAGGTCTTCTACTCCCTGTTCCTTGTTCAGCAGACCGCCATGATCGGCGTCTTTGTCTCGCTGGATCTGATGGTCTACTACGGCTTCTGGGAACTCACGCTCGTCCCCATGGCCATCCTGATCGCCATGTACGGCCGCAAGGAAGGCAATAAGGCCGCCGCCAAGTTCTTCCTCTTCACGTTCATCCCCTCGGCACCGCTGCTCGTCGCCATCCTGTACCTTTATGCGCACACGGGCAGCTTCAGCTACACCGATCTCCAGATGTACGTCGCGAGTGGAGCCATTCCGGCCGGCGCGCTCTTCTGGGTAGCACTGGCCTTCCTCTTCGCCTTTGCGGTGAAAGTGCCGCTCTTCCCGATCCACGGCTGGCTGGCAGACTCCATCGCCGAAGCGCCCGTGGCCCTGGGCATGGTGATCGCCGGTAAGCTCGGACTCTACTCCATGCTGCGCTTCCACGTCGCCCTCTTCCCCGCTCAGGCCCGCGCGATCGCCCCGCTGCTCATCGCGCTCACGGTCATCGGCGTTCTCTACGGCGCGTGTCTCGCACTCGTGCAGCGCGACTTCTTCCGCCTGATCGCCTATGCCATGATCAGCCACTTCAGCCTTACCACCCTGGGCATCTACGGCCTGACGGTGACCGGGCACAACGGGGCTGTTTACCAGATCCTGAGCCAGGGCATTATCGAGGGCGCGATCTTCGTACTCCTGGGTGTCCTTGATACCCGCTACGGCACAAGCCAGATCGCAACCTACGGCGGAGTCGCAAGCAAGCTGCCATGCACCGCAACCTTCTTCGTCATCACCACTCTGGCCATGGTGGGCCTGCCCATTCTCAATGGCTTCGTCGGCGAATTCATGATCCTGTCCAGCACCTTCAACGGTGTAAGCCGTGGCTGGGCCATCGCCGCAACCGTCACCGTGATCCTGGGCAGCGCCTATATGCTCTGGCTGGTGCAGAGGCTCTTCTACGGTGCAGAGAGTCAGATGACCGCGACCAAGCCCGTCGAGGACCTGCGCTTCCCGGAATGGCTGGCGCTCGCGCCTCTCGCGGTGCTGATGCTCATCATGGGAGTCACCCCCAACTACTGGCTGCAAACCATCGAGAAAAACGTGAATCAAGCTGAAATCAAGCTCGTCGGCAGTGTGCACCCGCGGACGATCTTCTTGTCCGCACACGAGAAGGAGGCGGGACGATGAACTCCTCTGACAGCCTTCGCATTCTGCCCGAAATCATCCTCACCATTACCGGCATTCTGGTGATGCTGGTGGACGCGTCTCTTCCCGTCGGATTTCCGCGCCGTCCGCTCGGCTGGCTCGCCGCCATCGGCAGCACGGTTGCGCTCTGGTCCAGCCTCTGGCAGCTCAATCTCGGGACGGGAACCGCATTCTTCGGCGCCGTCGAGACCAGTCCATTCACCGTCTTCTTCCACGTCTTGATCTGCGGCATCGTGCTGGTTGCCATTTTGCTGGCACTGGATACCCTGCCCGAAGCCAGCCACCACCAGGGCGAGTACTACGCGCTGATGGTCTTCGGTGCCGTCGGCATGTGCCTGCTCACCAGCGCAGTCGAACTCTTGGTCGTCTTCATCGCTTTGGAGATCTCTTCCATCTCGACGTACGTGCTTGCCGGCTATCGCAAGCAGACCGGTCAGGGACCCGAAGCGGCCATCAAGTACTTCCTGCTCGGATCCTTTGCCACGGGCTTCCTGCTTTATGGAATCGCCCTGCTCTTCGGCGCCACCGGCACCACCCAGATCTACGAGATCGCCCGGCTCGTCCCCGGAGTTCAGAATCACGCCATGGTGGTCCTGGCTCTGGTTCTGATGCTGGTCGGCATCCTCTTCAAGGTCTCTGCGGCTCCCTTCCACGTCTGGACACCGGATGTCTACGAAGGCGCGCCTTCCCCGGTGGTCGCGCTGCTCTCCACCGCACCCAAGACCGCCGTGTTTGCGCTTCTGCTGCGGGTCCTCTACGAGATGTTGCCCGGATTGCACGCCATCTGGTCGCCCCTGCTGTGGGTCGTTGCTGTGGCCTCCATGACCATCGGCAACCTGGCTGCGCTCCGCCAGCGGAACGTAAAGCGCATGCTGGCCTACTCGTCCATCGCTCATGCCGGATACCTGCTGGCCGCCTTCGCCAGCTTCGGCCCCACGGGGATTGCCGCTGCGACCTTCTACACGGCTGCCTATTCCGCCATGAACGTCGGCGTCTTCGCTGTGGTCACGCTGGTGAGCGGCTACGATGAAGAACTGCCGCTGATCAGCGACTTCCGCGGCCTGCTCTATCGCTCGCCTCTGCTCGGCATCCTGCTGGTGTTCTTCCTGATCTCCCTCACCGGTATCCCCTTCACCGGCGGATTCTTCGGCAAGTTCTACTCCTTCTCCGCAGCGGTAGATGGGGGTGCTGTGATCCTCGCACTGATCGGCATGCTCAACTCCGGAGTAGCAGCGGCCTACTATCTGCGGCTAGCCTTTGTCGCGGCCCAACGGCCCGAGGAAGACTCTCGCAGCAGCCGCCTGCCCCTGCCCCAGATCGGCATCGCCGTCGGTGCGGCTCTGCTCTTCACCGTCGGAGCCACCCTGTCGCTCGGCATCGCTCCGGCTCATGTGCTGCAAGCTGCGCAAAACGCTGCCCACACGCTCCAGGTGCCCATGAACACGGGCGAACCCGCGGCAGCTAATCAGCCGCCGCAGCCGCACCCGTAGCCACAACCGAATCGGCCGGGGCTTGCCGCGCTTCTAACAGACTCCTGTAAAAAGCGATGGTCAGCCCCAGTACGCGGCCGTTCACAAAATGATCGATCACCCATCTCCGCCCCGCATCTCCCATTCGCATCCGAAGCTTCGAATCACTCAATAGCCGCAGCATCGCCACCCGAAGCTCTTCGATATCCCCAGGTGGAACCAGGATCCCCGTGACCTCGGGCAGAACCGCATCCCGAGCGCCGGTCGCAATAGTCGTGATCACTGGAACCGCCGACGCAGAAGCCTCCAGCACAACATTTGGAAACCCCTCCCGCCAGGTCGGAAGCACCAGCACGTCCATTGCGTCGTAGTAAGGCGCCGTATCCTTCACGAATCCTGTGCACACGATCGACGGATGCTGCCGGATATAGCTGCGCAACCGCGGATGAAGCGCGTCCTCGCTCTGATCGAACCAGCCCACAAGCAACAGCTGCGCGTTGACCACCTCCAGCAGCGAATCGAAAGCAAGAATCAGCTCGCGAATGCCCTTGTCGCGGGTCAGTCGGCCGACGAATCCTATCACCGGAATCTTTCGCGGCAAGCCCAATTGCGCGCGCATCTCACCCCGTCCCGGCCGAAAGCGGTCCACATCCACGCCGTTGCTGCTGCCATCTCCAAGCAGCTTCAGCTTCTGCGCGGGCGCTAGCCGATAAAGCAGCGCCTGTTCGCGAAGGCTCTCGCTGTTGCACAGCACCACGTGGGCGCAGCGTGCCGCAATCCGCTCCGTGAACCTCAGGACCCGCTGCTGCCATCCGGTCGCCGTCTCCAGGCGAAGTCCGCGCAGGGTGTAGATACGCGCCGGCACTCCCGCCAACCGCGCCGCGACATTCCCGATCAGTCCAGCCTTGGGAGTGCTGAAATCCGTGATCTCGGGATGCAGTCGACGCAGTACTCTCCACAATCGGATCAGCGCGGTTAAGTCGGCCCACGGTGCGATCCCGCGCTCCATGGGAAAGACGATTCTTTCCACGCCTTCCTCCTGCGCGATCTCTTCGAGATGAGCGCCACCGCTACAGATCAGCTTGACCTCAAAGCCCGCCTCGCGAAGCGCACGCAATCGCCCGCGCAGCACCAGGCAAGTTTGCGAGTGCGTGATTCCCACCACCAGCAATGGCCTTTGGTTGTTGTTGGATGCACTTACACTGGGGCCCTTCACTTTGCGATCCGCCATGACGTACCTGCCGTCGTCAAAGTTGCCGTCCCCGGACGGGGTTGTATGGAGAGTTCTCCGCACTGTACCAACTTGGGACACCCTTTCCTGTGCCCACTGTCACACCTTGATGTC
>CBJOJD010000375.1:0-5368 GCA_966443485.1 uncultured bacterium | reverse complement strand
TTTCTAGCCCGCCGTTCGGCGGCAGGAGAAACTCGGTGAGAGGAACCGGGAACTCGCGGGCACTACCTGTATTTTACGCGTCCGACGGGCGTTTGGGCAAGGCAGCACGGAGCAAACAACTTAAGTAATTTCAATGATTTATCTCTATGCGTGCGTGCGGCGATCGCATCGACTGCGCCGATGCATCCCCAAGCCGCTGCACTCGCGTCGATGCGAGCCGGGACAGCAGCGGCCTTGATCAATCCAGCAACACGACAGCGACCCGGGAAATGCCATAAGCCGCGGGCGCACGATCGCCTCGGTTCTCCGCGCAGACAGCTCACCCCACGGCTTCCAAGCGCCGCCAGCATCGTCGCGGCTTGCTAATGGACGTAGGTCCGGTTGGGCTTGCCGATCCTCATGTAGACGCCCACCATCGCTCCGTAAACATTGATTCCGAAGTTCTCGTAACGCGGCTCCGAGAGATAGAAGTTGGACACGTGCATGAAGTTCATGCCCGCTGAAACGGCGTATCTAGAAGACAGAGAATAGCGCGCGCCGCTGCCCATCATGAGCGTAAACGTGAGGTCTTGGCCCTGCGCGTACTCGACACCGCGAGGCCCCTTGGCGTTGATGTTGCCGATTCCACCGCGCCCGTCAACGTACGGAACGATGCGCCAGCGGGGCTGCACAAAGTGACGGCGAATGCCGTAATCGTAAGCGAAATAGCGCGTTTCCGCCCCGCGAGGAATCGCCGTGTAGGAACCACTGAACGAGAACTCGGTGTTTCCCCGCAGAGCCTTCCAACCCCCTGGATTATCAAGCTGCCATCGCAAGGAGATGACGTTCGGAACCAGCGTGTAACGCAGCGGCCACGTGGTGTACGCACTGCCCACCAGGCAGTCGAATGGGAAAGGCACGTTGTTTGGAAGCCATCCGCTCTCGAGCGAGAGCTCCAGCCTGTTCTTGTAATACAACTCGCGGTTGAAATCCGGACGCCTGTTGATCGGAACAGGCCGTATCGCGGCGGCCGCCGTATTGCCTGACATGGAATTGGCAGCGGAACTGGTACTCGTGTTGGTGCTGGCGATCGCAGTTGAAGGGGCAGATGCGTAGGTTGCATCCAGCCGCTCGTGGGCTTCGCTTTCCTGGGCCGGGACACTCACCGCTCCAGCTACAACGACAGCAGCGAATGGCGCAAATACATGCGCAATAAGGGTGGAGGTACGCATCGGGGAAAGTCGAACTCAACGGGGTTCTATGACCCCTGCCGACCTTAGATGAGCAATAACCGTTAATCGGTTGGAAGCAGGTGTGAAGGCAATATGCAAGGTAAACAAAATCCCGCCAGACGGAGCAGGCCACCTGCGGCAGCGAAACCGCCTCGCCGATAGATCCTGCGTGATCGCGCCGGGAGTCTCCGGCCGCAATTACGCCACACCGCGCGACTTGGCCTTATTTGGCTTGCTTGCCGCGGACCTGCTCTTGCCTTTCGCTTTCGTCGTATTCTCTTCCAAACCGGTCAGCAGAACTGGAGGAACCCCAGATGCTACCAGAGATCAGAAAGCATCGCGGCTCTACAGCAGCCCGGGCAAGCTCAGCAGGCAGAACACCGCCTGCAGCACCACGATGGCTGCCCCCGCGGCCAAGGCCAGCCGCGGACGCGGGCTCTCGTAAGCATCCGCGAATACCCCGCCCACAAAGGTCAGCAGGAAGGGCAAGCCCCACAGCCACGGTGCGGCATGCACCCCCGTCGTGACCAGGGCGAGCAACACAGCCGCGCACAACAGGGGTGCGGTGTTGCCGAAGTAGCGCGACCTGCGCAGCGTCAGATACAACACCGCGGATGCGATCGCCGCAATGCTGATGCCGGCGTTGCTCAGCGATCCGAAAAAGCGCTTGGCTGGATCCAGCGAAACCGTCACGAATCCGGCCGCTGAGCGAAATACGTAGCTAAACGCATCTGGCGAGAAGTTGTAGAGCGCGAAGAGTAGTAGCAGCCCTCCGATGGTTGCCGTCAGCACCACTGGCAGCACCTGACTGCGTCGCCCCTCCGCCACCCACAGCATCAGCGCCAGCCCTAGCAGCGCCATCACTGGAAGCGTCACGATATGCGCCGCCGCGGCCACGCCAAACAGGCATGTGAGCAGCACAATCCGGGGCCGCCACTTGCGTCTTGGACCCTGCATCGCGTGCGCTACTCCAATGCATGTGTAGACGCCGCCATACAGGCCCACCGCCGCTAGAATCTCAGGCGTGGGTGAGATCGTAGCCTTCAACACTGCGGGCGAAAAGCAATACAGTGCCAGCGCCGTGTATCCGCCAAAGTTTCCATAAAGACGCCGCGTCACCCACCACAGCGCGCCTCCCAAGACTCCGCCAGCCAGCAGGAAGGGCACCCTCAACAGCAGCAGAACATGCGGCATCTGATGCCGCAGCTCCCAGGTGCTCAATTCGGTCGCGCTGCTGGTCTGCACTACGCGGTCCTCTGGCTTGCGGAAATGATCCATGCCGCGTTCCACCAGCAGATTCAGCGTCAGCGGCAACCCCGCCGCACGATAGGCAGCGATTCCATCGTGAATGTTGCCGCAGCTGGTGAAGTATCCCGCAATCGGCGAAGGCTTCTCCCAAACCTCTCGCCCGCAGCGTGCGTACTGGTAATCCTGCTCGCTCAATGTCTGGTGGGAGATGAGCCAAAAGCCCTGGCCCAGAAAAATCGCAAGCAAAACCGCCGCGATCCGTTGCGGCAGATTAAATCGGAAACGGCGGATGCGGGAAAACCGGTGGGTCATTCGTGGCCAAATAGAGATCAATCCCAGTCTAAACGTCGAAGACCGCGCGTCATGAACCAGCCGTCATGTTGCCAGTAAAAATCGATTTACTGATCCCCCTCCTGCGACTACACTTGCCCTGACATGCTCACCCGCCGAAATTTCCTTCGCACCAGTGCGCTGACTCTGGCCGCCAGTCCCGCGGCTTCACTGCTCGCCTCCGCCGAAAGCAGCGACCGCTACCGCAACCCCATCTTGAGCGGCGACCATCCCGACGTTAGCCCCATCCGGGTGGGCAGCGACTTCTATCTGACCCACTCCAGCTTCGACTACGCTCCCGGCCTGCTCATCTGGCACTCCCGCGACCTGGTCAACTGGAAGCCGGTCGCCTCCGCCCTGCCGCAGTATCACGGCAACGTCTATGCGCCCTACCTGTGCGAGTACCAGGGCCGCTTCTACATCTACTTTCCTGCCGACAATCGCCTGCGCGTAGTACACGCCGATCACCCTGCCGGGCCGTGGAGCCAGCCCATTGACCTCGGCATCAGCGCCATCGACCCCGCACACATCGGTGAAAACGGCCGCCGCTTCCTCTACATGAACGGTGGAATGATGGCCGAGCTCTCGGCTGACGGCCTCTCCGTGAAAACCCCGCCCCGCAAGGTCCTCGATCCCTGGCCCGTGCCGGTTCCACCGCGCATGGAGTGTACCTGCCTCGAAGCTCCCAAGCTGATGGAGCGCAACGGCTACTTCTACCTGCTGGTCGCCGAAGGCGGCACCGCCGGCCCCAGCACCAGCCATTCCGTGGTCTCGGCCCGTAGTCGCCATGCTGAAGGACCCTGGGAGTTCTCGCCCTACAATCCCATTGCCCGCACCAAATCACGCGACGACCACTGGCTCAGCGTCGGCCACGGTCGCCTCGTCGACACACCCGACGGCCGTTGGTTCATGACCGCTCACTCCTACGAAAACGGCTACCCTGCGCTCGGCCGCCAGACGCTCTTGCTGCCCATCGAGTGGACCGCCGACAACTGGTTCCGCGTCCCCCCGGGCATCACTCCCGACTCCGCTATTCCCATGCCGGTTCCGGGAACCTCGCAGCAGCCGTTCCCCGATCCCTCCGACGACTTCACTTCGCCCGAGCTCGGACTGCAATGGGCCTTCTGGCACGAGTATGACCCGGCACGCTTCACCACCGGCCACGGCGCCCTCGTCCTGCGGGCCAAAGGCACGTCTGTCGAAACCACTCCCGCGCTCACCACGCCCGTCGGCGCTCACTCCTACACCATCGAGGCGGACGTCGAGATCACGCCCGGCTGCGCCTCTGGACTCCTGCTCTTCTACAACCCCGAGCACTCCGCCGGCCTCCTCCTCGACGACCAGGGCATCGGCGTGCGCATCACCAACGGCTACATCCCCAGCCGCCACCACAAAGGCGCAAGCCGCGCCACGCTTCGCATCGTCAACGATCGCCAGGAAGTCGACTTCTACTACCGGCTGCCCGGCGAGGAGTGGCGCCGCATGGAAGAGTCCGCCGAAGTCTCCGGCATGCACCACAACGTGTTGGGCGGCTTTCTCGATGTTCGCCCCGCCGTCTTTGCCGCCGGCATCGGTCAAGCCACCTTCCGCAACTTCCGCTACTGGCCTGAGGTGAAGGCCCCCTCATAAACTGGAGCGGCCATGGAGATCTTCAGCATCGGCTTCACGCACAAGACTGCGCGCGACTTCTTTGAAATGCTCAAAGCAAATCGCATCGAGCGGCTCCTCGACGTTCGCCTCAGCAATACCTCACAGTTGGCTGGCTTCACCAAGCAGGCCGACCTCGAGTACTTCCTCCACGAGATCTGCGGCGCCGTATATGAGCACGAATCATTACTGGCGCCCTCTGTAGAACTCTTTCGCGCCTATCGCAAAGAAAAAGGTAGCTGGGACGATCTGGCCTCCGGCTACCTCAAGTTGCTGACGGCGCGCAAAGTGGAGTCGGTGCTTCCGAAGTCCAGCTTCAAGAAGCGAACCGTCTTGCTCTGCAGCGAAGCCTCCCCAGACGAGTGCCATCGCCGCCTGGCCCTTGAGTACCTGCAGAAGCACTGGCCTGAGGTGAAAATCCATCACCTCTAATTGCCTCCGCCTTGGTTCGCCGTCGCAATTTGCCCATGCTCCCCTCAGCCGCTACACTTTCCCCAGCATGGCCATCGCGCGCGACAACTCCCCGGAACGGCTGGTCAGCGCCTCGCGCGCTGAAGAAGAGCAGAGTTTTGAACTCAAGCTGCGGCCGCGCTGGTTGCGCGAGTTCATCGGCCAATCCAAAGCCAAGGAGCAGCTGGCCATCGCCCTCGAAGCCGCCAAGTCGCGCGGCGAGGCGCTCGACCATGTGCTCCTCTTCGGCCCCCCCGGCCTAGGCAAGACCACGCTGGCCACCATCATCGCCAATGAGATGAACGTGGGCTTCCAGCAGACCTCCGGCCCGGCGCTGCAGATCCAGGGCGACCTCACCGCCATCCTCACCAATCTGCGCGAGCGTCAGGTCCTCTTCCTCGACGAGATTCACCGCATGCAGCCGGTGCTCGAAGAAAAGCTCTACACCGCGCTCGAGGACTACAAGCTCGACATCATCATCG
>CBJOJD010000374.1:0-5384 GCA_966443485.1 uncultured bacterium | reverse complement strand
AATCCGCTCTATTACGGCTTGCTGACGTTTGCCCAGACCACCGCAAACGGTGCCAAGCTCCTGCCGGTTTCCACGATGACCGACTCCAACGTGTCCATCTGGGCGACGGTTGACGATCAATCTGCGGCGCATCTGATTGTCATCAACAAGGACGAGACCGCCACGGGCAATATTCAGATTCAGATGCCCGGCTACTCGCAGGCTACCGTTCGTTATCTGACCGCACCGAGCATTACCTCGCAGACGGGTGTATCGCTGGGCGGGCAGACCTTCGACGGAAGCACGGACGGCACTATCCAGGGTTCACTCGTTACCAGCACGATTACGGCAAATAACGGAGTGTTCACTCTGGCTAACATGCCGGTTACAACGGCGGCCATCCTTGATTTCACGAAGTAGCCGATGTAATCGTGACATTTTGCTTTGAACCTTGAAAAAAGAGTGGTGGTCGCCTTTCGATTCGAAGAGCAGCCATCACTCTTTCAATTTCGCTCCACCATCGCTGGGCGATGCCTCAGCGATTCTGATTCGCGAAACTTCGTGTTTCCCGCACAGGCTATCGCTGGCGTGTAGCGATCTTGACCCCGTCATCGATCTCTGCGGCCGGATGAATCACAACGCGGTCACCTCTCGCCAAGCCTGATAGCACTTCCCAACTCACATCGCCGCGATGTCCGATCTTGATCACGGATTTGTGAGCACGCCCGTTCTTAGCGACAAACGCAGCCCACTCTCCACCGGACCGAAAGACAGCGCTGGATGGAACCTGTAATACGTCGTTCCGCTGCCAGACGATCACGCGCACATTCACGTGGTAACCATCGGCCAGCCCGTCGGTCTGAGCATCCGGATCGCACAGGACATTCACTCTTTGCTCCTCCGCTCCGAGAGCAGAGATCTTGGTGAAACCGCCGGGTTCAACAAGACGCACACGCCCCGATATGTCATGATCGCCACCCCAGTCGGTGATCAGAGCGGGCATGTTTGGCTGGATGCGAACGGCATCGCGTGTAAGGAAGTCGGCAACGAACTCCAGTCGGGGCGAATAGCCAATCTCCATCAATGGCGCGCCCATCGCGATAACGTGCTCGCTCTGTTCAGACAGGCGGAGAACTCGTCCTGTCACGGGAGATAGAACAGCCGTGGGCAACCTGGGCGAATTGCTCGCGGACACAAGAAGGGCCGCCCTGGCCTCCTCCAACGTGTGATTGGCGGCATCGGTAGCCGATTGAGCCGCCTGTTCCTGTTTACGCGCGACATCGTTGAGGGTCTTACTCCGATCGAAGGCATCCTGGGAGATGATTCCAGCCCTGAACAGCTCCCTGTTTCTAGCGAGATCTGTCTGGGTTTGGAGGAATTCGGCCTTCGCCCGGCTGGCGAGGATCTCAGCTTGCCGCACATTTGCGCGAGCCGTACTCAACCGTGCGTCCAGGATTGCCTGCTGTCGCGGTTCAATCGGCGAGGGATCAATCCATGCAAGCGTCTCTCCCGCTTTGACGCGATCCCCCGGGTGAAGGTCGATCCGCCGCAGCTTGCCTGCCACGGTTGCAGCCAAGACGAAGTGGTCGTGCATCCGGGTTTTGCCTTCTTCTTCGATGATCTCCTGTAGAGGCCCGGTGCCGATGATCGCGATGTCGACCGGAACAGGAGCAGGCCTAAACAGAAGGAATGAGCCAGCGACGAGCGCAAGCGCCAGACCGGTTGCAATCACGAGGCGCCTTCGTCGCATCTTACTCCCTCGCTTTCAGAACGGCAGCAATATCCAGACGCGCAATGCGCCAGCTAACAAGCAGACCAGAGAGGAGAGCGGATACCAGCACGATGAGGAGTGCCCATCCGTAACTTGAGGCTTGAACGATCAGGGGCATCCGATACAGCTCTGTCGCGATCCGCGCCGCTAGAACTGCGCATAATCCATACCCTGCGACAAATCCGAACGGCAGAGCCGCGAGCGCAATCAGTGCCTGTTCCCCGAGCAGGATGATAGTGACCTCTTGTCTTGTAAAGCCCACCACGCGCAACGTGGCAAGTTCGCGCGCACGTTCGGAAAGGGCGATGCGGGCGCCGTTATAGATCATTCCCGCGGCAATAACCGATGCGAAGACAATCAGGGTGCCCAGGGAGAGAGCCATGCTGCGGTTGATGGTGCTCTTGAAGCTATTTACCTCAGCTTCGCGGATGCCAATGGTAGCGATGCCGGGAAGTTGCTTTACACGTCTATAGAGGCCCGCTTCGTTGCTCTGATCCACCTGAAGAAAGGCGCCCGACACCGAATGATCTTCGCGCAACAAGCGGTTCAGCTCAAATAGGTTAATGTAGGCATTCGTGCCCAGTAATTCCTCCACCGTCGTTGAGACGGGTAGATCGCAGTGAATGCGTCGGCCCTCGAGGAATTCCACGCCGATGGTGTCGCCTGCCGAGACATGAAGCACCTTAGCTAGCGCGGTGCTCAACACGAGACCCGCCGGGGGAAATGCCGAGCGGTTCCCATCTTGATTGACCAGCAGGCGCAATTGCCCATCTGGTTCTAAGCCAAGCATCGAGACCTTCCGCGAGCGATGACCGAATCGAAGGCGCGCTGGAGCGGCCCGAAATGGTTCGATTCGGATCACCCCCGGCAGTCTGCTTAGCTCGGCTCGTGTCTCTGATGAGCCAGCCTCTGTGAGTGAAACCACGAGGTCCTCGCGTTGCGCCTCCCGGAATTGCAGTTCCATCATGCGATCCAGAGAATCGAACATTCCAAACTCAACCACAACAATCATCACCGAAGATGAGATTGCAAACACTGAAGCCAAGGCACGCCACGGCCGCCGCTCCAGATTGCGAAACAGCATGCGCACTGCGGCCGATTTGCACCCCCGATTGAGCCGGTCCATCCAAGTACGCCGAAAATGGGCAGGAGCCTCAGGCCTCATGGCTTCAGCGGCCGGCAGGCGAGTGGCGCGACGCACCGCCCCGATCGCCCCGGCGACAGCCGTCAATGCGGAGATCAATCCCGCCCAAATGAAGACGCTGATCTCCGGTTGATAAATCAGCAGCGGGAAGCGGTAGAACTCGGCGTACAGCGCCGCCAACTGCGCGCCGAAGTACCATCCAACTGCGCAGCCGAGAAGGTATCCCGCACTGGCAATCGCCAGGCCGAATTGCACATAATGGATTCCGACCTGCCAGTTGGTATAGCCGAAAGCCTTAATGACCGCGATCTCAGACCGCTGCACGTTGACCAAACGAGTGAATGAGAGATGCACGAGCAGAGATGCGACTGCTAGAAAAATTGCGGGGATGACAATCGATGT
Organism: uncultured bacterium; assembly: GCA_966443485.1. Classification (GTDB taxonomy): domain Bacteria; phylum Acidobacteriota; class Terriglobia; order Terriglobales; family Acidobacteriaceae; genus Telmatobacter. The sequence continues at coordinate 2,088 of CBJOJD010000374.1, read as the reverse complement.
AATGCGATTTTGAGAAATCTCATCTGAGATGAAGCGATGGGAGATCTGATCCGATCGCGGGTAGGCACCAAGACCACCGTAACGATCCAACATACGGTCCATGCTTGTGATGACCTCGGCCTCGCTCGCAGTCCTCTGCAATGAGACTGAGATGGAGTTGAACGCTCCCTTCATGTCTAGCGCAGATTCCAGGAGCGCTGGCGTGACCCAGAGAACGCCAAAGTGGCGATTATCGGGGAAAAGCGATCCGCTGCCCTGAATTTCGTAAATATATTCGGGCGAAAGCGCGATGCCAACAATGGTGAGCTTCTGCCATCGGCCAGGGATCACCGCCTCGATTTTGCTGCCAAGCTCAAGATGGTTTGCGGCGGCAAATGCTTCGCTCGAGACAGCTTCGTCTGTAGCATCCAACTCAGGGCTTCGCCCGCGCCGAAGAAAGAGCGCGTTCAGAGACGGACTGCCGGCACTGGAAAGAGAGATCAGCCGGCCGACTGCCGGTTCCTCGAGCCCCGGAACACTTAACGTAACCTCCATGACAATCCTCGCCTGGGCTGTCGCAACCCCTGGGATCTCGCCCACCCGTCTTGCCACCCAGTCCGGAGCGCGCTTGAGATCGGCAAATATCTCCGCAAAGCGATATTGCCGGTAATACTGTGACTGAGAGCGCAGAAGCGAGTGATACATGGCACGCATCGTGACAAAGGCGGCGACGCCGCAAGCGATCACGAGCGCAATGGCAACTGCCTGCCCACGAATGTGCAGGATGTCGCGCTCCAGCTTGCGGTGAAGGCTTGTCATGCGTCACCACACGAGTTCTTCGGGCTGCGCGCGCCGCTCATTTTGGATGATCTCCGCTATTTCTCCGCTGCGCAGCCGAATAATGCGGTCCGCCATTGAGCCGATCGCTACGTTGTGGGTGATGACCACGACCAATGTGCGCAGGACCTCATTGATCCGTGCCAACACGTCTAGAACGAGCTTCCCTGTCGGATAGTCGAGCGCGCCGGTGGGTTCATCGCAGAGCAATATGTCTGGGTTCTTTGCGATGGCTCGCGCGATCGCGACCCGCTGTTGCTCTCCGCCCGAAAGCTGGGAAGGGAAGTGGTTCTCACGCTCGCTCAGGCCCACGAGACGCAGCGCCTCGTGGGCATCCATTGGTTTCTCGGCGATGTCAGTGACCAGAGTTACGTTTTCGAGCGCGGTCAGGCTGGGAATGAGATTGTAGAACTGAAAGACAAAGCCGACGTGCTCACGTCGGAAGCGCGTGAGTCCGCTATCGGAGGCCTCGGATAGCCAGTGATCGCGAAAGCGCACATCACCCGCAGTCGGCGTGTCCAGTCCGCCCAGGATGTTCAGCAGCGTCGACTTTCCGCTGCCGGAAGGACCGAGGATGACGATGAATTCCCCGCTGCGCAGATCCAATTCGATGGATCGCAGAGCCTCCACTCTCACGTCCCCGTTCTGGTAGACCTTCGACACTCCGCCAACATGGAAAACGACTTCTCCCGTTCGTGTGACGCCGTTCAATACAGTCGCCATGCTTGCCCTCATTCTGCGACTGTTCGCACGCGGCTATTGTGTGCAGATTGGCTCTGACCAGCCGTGATGCCAGTCACAGGGAAGCGCTCAGAAATGAGACCTAACCGCATGCTGACCGTCCGCGGACTATTTCGCTCAGTACGCCTGATGTTCTACGTGGGCGGAAGGCGGAGTGGGATACGCCAGGTAAAAAAGTGCGCGGCGTTTGCGCGCCGCGCCAACCCCTACTGTGGAAAGGATCATTTCGCCAGCTGTGCTACTCCGTCAGGGCCTGACGCGCAGTGCTCAACCGACGTTCATTGTTATGCAATCGATGCGCCATCCGGCAATCGCGAGCTGCCGGCAACTCTGAGTTGATCGAGAAAGTGAAGCGAAAACTCCGAGGAAGATCATAAGAAGCTCTTCCCAGTGCACTTATGGCTGCCGGATCAGTATTTCGGAGCGATCATGGCACGCGGAGTCACTAGCCTCTGCGCCGTTTTCGGAGCGGATCTCGGCTCCAGCCCTTCCACACTGTCCAAAAACTTTGGCTCCCTCGTCAAAAGATCG
>CBJOJD010000373.1:0-5385 GCA_966443485.1 uncultured bacterium | reverse complement strand
GTCGCATGCGGTGGGAAGGCAACAGTTTGTCATGGAACCAAATTCTCCTCCTGATTGTGCGCTGACGATGGATACGGACAACTTCGACCTTCCTGCCGAGCAAGTCGTGGTGGCTTACCACGAGAGAACGAAGCACCACTACCATCGCTACGCCGCCTCACTTGGATACCTGGATTGGGCTAATCAGCCCGATCCGTTTCGCCGTTACAATGGAGCACCGCTTGTTCGCCTTCCCGTTCCAGAGGAGGGACGAGGGCTTCCATTCTGGCAGGTCTATGTTGCGGACAGCGTGTCGCCTGCACGGCTTTCCGCGGACTCCATCTCGCTCTTCTTGCGATACGCACTCTCGCTCACGGCCTGGAAGCAATTCGAGGGGACCACGTGGCCGCTGCGCTCCAATCCGTCTAGTGGAAACCTCCACCCGACGGAGGGATACGTGCTCTTGCCGGATTTGGATTCTATCCACGAGCGTCCCGGTGTATACCACTATGCACCGAAGGCACACGGTCTCGAACTTCGAGCGGATATTGATGCCTCGGTTTGGGCGGCCTTGACGACAGCATTTCCTGAGGGCTCATTCTTCGTGGGCCTCTCGTCCATTCTTTGGCGGGAGGCTTGGAAGTATGGTGAGCGTGCGTTCCGGTACTGCCAACATGATGTCGGTCATGCGCTGGGTTCGATGCGATTCGCTGCGGCTGCACTCGGGTGGAAATTGTGCCTCCTCGACCGTGTAGGTAGACCTGCGGTGGCTCAACTTCTAGGACTCGACCGCGAGGCCGACTATATCGGCGCAGAGCGGGAGCATCCCGAACTTCTGGCGGTTGTGGTCAGAGAGAAATGGGCCGATGACCGGGGCAGCTGCCTGTCCACAGAGTTGGTATCTCAGGTGGTAGCCACTTCTCGATGGAACGGCACGGCGAACGTCCTAAGCCCTAAGCATGGCGTCGATTGGCCGGTGATCGATCAGGTAGCTGCCGCTACTATGAATTCGAAGATTGTGGCAGACGAAGACTTGTCCAGCTTCCCTTCGGAAGAAGAGCTCTTTTCAACCCCGGTTCGCTCCGGAGCCTTCACTGCGGAAAAAGTTATTCTGGGTCGCAGAAGCGCGGTGAGCATGGACGGGGTCACAGCGATTTTTGCGGCGACCTTCTTCCGGATGTTGGCTCGTCTGGTGCCCACCCGAGACGGCCGATCGATGCCGTGGGACCTTCTTCCCTGGCATCCGCGCATCCACCTGGCCATCTTCGTGCATCGCGTGAACAACCTGTCTCCTGGCCTTTACGTGCTCGCTCGGGATCCGGAAAAGGTCGAGACACTCCGGCAAGCAATGCGGACTGAGTTCCTGTGGCTTCGGCCTCCTTCGTGTCCGCACGGTCTTCCGCTATTTCTACTGAAAGAGGCGGACTGCAGCACCTTAGCCGTGAGCGTCTCCTGCGGGCAAGATATCGCGGGAGATGGAGCCTTCAGCCTGGGCATGATCGCCGATTACATGAATAGTTTGGTCGTCTATGGCGCCGGCTTCTACCGAAACCTCTTCTGGGAGGCTGGACTCGTTGGGCAGGTGCTGTACCTCGAAGCGGAAGAGGCGGGAATTCGCGCGACTGGGATCGGCTGTTACTTCGATGATCCTGTTCACGAGGTATTTGGTATCTCTGCGCGCGATTGGCAGAGCTTCTACCACTTCACCGTCGGTGGCCCGGTCGAGGACAGACGCCTAACCACGTTGCCTGCGTACGATTTCGAGTAAGCAGAATAGACAATTCGGCATCCGAATCGGATTGATCACTTCTAGCGCTCTTTGCCGCATTGGATAGCCGATCATGCAGGAACCGGCGCTGCGGTGCTTGAGAGTTGTCTCTGCCGGAGACGAGCGCATTTGGGACTAAATCGAAAAGCCCTCCAACGAGGAATCCGGAGCTGTTCGGGAGATGATCAGCTGCTTCACTCAATGGCGGATAAGAGTCTGCAGTCCATAGTTGCCGATGCCAGTTATGGCAATGGCGAGTTGTTGCAGTAGGCAATCATCCTGAGGCGATGCCGCGTGATGAATATCTCTCGATCATCTCGCAGCAATCGGTAAGCAACTACTTGGAACCTGCGATGTAGTCCTGTACCACGAATACGTCAATGTCGCCTTGATGGCGCAGCTTGTCGTACTGTTCGAAGGTGGTTCCCAGTTCCATGTCGGGATGAGCCTTCCTCCACATGTCGTAAAAATGCTCATTGCCGTTGAAGATCGAATCCCACGTGGGGTAGACATCGACGGTGACTGCGTTGAACTTCACGTCGGTGCCGCCGGGGAAGACCAGCGTATTCACTGACCAGCCGGATCGGCTGTTGTCTTTGGCCATAGCTTCGGCCATGGGCTGCCATGCCTTCTTTTCCCAGGCAACGTAATCTTCCATATTGAGCGCCTTCATGTAGTTCACCACGAAGTAATCGCCTAGTTTGAAGCTGCCGACCGACGCACGGTTCTGAAACATGTTGTTGGACACGAGGGTGGTTAGCGAGGTGCGGCGATCCAGGTATTGCTGACCGCTCATCGCGATCCCCGCCTTCTTCAGGGCGGCATCCAAGTCTCCAACATCTAACGGCTTCGGCGGTGCTCCCGGATACATGCGGACGATAACGTAGTCGCACTCCGCCGAGGTGCCCGCAGGTATGACTGCGCGCAGAAGTATCCATGAGGAGAGCGCGCCTCCATCGACACGTGATTGGGCGAATTTGTGCACATCGCCCGCGGACCATTTGCGGAATTCGCTGTTGTTTTCAGGTTTGACTTTGATGCAGGCTACACTGTGGTAGCCGGTGGGCGCCTGCTGGGCAGCCAGTACGGCAGAGAATGCCGCAACCATAGCGGCACACAAAAGCAGATGGGGAATTTTCACGAGAACCTCCCTTTTCCTGGCCCTTTGGCTTGGTCGAACACACGTCCACTCATCCCGGTCTCACGGTCTGTCGCGGTACTTCCCTTTTCGCAGCGTGCAACCAGTTGATCAACCGGGGAGATCACAGGGGTAAGCCAACGGTAGTGAAGCATCTGAAGCAGATGCGGTCTGGTCAATATCGCTCACAGATGAACAAGTGCGACATCGACTACGGAGTGATACACATTGCGTGAGGTATTCAAACGACTGGCACATTCTCGCCGACGCGTATTTCCAAGGCTTGATTGTCTGGAAGCGTGGTCTGGCCATACAGGCCGAAGAAGATTGAAACGTTCGTCGAATTGATTCCGCTGAACATGATCGGCAACAAGAAGGGCGAGGAGAGGCGCGCCGATAATGATCGCGAAATAGTGCGAACCTGGAAGACGCCACAACGGCCGTTGCTTCTGGTGGAGTGAGCAGCAGAAGAGGTGAAGTGAAACAGCAGGCCTCAAAAAGAAACGAGCCCGTGTCTCGCAGGCTCGTTCTTCTGAATCTTTGTATGCCCGAAGTGCACTCCGGGTATCTATATGGATGCCGGTGCTCTTCACAAAGATGTTTTGAGGCGTTCTGAGCGGATTCAAATGTCGACTGCTTTGGGCCGGACTGTTCAAGTAGTGATAACGTTCCGCTCACACAAGCTTCTTCTCAATTCAGAGTCGCTGCTTGCTGAGTCGACGTTCCGCGCTGCATGAAAGACATCTGAGCACGTTACCTGCGAAACTGTAGACAAGCCGGTTTACTGAGCCCTTGTTGCCGCACGCGACAGTCGCAATGCACCAATGATGCTCATGTGATCGCGTTGTCCGCATCGAAGGCAACAAATTGGATAGCGGAGCGTTGCCAGGATAAATGCATCGAGGAGCTTCAAAGGCGAGAGGATAAAGCGACAGCATCCGCACGTGTAGCACTGCATTGTGACGTCCTCCCGAGGTGGGTTCTCTAGCTGCGTTAGCCGTGGCGATATGGGGCATGCGGAATTTGTGAGCCCGCTGGGGCCGTCTCGCTTGATCAGCGATCCGCGAAGTCAATATCGCTGGTGTCCAGGTGCGCTCTCCGCCTACGAACTCACCCAACCCTAACGCCCCTAAGGCCAGACGACTTCTACCGTTTCCTCACTCGAATCCCAGCCGGAGAGACCTTGGCTCGCTTCGCGCTTCGTGAGCGACCATGCTGAAGATCGAGGAGTTTGGGACGCGACGCGTTCTGCTCCGGCAAGCGGTCTTCGAGAACCATCGTCAGCAGCGACTTGTGGATGCGGATCCGACCTCTGTAGCTGATGTAGCCCAGCTTTCTAAAGCGATTCATGAAGAAGCTCACTCGGGACCGGGTAGTACCTATCATTTCCGCAAGGGTCTCCTGAGTGACCGGGGGAATCAGCGTCTCCGGACCGGACGCGTTACCGTAATCAGCCATCAACAGGAGGGTGCGCGCGAGGCGCCGTTCGCTGTTGTTGAACAGCTGGTCGACGAGATCCGCCTGAGTTCTCGTGCTTCTGAGTGCAAGGAACTGAACTAGCAGGTCTGAAAATGCATTTTCCTCGTGGAGAACCCGGGTCAGTTCCTCAGAAGTGATCTTAAGCACCACACAGACTGTCATTGCCGTGGCGGTAGTGGTGCGGATCTCGTTTCGTCCAGCCATGCACTCCTCGCCGAAGAAGTCTCCAGGAGCGAGAAGAGTAACTGTAGCCTCTTTGCCGCTCTTGAAAACAATGGTGAGTTTCGCCCGGCCCATCCGAAGGTAGAAAAGAGAGTCGGCAGGATCTCCCTGAGAAGAGAGGATCTGCTTCGCCCTGAGATGAATGATTCTTCGTCCCGGCCCTTCCGTTGCAAGGTATGCATCCGTGTTGAAGGGCCTTGCGCGTTTTGGGCCATACTCAAGCATTGCACTTGGAGGGCCGAGGGTCTGTGCGATATAGCTCAGCGGATCGGCCGATGCATTAACCGAAACATAACGATGACCGCAACGCAAGATGAAGGTAGGTGTGCAAATGAGAAGTCCACTTCCGCCTTTGAGTTCCTTCATGGCACTCAGCCCAAAGCCATTAAGCAACGAAACAACAACGGCCGGAACCTCCTTTGCTCTGTAAATACGCCGGGATTCCTCCCGACTTTGCCAGCGGTTCGATGGGTTGATTTGATTTGCTTGTGGGATTACAGGGAGGTATTTGTGGTGAAGCACGAGTGAAGGGATCTGGCAGTTGCCCCAATGGTAGGGACTGTCAGCCAGCGATTCTGGTCAATTCTGACCATCATGGAGGGCAGCATATCCATCTGCACCCATTGATGTCAGCTGGTCCAGAGGACGATTTGATCTGGACCACGACGCGCTATGCCAAGCTGCGCGGCAGTATGGCCATTTCTGGCTGGAAATCCACTGCACCGATGCTGGGACACTCTGGGATTCTTCATTTACTGGCGATGGTTCTGTTGCTCCCTTTTACAGTCTCCCTGGGCTG
>CBJOJD010000372.1:0-5385 GCA_966443485.1 uncultured bacterium | reverse complement strand
GCCAGCCGTCCTAAGGACGCCGGCCGCAAGAGCTCTGTCGAAAGCGCGGACGGCAACGGCCATTTCTCTCTCCCCCTGGGCTCCCTGCCCGAAGATCCCATCACGACCATTCTGGAGCTGATTCAGCAGGGCGAGCGCTTCCTGGTGTGCTCCCATTCCCGGCCCGATGGGGACGCGGTAGGCTCCATGCTGGCCATGGGCATGCTGCTGGAGCAGATGGGCAAACGCGCCGACCTCGTCACCGCCGACCGCATTCCCAACATGTATCGGGATTTGCCCGGAGCCGAGGCGATCCGCTGCGTGATGCGCGCGCATGGGCCTTACGACGCCGTGCTGCTGCTGGAGTGCGACAGCCTGGAGCGCGCCAAGGTCCGGGGGCTGGACGAGCTCTACCAGGTGAATATCGATCACCACACGACGGGGCGGCCCTTTGCCCACCTCAACTGGATCGACCGCAGTGCGGCGAGCGTGGGTGAGCTGGTATATCGCCTGGCCAAAGCGGCAGGGGCGACGATCACCGCGGAGATGGCCACCTGCCTCTATACGACGGTGCTGACCGACACGGGCGGCTTCTGCTACGGCGGCGTGCAGGCCTCGACCTTCGACTTTGCCCGCGAACTTACGCTGGCGGGCGCGGACCCGATCCGCATCGCCCAGAACGTCTACTTCTCCACGCCATCGTCCAAGCTGATGCTGCTGGGCTCGGCGCTGTGTAATCTCAGCCGGGAAGGCAAGCTGGCCTGGCTCTGGGTCACGCACCAGGACATGGTGCGCACCTGCGCTCTGGAAGAAGACTGTGAAGGCATCGTGAACTACGCGCTGTGTATCGCCGGGGTGGAAGCGGCTGTGTTTTTGCGGGAGCTGCCGGAGCAGCGGATTCGCCTGAGCCTGCGCAGCAAGGGCCGGGTCGATGTCTCGGCCATCGCGGTGAAGCTGGGAGGCGGCGGGCACGAAAACGCAGCCGGGGTCTCCCTGGACGGCCCCTTGCCGGATGCCCTGGACCGCATCCTCCAGGAACTGCGGTTGGCGGTCGAGGAGCCGGAGTTCAGCCAATGGAACGACCGGCGGGGAGATTGTTGTGGAGGCGAAGACTGAAGCCCCGGAGCAAGGCTCCCTGCTGTCTCGGCTTCCCTCATCTGTTAGCCTGATCGTCGAACCCCTGTGCTCGTTCCGTCAGTCCCCCTGGGCACAGTGACTCATGCAGGTGCGACTCAAACCCGGGTCGCCGAACGCCGGCTGTTGGGGTGGAACCAGGCCGGTCGGAGAACCTCTGGAAGTGGAGACTACTCTGGAACCTTCTGCTCCGGTTTCGCCGCTACGTCAACGCTCGCGGCTGCCGAGTTGGCCGGCCGTCTGCGAGGCCGCCATCTTTCTTCTCTTCGCAGTCTTCTTTCTTACATACGGTGAGACGCCGTTCCTGGGTGGCGACGGGATGGGTCTGGTGGGCGCCGATGAGCCGCGCTATGCCCAGATCGCCCATGAGATGCTGACCCGCTTCGATTCGGCGGACACGCTGAAGCAGAAGCTCAGCGCCTGCGTCACACCCTATCTTTATGGACGCCCCTGGCTGGAAAAGCCCGCCCTCTACTACTGGCGGGCCATGTTCGTGTTCCAGGAGTTCGGGGTCCATGACTGGAGCGCCCGCCTGCCTTCGGCCAGCTTCGCCTTCATCATGGCGGCCCTGATCTACCTGCACATGCGACGATTCCGGCCCGGAGGGCACCTGGACGCCGCGCTGATCACGGTGGCCTGTGCGGCCATCATCGGGTTTTCTCGCGGGGCCTCGACCGACATGCAGATGGCCGCGCCGCTCTGCATCGGCCTGCTGGGCTGGTACGCCTGGTATGAGACCGGATCCAAGTTCTGGCTCTTCGATATTTACTTCTTCACCGGGGTGGCGACCCTGGCCAAGGGGCCGGTAGCACCGTTCCTGGCCCTGATGATCGTGTGCGCGTTCGCGGCGTTGCGCAAGGAGTGGTCGATCATCCGCCGTTCGTTCTGGTGGCCCGGTGTCCTGCTCTACTTCGCCATCGTCCTGCCCTGGTTCATTGCCGTCCAGCACCAGAACCCCACGTTTTTCCGCGAGTTCTTCCTGGAGCACAACCTGGAGCGCTTTGCGACCAACCGCTACCAGCATCAGCAGCCCTTCTGGTACTACATTGTCGTCATCCTGCTGGGCACCATGCCGTGGACGGTCCTGGCCTTGCGTGCTCTGATCGACGGGGCGCAGACCTCCGTGGCGGAGTGGCGACTGCGTCATTCGCCCAAGTGGGCCAAGAAGGTGAACCGCCCCGGCGATGCCTTTCCTGAGTTTCTGGTCCTGTGGGCGCTGATTCCCATCGTCTTCTTCTCCTTCTCCCAGTCCAAGCTGCCGGGCTACATTCTGCCCTCGGTTCCGCCCATCACGATTCTCACGGGGGACTACCTGTTCCGGCGCCGCGGGCCGGGACTATCGCGCTGGGAGCTGGGGGGACATGCGCTGCTCTGCGGCATCATGACCATGTTTGCCCTGCTTCTGCCCTGGTTCGTGGTGCATGGCGCCAAGCTGCCGCCTGCCGAACCGCTGGCCGTGGCAGGGGTGGCAGCCGCCGGGGCTGCGTTGCTGATCGTGATTGTGGTCAACGGCTTCGGCGTGGCCAGGCTGCGACTGGTGACCTCCGGTGTCTTGATTGTTCTGGTGCTGTTCCTCTATGGTGTAGGTCCGTTCTTCGGAATTCCGCAGATTGAGGGCACCAAGCGCGTCATTCATCTGCTTGACCGCTCTTACTCTGCGCGGCCGCTGGCCATGCGTCTGGACGACTATGCGCCCGCGACAGAGACGGTGGCCGTGTTCCGGGTGCGGCGCGACGTGGAGTACGGGCTGGCGTTCTATCGCAATCATGAAGTGGTGAACTACGAGGAAGAGGGCGTACCCTCCGAGCAGCACTTTCTGGTGGCCCGCATGACGGGCCGCGGCGGGACCGACCTGCACACCCCGGCGGCGCTGCAGGACTACCTCGAAGGACGCCACTACGAGATGCTCTTCAGCTGGCCGGAACAGGGGCTGGAGGTATATATGGTGGGGGCTCGCTAACGTCTGAAGTTGCAGCGGGCTGCGAGTCGTGGCACAGTTACGGGAAGACATTGCGGATTCTTCGGCTTGGACCAGGTGTCCCGGAGAACAGCAGAGCGGCAACACGCAGCATCGAACCAAACCTGCTTCATTGGGAGAAGCATGACATCGGGCGTGTCCTTCGAGATTCTTGATCTTCGGCACTTTACGGCGCCCTTGCTGCGACCCTTGTTGGAAGCGGAAGGCGAAGTGTGGCGGCAGCGCCTGAACTGGGACTACCGCAACTCCGCCAAGCTGCTGATGCAGTATCTCGACAGCCACATGCTGCCCGGCTACGCGGCGCTGGATGCCGGCAAGGTCACCGGCTACGCCTTTTGCGTCTACGAGGACAGCAAAGCGGTGATTGGCGATGTCTTCGCCGTGCCCGAGTCGCTGGATGGAAGCGGCCCGCGCGATCCCGGAAGCCTGTGGGGAACTCCGCTGGAAGTGACGCTGCTCCGCCACCTGTTCGAGACCCTTCAGCACTCGCCCCATGTAGATCGGATCGAGTCGCAGCTTCTGCTGCATCCCTCCGGAGCCCACACCGAGGTCTTTCGCGAGGCAGGGTTCGACCTGTTCCGGCGCCTCTTCATGGTGCAGCCACTAAGCAGCTTCCATGGCCGCACCCGCATCGATTTGCCCTCCGATCTGGAGATGCGTCCCTGGCGGGATGATGACCTGAACGCCGCCAGCCGCTTGATCTCGGAGGCCTATGCCGACCATCCCGACAGCCTCATCAACGACCAGTACCGCTCCGCGCACGGCTCACTGCGCTTTCTGCACAACATCGTGCGCTACTCGGGCTGCGGCACGTTCTCCCCGCAAGTCTCGCATGTGATCTTCGAGCGCTACACCAAGGAGATGGTGGCGCTGGTGCTGGGCTCCCGGGTCAGCACTCAAAGCGGACACATCACGCAGCTCTGCGTGCGTCCTCGCCAACGCCAGCGCGGTCTCGGGCATCTGCTGCTCTCGGTGGCCGCAGGCGGATTTTTGCGCCTGGGCGCAAGCGAGATCTCGCTGACCGTAACCGAGGCCAACGGGCGCGCCATCGACCTCTATCAGTCCGAAGGCTACGAATGCCGCCACATCTTCGACGCCGCGGTGTGGCAGCGGGGAAGAATCGCGTAACGGAAGACCACCCCTCACGTGATCGCATCGCAGAGATAAGTACCGCGCGTAAGCGGCGGTTCATGACCTTCGCCCTCAATGATCGACAATTCTCATAGACAACCGTTTGTTCTTTGGTGTATCTCTTACATTTAAAGTCGCAGCGCCGCGGGTATATTTGCGTTATTCTCTTCCACGCCAACCTTCTGCCTCTTCTCTGGGTTGGGACAGATCTGCAAAAACGCAGCTCATGCAGCTCGGCTATCTCGGGAAGGCTTTCTATGACGATTGATTCTCGCCGTGCCTTTTTGCAGCAGTCTTTGGCCGCTCTGGCGCTGCTTGCCACCAAGCGGTCCTTTGCTCTTGGCCAATCCACATCGAACTCCGGCGCCGTACGCGGCTGGATGACGGGCGGCCAGGCCCGCTACCAACCGATCCCAGCGCAAACCTGGCAGAGTGCCGGGAGCGCCAGCCCAAATGCGGTGGAGATCGATGCAGGGCAAAGCTTCCAGAGCATTCTCGGTTTCGGCGGAGCATTCACCGATGCCTCCTGCTATCTCTTCAGCCAGATGCCTTCCGCTGAGCGCCAGAAGGCGATGGAGGATTTCTTCGGCGCGAGCGGATTGCGCCTCTCCGTGGGACGCACCTGTGTTGGCGCCAGCGACTACTCCCGTACTGCGTATAGCTTCGATGACTCTTCCGATCCCGATCCTGATCTGAAGAAGTTCAGCATCGCTCACGATCGCGAGTACATTCTTCCCACGCTGCGCGATGCCCGGAAGGTCAACCCAGAGCTCTTCCTCTTCTCCTCGCCGTGGAGCCCGCCGGGGTGGATGAAATCGGGAGGCTCACTGCTGGGCGGAGCGATGCGCAATCACTACTTCGCGAGCTATGCGCAGTACTTCGTCAAGTTCCTGGAAGGCTACAAAGCGGAGGGCGTCTCCATCGACGCAGTGACCGTGCAGAACGAGGTGGACACGGACCAGGACGGAAGAATGCCCGCTGCGCCGTGGGGCCAGGAATACGAGATGGCGTTTGTTCGCGATCACCTGGGGCCGGCGCTGCGCAATGCGTCGATTGATACCAAGATCTGGATCCTGGATCACAACTACAATCTATGGGGACGCGCCATGGATGAGCTGAGCGACCCAGGCATGGCTCAGTTTGTAGACGGCGTGGCCTGGCAC
>CBJOJD010000371.1:0-5404 GCA_966443485.1 uncultured bacterium | reverse complement strand
AAGATGGCGGGGGCGTGGGGTGGAAGGGTTACTTCGACGGCGGCGGATGCGGGCAGCTTGCGGCCGTCCAGAAGGCTGGTGGCGGCGTGCCTGGCGCCATCGAGATGCAGAGCGCTCCACGTGGTCTTCAGGGTGGAAGGCTTGTCGTCGAGGTTGAAGAAGGCGATGAAGGTGTGAGGCGCATTGGGCGTCCCCGTCTTGGCGATCCAAACGCGGGCGTTCTCAAAGCCAGCGGGCAGATCGGCGACAGGGTGGCTTTCGAAGGCACGCTGGTTCACATCGAGCAGGGCGCGGTTGGTCATGAGCGCGCGGGAGAGAGCGTCAAGCCGCGTGAGATTGCCACCGAAGATGAGGGGCGAGCGCGAGATGGACCAGAGCACGAACTCGGTGCGCTGTTCGTCGGGAGTGTAGCGAGACTGGCGAGCGGTGCCGTCGCCGGGGTGAGGTCCGAGGTAGCCCTCCGGAAGCATGTCGGGATCCGGCCAGGAGCCGGGCTTTACGTGGGAATTCCAGGAGGCGATCCGGTCGAACTCTTCCTTGAGCGCGAAGGGATACTCGGTCTTCTTGTCCTGCTTGACCCACCAATCCCAGTGGTCGTCGGTGATGCGCCACATCTGCGCGTACTTGGCGACTTCGTCGGCGTTGGAAAGCTGCGTGGGGCCGGGCGAGAGGCTGAGCACGATGGGGCGGCCGGTCTTGCGGATGGCCTCGGCGATCTGGCGGATTTCGGTGGGGCGGTAAGGATGGTCGCTGATGCAGTCGACCTTGATGAAGTCAACTCCCCACTCCGCGTAGCGCTTCATCATGGAGTCGTAGAAGGCCTGCCCTGCCGGGTTGTCGGCCACGCCGTAGTTCGCGTCATTCCAGGGGCAGGTGGCGTCTTTATCGGCGGCATCGATGGCATGGAAGTTCGTGTCGAGCACCGGCAGATTCTTCTCCACGACCTCTTTGGGGATGCCGCGCAGGATGTGAATGCCGAACTTGAGGCCCTGGGCGTGCACCCAGTCGGAGAGCGACTTGAAGCTGGAGTTCCCGGCCGAGGAAGGATAGCGGCTGGCCACGGGCAGCAGCAGGCCGTTGCCGTCGAAGAGATACTTCTGCTCCGCGGTGTCTTTGCCGAGCGGGTTCCGCATGTACCAGCCCTCGTCGATGACGGCATACTGCCAGCCGTACTGCTTCATGCCAGCCAGCACTTCGACGTTGGCTTTGTAGTCCTTCTCATCGACGGTGAAGCCGTAGGCATCCCAGCTGTTCCAGCCCAGGGGCGGGGTGGGGGCCAGCGGTTTCTGGGCGGAGGCGGCGGTCAGGGCGCAGGCGATTAGAGCAGCAGAGAGGAACCTTGAGCGGAGCATGGGAAAACGTATACCACACGGAGCTGGATCGGCGGCATAGTCGCATCAAGCGCATAACGCAGGTCTGCCATCCTTTCAGGCTCTACCGGCGTTGAAAGCGGCTGGAACGCTGGGCGGCGCTGCTCAGGAATTTCCGGAGAGACGCGCGAGGCCCTGCTGCGCCAGCTCGGCCACGGCTCTTGCCAGGGTCGGCGATCCGTTGAGCGACTCCGGACGTTCCAGACGCATGCCCAGCTTCTGAGCGTGTTCACGGAAGGCGATATCGATGTCGTAGAGAATCTCCACGTGATCGCAGAGGAAGCCGATGGGCTGGAGCAGGACAGCTTTGGCACCGTCGCCCGCGATGGCATCCAGAGTTTCCTCGACGGTAGGACCAATCCAGGGACCGCCACTGGCACCCTGGCTTTGGAACGCGAAGTACCAGCGGGGGATATCGGGAACGCGGCCCGCCACCAGTTCCGCGGTTCGCTTGGCGTCTTGCGCGTAGGGGTCCACGCCCTCGCCCGGCCAGAGCCTGGGTGCACCTTCATTGGCCGCGGGGGTCTGGATAGTCCGGCAGGGCACGCTATGGGCAGTAAAAAGCACGGGGACAGGCGCGCGCGTCTCGGCGGTGAGTTTGGCCAGGGCAGGCCGCAAACGCTCGGCGAAGGCTTCGGCCAGCAACGGGTGTTGGGCCCAGCCCTCGATGAAGTCGATGCGCAGAGAGCCGGCTTCGGCCAGCACGGCACGCTTGTACAGCCCCACGCTGGTGCGGGAGTTCTGGGGAGCGAGGCAGATGACAGCGGCGGCCTCGATGCCATCGGCACGCATCTGCTTCACGACATCGGGAATGTAGGGCCGCCAGTTGCGCATGCCGACGTAGACGGGAACGGGGAGGCCGGCCGCGGCGAGGTCAGACTCGACCAGCCGGGCTTGTTCCATGGTCAGTTCGGTCAAAGGGCTGCGCCCGATGAGGCCGTAGCGGTGCTGAATTTCTTCAATGACGTGCTGCGGCAGGGGTCGGCCGCTGACCACATTGCGCAGATACTCGGGGATCTGCTCCACCGTTTCCGGGGTTCCGTGGGCGAGAAGGAGGACGGCTTGCTTGGAGTTGGGCACAGGGTTTCTCGGAAGCCTCGCAGGCGATGCGCAGGGCTGGTTGTGGCTACGTGTCCATGGTACTTGATGGGCGAACCAGGGCAGCGGAGCGCGGCGGCTTAGCCGATTCTCACCCGCAGACGGGGAGAGTTGCAGGGCAAGTGCAGTGGAGAGGGGGTGTTTGGTGCTGGATCCCCTTCCCGGTCTGCGGCCGAGTCAACCCGGGAGAAGTCCGCAACATCGACCTTCTCTGAGGAGCTACTGCCGGATGCATGACCTGCTGATTGGCCTCGCGTACATCGGATTGATCGTAACCCCCGTCATCTTCGCCTCGCTGCCCAAAGGGGAGGGAGAGGACGGCGAGGACGCCTGATCCAGATTCCCTGAGAACTCGCCCCTCGTTACCTCCGAAGCCAAAAGAAGGATGCGGCCCTGCAGCCCGGAGCGCTTGCAGCCGATAGATTCCATTGAGGAAAGCTGCGTGCGTTCCCTGCCTGAGCCGCGCTTTCCATCGTTCTTGAGGAGGTCGTTCCCGTGTCGGATGGCATCGCAATCGTGGTTTATCTGGCTATGCTGCTTCTGCCCGCAGTGGCAGCTTCTCTGCAAATCGGGCGAATGGACTGAGGGCGTTGCGCCGGAAGCGGGGTGCTGGAGGCCAACACCTGTGATCCGCATCACGCTCTAGCTGTTGACCCTGCCCCCGGGGGCTCGTATCGTTAGAGCTAACGGCATGAAAAGCTCCTCCAAGAACCTGCGTATCGGGATTGCAGTGGCGGTCATTGTGGCCACGATCGGGTGGCTGGCCTACTCCGGCTACGGCTCCAGCAAGAGTTACTACGTGACCATCGCTGAGCTGGGCAAGATGGGCGACAAGGCCTACAAGAGCAATCTGCGGGTGGAGGGCTTTGTGAAACCCGGCTCCATCGAGCAGAACGGGACGCATGTCACGTTTTTGCTGAACGAGTTTGAGAGCCACTCCGCCAAGGCGGGCAGCGGACGGGTCCTGAAGGTGGTCTACAAGGGATCTGAGCCGCCGCCGGATACCTTCAAGGATGATTCCCAGGCGCTGGCTGCGGGAACCTTCGGCCGCGATGGGGTGTTCTATGCCAACCAGCTGCAGGCCAAGTGCGCCAGCAAGTATGCGCCGGGGCAGCCGGGCATGACCCCGGGCAAGCCGGCCAGCACGGAGAATCCCCGCGCCGCGGTGACCAGCCCCGCTTCCACTACCTCTGCATCGACCGTAGCTTCCAACTAAGCGCATGGCTGAGCGAACGTCAGCGGCTCCGTGTGCTCGGGTTGAGAGTGTCTCGAAGCTGTTTGGCGCCTTCGCAGCTCTGCGAAAGGTAAATGTCGAGCTGCAGCGTGGCCGGTGCTACGTCCTGGTGGGCGAGAACGGCGCCGGCAAGTCGACACTGCTGCGCATCCTGGCCGGTCTGCTGCACCCCACCCACGGAGCGGTGAAAGTGTTTGGGGACAATGAGCCGCACGACGTCCGCGAGCGCATTGGATATATGAGCCACGCGCCCATGCTCTACGACGAGCTGACCGGGCAAGAGAATCTGCGCTATTTCGCCAGGCTGTATCCGGGCCGGAGATGCCTCAGTCCCGCGGAGGCGCTACGCCAAGTGGGCCTGGATCCTGACTTGCCGCGGCCCCTGGGGCAGTATTCGCAGGGCATGCGGCAGCGGACATCGCTGGCGCGGGTGCTGATGCCGGTGCCGGAGCTGCTGCTGCTGGACGAACCCTTCTCCAACATGGACATCGAGAGCGCGGGGCAGATGGTGGAGTTGCTGGCGCGGTTCCGGCATGAGGACCGGACGATTGTAATTACGACGCATCAACGCGAGCTGGCGGCGCCCATCGCGGATTACGTGCTGGCGCTGAAGGCGGGCCGAGTGGCGAGCTTCGAGCCGGGGAGTCCGACGTTATGAAGACCAACGGAGCGCGTTTTCTGGAGAGCCTGGGGATTCCCTTTGAGCTGCGCGAGTACGAGGTGGATCCGGAGGATCTTTCCGCAATCACGGTGGCCAAGAAGATCGGCATGCCGCCGGAGCAAGTGTTCAAGACACTGCTGTGCACCGGCGGCCCGGGCGTGTATGTGTTCGCGGTGATCCCCGGAGACGCGGAGCTGGATTTCAAGAAGCTGGCGCGGGCGGCGGGGACGCGCAAGCTGGAGATGACGCCGCTTAAAGACGTGCAGCCGCTGACCGGATACATCCGTGGCGGGGTGACGATCTTCGGGGCCAAGAAGGCGTATCCGGTGTTTGTGGACGAGACGGCGATCCTGTTCGACCAGATCAGCGTGTCGGCGGGAGCGCGGGGGACGCAGATCATTGTGTCTCCAGACGATTACTTGAAGGCTGCGGCGGCGTTGGATGCGGGAGTGGAGACAGCTGACCTGACCAAAGCAAATGCGGAGGGACAGCACGGATGAGCGCCCTCTGGACCCACCTGGTGAAGGATCTGCGCATTGAGTGGCGCTCGAAAGAGGCCGTCAACTCGATGCTGTTCTTCGCGCTGCTGGTGGTGGTGCTGTTTTC
Organism: uncultured bacterium; assembly: GCA_966443485.1. Classification (GTDB taxonomy): domain Bacteria; phylum Acidobacteriota; class Terriglobia; order Terriglobales; family Acidobacteriaceae; genus Telmatobacter. The sequence goes on along the minus strand of CBJOJD010000371.1, from coordinate 435 downwards.
GCTGGCATTCGATCCGCGGGGGGCGTTTTCGCGGGAGATTGCGGGCGGCGTGCTGTCGGTGGCCACGATGTTTGCTTCAGTGAGCGCGCTGAACCAGGCGTGGGCGCGGGAGATTCGCCACCAGGTGCTGGATGCGCAACGCATGGCGCCGAGTTCGGGAGCGCAGCTGTTCCTGGCCAAGGTGCTGGCCAACTTCCTGTTTGTGACCATCGTGCAGGTGCTGCTGGCGCCGGTGTTTCTGGTGATGTACAACCTGACCGTGGAAGGGCAGGCGTGGCAGCTGGCGCTGGTGCTTCCGCTGGGGACCTGGGCGCTGGTGGCCAACGGGACGTTCTTCGCGGCGTTGTCGATTCGCAGCCGGAACCGGGAGCTGCTGCTGCCGTTGATTCTGTTTCCGATCTTCATGCCGGCGCTGCTGGCCATGGTGCAGGCGAC
>CBJOJD010000370.1:0-5411 GCA_966443485.1 uncultured bacterium | reverse complement strand
GGCCCCTCACAAGATTTCGCTACGGTTGAAAAACCGGCCGCCGGGCATTGCGTGCACTCCGCAGCCCGCATTGCCTGCGCCGGCCGCATGGTCGCCTCTGAGTGGCGCGCCCTACTCTGTTGCAATTTCCGTAGCCGTTCGAGCGACCTAGCTCAGATCGTGACAATAGCTGGCCTCATCCGGCCAGGCACGTTGCCACAGACCGCATCTGCGGGCCGAATTTTGCTCCAACCTCCCCCAATCCGCAGTGATACCTGTCACGGGGAAGAACTTGCGGCTCAAACCTTCCCTGGAAGTGCTGGGCGAACCGCCGTCCCATTTACCCGCCGCGAATCGCCGCTCCAACAGCCAACCCCAACGCGCTCTATAGCTCTAAGAGAGTATGCGGACTCTAAAAGCGACCCGCGGCCGCTCTTTTCGCATCCATACGATTTCTACCCGGACCCAGGTCCGCTGAGATGACCGGCAAGGATGCCATGAACGGCTGCCGAGAACCCCTGCCATCCGGGGTGATACTTTACCCTTTGGCAGGTTTGTTGCCGAATCTTGCTGCCGAACCGGTTGTGGAATGACGAAGTTGGGCGCCTCCTCAGGCAGACGCCCGTAAAGAAAATGAACGTGAACTTCGGAGCACGACGTCCTTATGATGGAATTCCACATTTCGCGCAGCGCGCGGGAACGCTATCAGTTCCCCGACACGCTGTTTTCCTATAACGGCAATGTCGTCTTCGCCAACATGGGCGCCTGCCGCGCCTTCGCTCACCGCATGAACCAGGTGCGCGAGGCTGACAAGTACCCTGACCGTGCCGTCCATGCTGGCTCCCTGTTCGCCATGGGCCTCATCGACGAGGCCAGCCACGTCGTGATGGCCCGCTACCGCGAGCAGTTCGACCGCGAAGTCATGTCCGCGGCCCTCCACTACTTCGGCCAACAGGTTGGCCCTGATCAGCTCGACAAGCTGCTTCTTACCTTCGTCGAGCACTTCCCTGGCGTCGACGTCATGCGCGACGAGCAGACCCCGCAGCAGTGGCTGCAAGGCTCCACCAACGGCCTCTCCCATCGCGAAGCCGCCCTCGAAGAGCTGTTGATGCTCTGGACCGCCAACAAAAATGAGGCCTTCCGCCCCTTCGCCGAGTTGTTTGAGGACAAACCTCTCGCCGAGCAGACCGTATACCGCCAAGTTACTCAACAACTGCCCGAATACTTCGCCACTCGCCCCCTGATTCCCTTGCCCGGCGCCAAGCCCGTAAGTCTCCTCGACCTTCTCCATGCCCCGGCCAGGAACACCCCGGGTTCTCTGAAAGATCAGCTGGAGTTCGTCCGCAAGCTGTGGCAGCCCCTCCTCGGCGACGCCCTCGAGCGGTTCTTATTGGTGGCCGGCGAAATCCTGCGCGAAGAAGAGCTCGCCATCTGGGCGCAATTCAATCCCTCCGCCGCCAAGGCTCGTGAAGCTGCGGAAGAGGCCGCGCGCCGGCGCAGAGAGCGGGGCGAGCAGCAGTGGCCCTCCCTCGCCAGTCATGCCGACGTTCCCACCTTCGGCGACCCCATGCACGAGTACGAGAAGTTCTCGCCCGATACCGCCTGGATGCCGACCACGGTCATGATCGCCAAGAGCACCTATGTTTGGCTGGCCCAGCTCAGCAAGCAGTTCGGACGACATATCCGCGTGCTCAGCGACATCCCCGAAGAAGAGCTGGCGACCTTGGCGCACCGCGGCATCAATACCCTCTGGCTCATCGGTGTCTGGGAGCGCAGCCGCGCCTCCAAAACCATCAAGTACCTCTGCGGCAACCAGGACGCCGTCGCCTCCGCCTACTCGCTCTTCGATTACCGCATCGCCGATGACCTGGGCGGCGAGTCCGCCTACATCAACCTCCGTGACCGGGCCTACCGCCATGGCATTCGCCTGGCCAGCGACATGGTCCCCAACCACATGGGCATCGATTCCCCCTGGGTCGTCGATCATCCCGAATGGTTCATGTCGCGCTGGGAGTCCCCCTACCCCGCCTACAGCTTCAACGGTCCCGACCTGTCCGCCGACCACCGGGTCGAGATCAAGATCGATGATCATTACTTCACCCAGTCGGATGCCGCCGTCGTCTTCCGCCGGCGCGATAAACACAGCGGCGAAACCCGCTACATCTACCACGGCAACGACGGCACCAGTTTCCCCTGGAACGACACCGCCCAACTCGATTACCTCAATCCGGCCGTCCGCGAACACGTCATCCAGACCATCCTTCACGTCGCCCGCCTCTTCCCCGTAATCCGCTTCGACGCCGCCATGACCCTGGCCAAGCGCCACTACCACCGCCTGTGGTTCCCCGGCCCCGGAGCCAGCGGCGCCATCCCCTCCCGTGCCGAGTACGGCATGAGCCAGGCGGAGTTCGACCGCAACATGCCCCACGAGTTCTGGCGCGAAGTCGTCGATCGCGTGGCCGCCGAGGTCCCCGGCACCCTGCTCCTGGCCGAAGCCTTCTGGCTCATGGAAGGCTACTTCGTCCGCACTCTAGGAATGCACCGCGTCTACAACAGCGCCTTCATGGTGATGATGCGCGACGAGGACAACGCCAAGTACCGCTCGGTCCTCAAAAACACCCTGGAATTCGATCCCGACATCATGAAGCGTTACGTGAACTTCATGAGCAATCCCGATGAAAGAACAGCCATTGACCAGTTCGGCAAGGGCGACAAATGCTTCGGCGTTGCGGTCATGATGTCCACCCTCCCCGGCCTGCCCATGTTCGGCCACGGCCAGATCGAGGGCTTCACCGAAAAGTACGGCATGGAGTACCAGCGCCCCCGCTACGACGAGACCCCGGACCGCTGGCTCATCGAACGCCACGACCGCGAGATTGCCCCCCTGCTCAAGCGTCGCTGGCTCTTCGCCGAAAGCTATAACTTCCTGCTCTACGACTTTTTCACTGACTCCGGCCACGTCGACGAAAACGTCTTCGCCTACTCCAACCATGTCGGCCACGAGCGGGCTCTGGTCATCTACAACAACGTCTATGGCGACACCCAGGGCACCGTCCGCATGTCGGCTGCCTACGCGGATAAGGGCTCCGGCCAGCTCCGCCAGCGCTCCCTCTGGGAGGGGCTCGGGCTTCAGAACGGCGATTCCGTCGTCGCTTATCGCGACTCCCTCACCGGGCTCGAGTACCTGCGCCGCGCTCACGACATCGGAGGACACGGTCTGCGGGTCTCCCTCGGCGCCTACAAGAGCCATGTCTTCCTGGATTGGCAGGAGCTTCGCGCCACCGCGGAGAAGCCCTGGGACCGGCTGTGCGACTTCCTCAACGGGCGTGGCGTGCCCAGCCTCGAGGATGCCCTGGTCGACCTCGAACTGCGCCCGGTACACGATGCCCTCTGCGCCCTCTTGGATCCGGCGACATTGAGCCTGCTGGCCGATGCCGCCGAGGTACCTCAACCCGCTATGGGCGTCGCTGCACCCAAAGTGAGCGCCAAACCCCCAACCGCCTTCTTCGAACGAGCCAGCGTGCGCTTTGAAGAATTGGTCAAAGCCGCCGCCTCTGCGCATGCCCGCTCCACCGGAACCAAGCCCGTCGCCATCTCGGCTCACCCCGAGTCCGTCACGCCGGAGTTCCGCAAGCTCCTGCGCACCGCCGCCCGAATCACGGCTTTGGAGCCGCTGTTCCCCACCCCGTGGAGCACCACCGCGCGTCACATCCTGCCCAGCGCCAACCCCAAGGTGCCGGCTGCCGCGCTTTGGTCCCCGGTCCTGGCGTACTGCGCTCTCAAAGTCCTCGCGGAGGCCATCGATCCTCAAAAGTCGTCTCAAATTGCACTGGAGCTCTTCGACCGTTTGCGTCTCCGTGCTCCCCTGGCGCATGCCTTCAACGGCTTGGGCTTCGAAGGCGATCAAGGTTGGCGCGCAGCCGCACGCATCAAGGTCCTCATGCTCACTGCTACCCAGGACAGTGCTGCCCAGTCCCAGCCAGCTACACCACATCGCCTCGCCTCCGCGCTCAGCAGCGAGCCTGCCGAAGCTGCGGTGAAGACCTCCCGCCCCTCATCCTCCTCTGAGCCTCAGCCCCTCATCCCTGCCACGCTCTGGGATGATCCGGACGTCCGCTGGCTCACCGGAGCTCATGAGGCCGAGGAGCATACCTACGTCATCCGTGAGTCCTCTGAGGAGTTGCTCTGGTGGCTCTCGCTCCCGGCGCTGTTCGCGCTGGCCAGCGATACGACCCCGACCCGCACCGCGGCCACCGCTATCGATGCCAGAGTGGCGGACGAACTAGCCGCCATCGAGGCCGCGGGCTATCGTCTCGACAAGCTCTTCGGGATGGAAGAGCCGGATGCCTCCGCACCAGAACCCGAACCCGTGCTCAAGACTGAAGAGTCGAAAACCAAACTTGAGCCCGATCCGGAGCTCCTGGTTCCTCAGCAACCTGTAGCCGCCAAGCCGGTCGGCCCTGTCGACCCGGACGGCCCTCCGGAGAATTACTAACCTCCCGCGCGGGCTCACTACCCGCGTTTCAACCCTCTCCCGATCGTCTGACTGGTGGCTTTGCCGCCGCTTGTCAGACGATCCAATCCCTCTCCGCCCAATCTGCACGTGCAGGGATTCCCGCCATCGTGGGCATCTCTGTCCGCCTGTTTCCGTCTCTCCGCCCCAGCCCGAGATCTTTCCGGCCTGGGTTTCCACCCCACCTTCCCCGCCCCGGTTGACATTTCTAAACTACCTAGTTCAGAATTGGCCAGTATCGGAGGTCAGGGCATGATCCATGTGAAAAATCTGGTGAAGACCTTCGGAAACTTCACCGCCGTGAACGATGTCTCCTTCGAAGTTGCGGAGGGAGAGATCTTCGCGTTCCTGGGACCCAACGGGGCCGGGAAAACCACCACCATCAAGATGCTCACCACCCTGCTCAGTCCCACCAGTGGCTCCATTCGACTCGATGGACTCGATCCCCAGGTAAAGCAGAACGAAGCACGACGCCGCTTCGGTATCGTCTTCCAGGATCCCAGTCTCGACGGCGACCTCACCGCCCGCGAGAACATGGAGATTCACGGCGTTCTGTACCATGTGCCTCACAAGATTCGGAAACACCGCACCGAAGAGTTGCTGAAGCTCTTCGAACTGTGGGATCGCCGCGACGACCAGGTGAAGAAGTTCTCCGGCGGCATGAAGCGGCGTCTGGAGATCGCCCGCGGCTTCCTCCACACTCCGCGCATTCTCTTTCTCGACGAACCCACGCTGGGACTCGACCCACAGAGCCGCAATCAACTCTGGACGCACGTGAAGCGCGTCAATGAAGCCGAACGCGTCACCGTGTTCCTCACCACCCACTACATGGACGAGGCAGACCGCGTCGCCCATCGAATCGGCGTGATCGATCACTGCCGCCTCATCACGCAAGGAACACCGAGAGAGATCAAGCAAC
>CBJOJD010000369.1:0-5437 GCA_966443485.1 uncultured bacterium | reverse complement strand
CTGAGCATGCGGTAGGAGAGCGAGGTGGAGCGCTTATTAAGCCAGTGCGGCGTGTCCGTCACCCAGGCCATCATGATCTGCCCGGTGTAGGCATAGGAGAAGCCATCCTGAATGGTGAGCCGGTCGAAGGGTTCGGTATTGTCGGAGGGCCAAACCTCGTCGGTGTAGCGCAGGATGCCGAGATCGACGCGGCCGCCACCCCCGGAGCAGGATTCGATTTCCACGTTAGGATGACGCTTGCGCAGCTCAGCCAAGACGGAATACAGATTGCGCGTGAAGGCGACATAGACCTTCTTTTGCTCGGCGGCTGGAAGCTGATCCCAGCCAGGCTCGCTCCAGTTGCGGTTGTAGTCCCACTTCAAGAAGGAAATTTCGTTCTCGTTGAGCAGCTTGTCCAGGAAGCCCAGCACGTAGTCGCGCACATCTTCGCGCGCCAGGTTGAGGACCAGCTGATTGCGGCCCTCGGAGCGTGGACGGCCGGGGAAGTTGAGCACCCAGTCAGGGTGCTTGCGATAGAGATCGGAGTTGGGATTCACCATCTCCGGCTCAACCCACAGGCCGAAGCTCATGCCCAGGGAGTGAACCTTATCGATCAGCGGCTTGAGGCCGTGGGGAAACTTCTCCGAATTCACGTACCAGTCGCCCAGACCGGCATGATCGTTCTTGCGCTGACCGAACCAGCCGTCATCCATCACGAAGCGATCGATGCCCAGTGCAGCTGCCTTCTCGGCAAGAGCCATCTGACCGGCCTCGCTCACGTTGAACTCCGTGGCTTCCCAGGAGTTGTAGATGACCGGGCGCGGCTTGGGCGTGGGCTCGGAGGCCGTGGCAGCCGTGCGAGGCAGAATCTTGTGCAACTCGAAGCTGTGCAGCAGCCGCGATGCACCACCCAGTCCGTTCGGGGCATATCCGCCGTAGAACACGGGAGTCTCCAGCGCTTCGCCGGCATGGAGCACGTAGCCGAAGTCGAAGGGGTTGAAGCCGCCCGTCACGCGCACCGCTTCCAGCTGATCCTGCTCGACGGTGATACGCCAGGAGCCGCTCCAGGCCAATGCGCCAAACCAAACCTCGCCACTGTTCTCGCTGGCCGGTCCTGACTGAATTGCGAACCAGGGATTGGCCTGATGGCCAGTGCTGCCGCGCCGGCTCTCCAGGACCCGCTCCCCGGGGTGCAGAGTCTCCTGGGTCAGGTTCCATTCCCCCGCCCAGCGGCCGGTGAGGTAATTCAGGGTGTAGTGACCAGCAGGCAACGCCCACGCAGCGGCCGCTGCCTGCTCGATGGTGATCGGGGTAGTCTCCTGATTCAGGATGGTGGCCGACCGCGCCAGGATACCGGTGTCAGGATCCATTCGATAGTGCAAGGTCACGAATACCTTGCGGGAGATGTCCTTGAGGCGAATGTCGACGCCGTCGCTGGTCAGGGTATGGCTGTCGTAATGCAGAACCAGGTCACGATTCCCATCGGGGAAGGTCACCTTCAACGCGGGCTCGACAAACAGGCCCGCTCCCCAGCCTGCGTACTCCTGGGGGGTGGTGCTGTACGAGGGGTCGAACGAGGCCCAATCCGGCTTGGGTGCGGCCGCGGGAATCGCGTCCGAGGCGCCCACGCGCCCTCCCCAGTAAACCTGCTGCAGTTCTCCACGGGGATTCACCCCGAAGGCATAGGTCGTGTCGCCGCCGTCCAGGCGGAACACCCGCTGGGCAGCGTCGAAGTGAGCCGCAGACGATTGCCCCGCCAGAACCGAGGCAGAGAGCAGGAGAGAGAGAACTGAAAATGTTTTCTTCATGAGCGGTGATCTTTCCTTGACCCGCCATGGTATCAACTGAGGCGTGCAGCAGCGAAGCGTGCGCTACCAGTCGCCCAAGATCAGCACTCGGGGATAGGTTGCAGTCTTGGGAAGCGTGCGGTGATTTCGCTGTCGGTGGTGGGAACTGGCTTGACCTCGTCGGCCTCCAGAGGGCCAACCGAGAGCTGCGACAGCTGCCGGAAGACGTCGTCGGCGCAATCGCGAGCGCGGACAAGCAGATCCGGCAAGAGGTTTTGCAGGTACGTGCGATCCTGGTCGGCGACCTGACGTTCGATATCCGAGTGGATGTAGAAGCGCAGGCCGGGTTTCGACTTAACTACGAGCAAGACCACGTCTCCAGGGGCCGACGTCGTGGTGGCTTCCGGGGACCGATATTTCAGTGCGCAGAACTGCGTTTCCAAATCCGACATTTTGAGGTGGCTTACGCCCGAATGACACAACCGTGTCCTCCAGGCCCTCCTGCATGGATTGTGCTAATTGCTGCACCAGCGTTGCATTCGAAATGCGCCCAAGTGCGCGATCAAACTCCTGCATCGCTGAAGGTGTCCTCCAGGACTCGGGAAGGCGGTAGACCGCTTCCAGAAGTTGTGCCCGGTTGACCCCCAAGATCGACTGCAAAATCCGGCCCCACTCGACCGGAGTTAAAAGCGGGTAAATCCGCTTATCAAGATAGCGTGATGTGACCATGGCCGGATTGGCTGCGCCTTGCGGTCCGCCGAACAGATGGCCATGATCAATGAAATACGCGTAAAACCAACCAGAGGTATCTCTCTGGAAAAGTGCTTGCCGATTATCAGCGTGCCGGCAAAGCGCATCCAGCAGCCGAGCCTTCCAAAAATCTGAACGGTTGCGAATACGTTTGAAGTCACTCCCCGCGAGAATCTCCAAGAAAGGCTGATTCTCCTCGCCCAGGAAGCGAGATCCAAAGTACCATCCGGCTGCCGGCCGATCTGACTGATTAGACGCGGCGGCGAAGTATTGGGGGTTGCGGCAGATGAGCGCGTCCGATACCCAGATCGCTGCCCAGCCCGGTCCCGGCAATCCGCAGGCCTGAAACAGCTCAGCACCAGCGGATTCGTTGAATGCTACATTCGCACCCTGGGGGTTGTCGAGAGATTTTACGACGTACAGCAAACCATCGTTTCCCTCCACCAGGACGGGGTTCGAACCACCCTTCAAGCGCCGGATGACTCGCACCGCAAGCAGAGATTTCTCAGTGTCGGCTCCCCTGCCCTGATTCCAGGAGGAGACCAGTAGTCCAGACATTAATTGTTGATTTTGAGAACTCGGCTGAGTCCAAGACACGGCGGCTACCTCGAAAGATACAGCAGGAGAAGATCGAGTGGGCCGGCTTCAACGTGGAGGTGCCACTGACTCCTGAGGCTTCTAGACCCGCAGTGCTGCCGAGTCTTACCTCACATCCAGGACCCTATGTTTTGTGGTTGACAAGTACGACGATACCACAAGATGAACCGCATGGATACATGTATTTACAAGGAATTGGCAGGAGCCGTCCGCGGCCGTCTGTCTGTGATTTACGTCACTCGATACGCGTCGGGACGAGCACTCTTCCGGAGCTTGGGAGCGCCGTGCATCCTACCCCCTTGCGCCACCCCGTCCGAAGCGATCCCGCTATGCAGTTGCAGCTCAGGTACTTGCCGGCGCACCCTGCCAATCTCGTATGCGGGGCAGGGCAACTGACGGAATCCAAAACTCCGATCGCCCCCAATCGCCGGGAACAGGTGTGCTGAAAATCACGCGGGGCAGGGTCGTCCGCATCTCGCATGCCGGTAAGGCTCTTTGCATTCTGGTAAATTGCCGGCGGTCTTCCACACCGTTCGTCACCTTTGAGTCAGGTGCGCTTGCCCCGTCAGATATCCTGAACTTGGTTTCCGGAGGTCCCCCCAGGATGTTTTCGCCGGCCCTTACCTCATCCCAAAGCCCCTCTCCGCCTGAAGTGATCGCCGAGGCCTTGGACCGCATTGGGTCCCTGCACGGCCTCACCTTCGAGGAGCGTCTCTGGCTGGCCGAGCACGGGCTAGAGCAGCGGGCACTGCCGGGAGACGTCCTCTTCGAAGAAGGCGCGCCGGCCGAGTACATGATGCTGATCCTCAAGGGGGAGATCCATGTGCAGCGGCAGCGCGGCGGCCCCATGGCGCTGTTCATCGGCCGTTCCGGCCAGATGACCGGGCTGCTTCCCTTCTCGCGCATGAAGTCCGCAGGCGGGCAGGGAGTGGCGGTCACTCCGGTGTGGTGCCTGCTGATCCACAAGTCGCAGTTCTCGGAGATGCTGGAGGCGATTCCCTCCATGGCGCAACGCGCCGTCTCCACCCTGCTCGACCGCGTGCGCGAAGTTACCCGCATTGAGCAGCAGGCGGAAAAACTCAGTGCTCTGGGCAAGCTGGCCGGGAATCTCGCCCATGAGTTGAACAATCCCGCCTCAGCGGCTCAGCGCGCAGCCTCGGGCCTGATCGAAGTACTCCAGTCGAACCGCAAGAACCGCTTCCGGTTGGTGAACCTCTGCCTCAACGAGGAGCAGATCCACCGGATTGAAGCCTGGGAAGAGAAGATGCTGGTGCGCACCGCATCGGACGACCTGCCCAGCGCGGTGGAGCTGATTCGTCAGGAAGAGGCACTGCGCGAGTGGCTCATTGCGCTGCCCTGCGACAACGCCTGGGATGTCGCGCCGCAGCTCGCCGAGCAACGGATTAGCCTCGACGATCTCAAGGAGCTCCGCTCTTTTCTAGGGGCCAATGAGACCTGCATTGCCCTGCAGTTCTTCGCGCGCTATCTGCGCTCGACGCGGTCGGTAGAGACGCTGCTGAGCTCCACAGAGCGCATCTTCGACCTGATCAGCGCGGTGAAGGACTACGCCTACATGGACCGCGCGCCCATCCTGGAAGTGGATGTTCCGGCGGGCTTGGATGCTACGGTGCAGATGCTGCAATCGCGCATGGCCAACGTCACGGTGATGCGCGAGTATCAGCCCAACCTGCCCTGCATCAGCGCCTACGGCAGCGAACTGAACCAGGTGTGGATGGCGCTCATTGAGAATGCGCTGGAAGCCATGGTGGGCACTTGCCGTCCTGGCTGCCTGCGCCTGGTGTGCCGTATGGAAGCGGACACGATGCTGGTGGAGATCTGGGATAACGGCCGCGGTATTCCAGCCGAGCAGCAGGACCGCATCTTTGAGCCGTTTTTCACGACCAAGCCGCCCGGACAAGGTTTGGGACTGGGACTCGACAGCGCCAATCGCATCGTGCGCAAGCATCGCGGCAATCTCAGCGTGAAGTCGGAGCCGGGCTCAACCTGCTTCCGCGTCCGCCTGCCCGTAGATCAGCTGCAGGCGTATTGAACCAAGCGGAGCTTCCAAGGAATCCTTTTCCTTGGAAGCTCTACTTCTTGACGCAGGCAGTCACAGTCGATTCCGGCGTTATTCGGCCTAGAACGAGACATCCGCGGGCTCGGTCACGCGGAGCACCGATTGATCTCCCGTCAGCTTTTTCCATGCGGCGCGGATCGCGTCGACCTTCTCGCGATTTTTGGAACTGTCGAGGTAGTAGATGATGAGGACCTTGGAGCGAAGGCGCTCGGGCGTGCTCTGGCCCTTGCTGAGCCACTGTCCGTAT
>CBJOJD010000368.1:0-5447 GCA_966443485.1 uncultured bacterium | reverse complement strand
CACGTGGAGCGGCCCGGCGTCTACGAGCTGCCCATGGGCTACAACCTCAAGAAGATCATCTACGACGTAGCAGGCGGCGTGCGCGGCGGTCGCAAGCTGAAGGCGGTTGTTCCCGGGGGATCGTCGACTCCAGTGCTGCTGCCCGAAGAGATTGAGAACCTGGGCATGGACTTCGACCAGGTCGGCAAAGCCGGTTCCATGCTGGGTTCAGGTGGCGTAGTCGTCATTGACGATCGAACCTGCATCGTCGAATTCGCGCTCCGCACCATCAGCTTCTATCAGCATGAAAGCTGCGGCTGGTGCATTCCCTGCCGCGAAGGCACCGACTGGCTGAAGAAGACGATGACGCGCTTCCACTCTGGTTTCGGAACCGAGAAGGACATTGACAACATTCGCTACCTAGCCGAGAACATGATGGGCCGCACCTTCTGCCCGCTCGGTGATGCAGCGGCCATGCCCACTCTGGGGTTTGTGAAGAAGTTCCGCAAAGAATTTGAAGACCACCTCAACGGCAAGCCCTGCCCGTATGCAAAGCATGGTGCGCCGGAGCTATCTGTGGTGTAGGGATTTTCCTCGGGCCCGATTTCGATCGCGTCCAAAGGGGGTTCAAGGTTCGGGCGTTCGCCCTGTCGGTTCTCGGCTGAACGAGTCAGACCCGCAGATCCTTCGACTCCGTCCGCGGTAGCGGACTTCGCTCAGAATGACAACCGTTCAGCGAAACGGTGAGGAACAAAGAAGAAGAATGGCAGACGTAACCTTCACAGTCGATGGAAAAAAGCTGACCGCCCCCGCGGGCACGCTGCTCATCGAAGCCTGTCGCAAGGCCGGCATCGAGATTCCCGCTTTCTGCTACTACCCCGGACTCAGCCTGCAGGCCGCCTGCCGCATGTGCGTGGTGCGCCAGGAAAAGGTGCCGAAACTGCAGACCGCCTGCACCACCCCGGTTGCTGAAGGCCAGGTCTTCGTCACCGATTCTCCGGAGATCACGCAGGCGCGCAAGGCCACCATCGAACTGCTGCTCGGCAACCACCCGCTCGACTGCCCTGTCTGCGATGCGGGCGGCGAGTGTGAACTGCAGGACATGACCTTCAAATACGGCGCGGGCACCAGCCTCATGGTCGACGCCAAGCGCCACCGCGAAGAACAGCAGTGGTCGCCCCAGGTCTTCTTCGATCGTCCGCGCTGCATCCTCTGCTATCGCTGCGTGCGCATGTGCGGAGAAGGCATGGACGTTTGGGCTCTCGGCATCCAGAACCGTGGCGTCACCGCGGTCATCGCTCCCAACGGTGAAGATCATCTCGACTGCGAACAGTGCGGCATGTGCATCGATGCCTGCCCGGTGGGTGCGCTCACCAGTGGCTCCTATCGCTACAAGACCCGGCCCTGGGAGATGAACCACGTCTCCACCGTGTGCACGCACTGCGGAGACGGCTGCAAGGTCACGCTCGGCATTCGCCAGTCCAATGAAGGCGCCGACATCATCCGTGCCGACAATCGCGACAAGAGCGGCATGAACGGAGACTTTCTTTGCGCCAAGGGCCGGTTCGGTTTCGACTTCGTTGATAGCACCGAACGTCTCAGCAAACCCCTGGTGCGCAATGCGGCCGGCAAGCTTGAACCTGCCACCTGGGAACACGCTCTGCGGGTGGCCGGCGCCAAATTGAAAGAGATTCGCGACAGCCGCGGAGGCGACTCGATCGCCGTCATCGGCTCCAATCGCACCACCAATGAAGAGAACTACCTGCTGCAGAAGTTCGCGCGCACGGTTCTCCGCACCAACCACATCGATCACGATCGCACCGCTGACTATGCGGGCTTCGCACACGCCATCGCGGGCCAGGAAGGCAAAGTAGCCAGCCTGCGCGAGACCGCAACTGCACCCGCCATCCTGCTGATCGGCGGCAATCCCACTGAGGAACACCCGCTGCTGGCGTGGAACCTGCGCAGCAATGTGCGGCTGAATCGCGCCCGGCTCTACATCGTGAACGACAAGTCGATCAAGCTCGAGCGTCAGGCTAAAGCGGTACAAGGCGTGCCGCCCAATGGCTATAAGGATCTGACCGCTCTGCTCGACCGCAACGACACCGATTTCGCCAAAGCGGTCATGGCCGAGGAGTCGCTGCTGGTCGTCTTCGGTCAGGAGTTCCGCGGTGCTCAGCTCGAAGCGTTCGTAAAGTGGGCTCTCCAGCGCGGCAATGTTCGCTTTGCCTATCTGGGCGATCACGTGAACTCGCGTGGCGCTGCAGACATGGGCCTGCTTCCCGACCTGCTGCCCGGCTATGTACCGGTTAATGCTGCTGGAGCCTTCGCGGACGACTACACCGATCTTCCCAGTGCCGCTGGTAAAACGATGCCGGAGATCCTTGACTCCGCCTCTACCGGCCAGCTGGGCGCGTTGTTGGTAGTGGGCTCGAATCCAGTGGGTCAATTCAACGTCAATCCTGACACGCTGAAGAAGACCTTCCTCATCGTGCAGGACCTCTTCCTCACCGAGACTGCGGCGTTGGCAGATGTCGTGCTGCCCGCCGCCAGCCTCTACGAGAAGAGCGGCACCGTGACCAACGTCTTCGGCGATGTGCAACTGGTGAAAAAGGGTGCCGACCGACCCGGCGTGAAGTCCGACTTCGAAATCCTGGTTCGTCTCGCAGCCAGCATGGATGCCAACGTGAAGAGCCTGGTGCCCTTCGGTAAAGGCGGTGTTCGCGCTGATCTGGGCCAGTCTCGCGGAGCGCAAGCGGGTGAGGCTGATCGCCACTCCGTTTGGCTTGCCGCCAACGGCCTGGAGCCCCGGCTCAGCCCCTTCGATCCGCTCGCCGTTCTGGACGAGATCGAGCGGCTCGTGCCCTCCTACAAGCTCGATCGGGTCAACCTGTTTTCCGGCAACGACGTGCACACCGAGCCCGGCTTTGTTCCGGTCTCCGCGCTTACCGCACCTCGCCCCGATCTGGTCAACCCAGCGCACGACGGACTGTTTACCTCGGGCACGCTCGGCAACTACAGCAACTTCCTGCGCGATCTGCTTGAATTTCAGTCGCGCCAACAAATGGCGGGAACCGCCGCAGACTAAGGAACGTCCCGCGACGACCTCGGCAATGTCCGCCATGGCGGAGTTCGCACAGGACAATGTCCTGATGAGGTCCGGAGCAGCAACGAGATTGGCACGAAAGGCTTGAAATCCAGTGACGATTTTGCAGTTTTTCCTGTGGAGCTTGCTCAAGGTGATCGTGGTGACCGTGGTCCTGTTGACCTCGGTCGCCTACACCGTTTTGCTTGAGCGCAAACTGGTCGGCCGCATTCAGAACCGCTGGGGACCCTCGCGTGTCGGACCTTTCGGCCTGCTCCAGCCGCTGGCGGATGGAATCAAGCTCTTCCTTAAAGAAGAACTCATCCCCACCGCTGTCTATCGCCCCCTCTATCTGCTTGCACCCGTCATTGCCCTCGGATGCGCCCTCGTCTCCATCGCCGTAGTTCCCTTCGGATCGCCAAGCCTTCAGGGACCGGGCGGATTCCACTTCTTTGAGATATCAGACGTCAACATCGGCCTTTTGGTCATCCTCGGCGTCACCTCCATCGGCGTCTACGGCATTGCCCTCTCTGGCTGGTCCTCCAATAACAAGTACTCGCTGCTCGGCTCCCTGCGCTCCTCCGCACAGCTCATCAGCTACGAACTGGCGTTAGGCCTGTCTCTGGTCGGTGTGGTGCTGCGCGCCGGATCGCTGAACCTGCGCACCATCGTGGAGAGCCAGTCCGCGCACGGTCTCCTCAGCTGGAACCTCTTCGGCGGATTCCAGATTGTGGCCTTCTTCATTTACTTGATGGCCGCCTACGCCGAGACCAATCGTGCCCCCTTCGATTTGCCTGAAGCCGAAAGCGAACTCACCGCCGGCTATCACACCGAGTACAGCTCCATGAAGTTCGCCATGTTCTTCATGGCCGAATACGCCAATATGATCACCGTCGGCTGCGTGGCCACTCTGCTCTTCCTGGGTGGATGGACTAGCCCCTTCGGCGCGTGGGGTACCGCCCAGAGTGGCATCGGAGCCGCCATCCTGCCCATCTTCTGGTTCGTACTCAAGGTTTTCTCGTTCCTGTTCTTGTACATCTGGGTGCGTGGCACGCTGCCTCGCTTCCGCTACGACCAGCTCATGAACTTCGGATGGCGCTTTCTGTTGCCTCTGGCCATCCTCAACATCGTGGGCACCAGCCTCTGGCTGGCTTACAAGTACTAACAAGGCACCCAGGTCTCAATACTGGGAATTGCCAGACCAGGAATGGCGGTCACACTGCTTGCGACCGCTCAATCTCAACCGGGGAGACTCGCCCCATTAATCAGCGAAGTACGCTTATTCGCTGCCCGTTGCACGCGATGGAACGATGCACCTAGTCCTCTTTATCATCTTTGCCGCATTCTGCCTGGCAGGAGCCATCAACCTCCTGGTGCAGAGCCATCCCATCAACAGCGCTCTGTCGTTGGTCGTGGTCATGAGCTCTCTGGCGGTTTTGTACCTGTTGCTGGGTGCCGAATTTCTGGCCGCCGCGCAGATCATTGTCTACGCCGGCGCCGTGATGGTGCTCTTCACCTTCGTCGTCATGTTGCTCAATGCCGGACGCGAAGAACGCACCCTGGGCAGCCGCGCCGCTAAACTCATCGGCTTCCCTGCGGTCGTCGCGGTCCTGGCCGTCGTAGCCTCGACCATTCTGAAGGCGCAAGGGCTCGGCTCCGCAAGTCTGAGCGATCCCATCACCACCACGCAGGAACTGAGCCAGGTTCTCTTTCACGAGCTGCTGCTGCCCTTCGAAGTCACCTCCGTGCTCATTCTGATTGCCATCCTCGGTGCCGTCGCGCTGGCTCGTCCCGCCGGTGATGAAAGGAGGGTCAGCAAGTGATCCCCATCTCCTGGTATCTGCTCTTAAGCGCCGCCCTCTTCTCTTTGGGCGTGGTCGGATTCCTGATCAAGCGCAATCTCATTACGGTGTTCATGTCCATTGAGCTCATGCTCAACGGCGTGAACCTCTCCTTCGTCACCTTTGCCCATCAGTGGCACCTGGTGAAAGGACAAATCTTCGTCTTCTTCGTGATGGTTGTAGCCGCGGCAGAAGCTGCCGTCGGTCTGGCCATCATCATTGCTATCTTCCGCGCCCGTGCCACACTGGCCGTTGACCGAATCGACTTGATGAAACTATGAACGGACACCTCTATCTCTGGTTGATTCCGCTGCTGCCCTTCGCGGGCTTCCTGGTGAACGGAATCTTCGGTGCGCGTCTGCCGAAAGCTCTGGTGACCGCAGTCGCTCTGCTCGCACCTCTCGCGTCCTTCGCGCTAGTCGTGAACGCCGCGCTGGTTGCGCATGGTG
Source organism: uncultured bacterium (assembly GCA_966443485.1). Classification (GTDB taxonomy): domain Bacteria; phylum Acidobacteriota; class Terriglobia; order Terriglobales; family Acidobacteriaceae; genus Telmatobacter. The sequence continues at coordinate 93 of CBJOJD010000368.1, read as the reverse complement.
GACTCGAACTGCCCTACGCCGAAAGCCTCGGCACCTGGATCAACGCTGGCGCATGGCATGTCGACTTCAGCTTCGTGCTGGATCACCTCTCTC
>CBJOJD010000367.1:0-5452 GCA_966443485.1 uncultured bacterium | reverse complement strand
AAGACACGTGCAACGCTTTTGGGGAACATCACTCTTCCCAGTACACCATGCGCACTCCGTACTCTTTTCCTCAGGCAGCACGGCGGCAGCACACGCGCAATGGCCCGGTGCCCATTCCATCGAGCGTTCTCGGGGCGCTAGCGAACTAGACGTTGAATTTGAAGAAGAGAATATCGCCGTCCTTCACGACGTAATCCTTGCCTTCCGAGCGGTAGAGGCCCTTTTCCTTCACAGCTTGTTCGCTGCCGTGAGCAAAAAGCGCATCGCAGTGATAAGCATCGGCCTTGATGAATCCCCGCTCAAAATCCGAGTGAATGACTCCCGCAGCCTGAGGGGCCTTGGTGCCCTCGGGAATCGTCCAAGCGCGGACCTCTTGCACCCCTGCCGTGAAGTAGGTAATCAGCCCTAGCAGCTTGTAAGCAGAGTGAATCAGCCGGTTCAGGCCCGGCTCTGAGAGTCCCATGTCGGCGAGAAACTCCGTCCTCTCCTCCGGCTCCAGCAGCGCAATCTCTGCTTCCATGGCTCCACAGATGCGAACCACCTGAGCGCCTTCAGAAGCGGCACGCTGCTCGACAGCCGACACGTGCTGATTCCCGCTCTTCAGCCCCTCTTCGTCCACGTTCGCCACATAAAGCACACGCTTGGCCGTGATGAGATGCAGGTCGTAGCTGGCCGCGCGCTCTTCCTCGCTCAGGTCCACCAATCGCGCCGGATTGCCTGCGCGCAGCCCCTCCAGCAGTTTCTTCACGGCCTCTGCCTCAAGCTTCACCTTCGGATCGGCGCTGTTCTTTGCGGACTTCTCCGCCTTCGTCCAACGCTTCTCAACCGTCTCCAGATCCGCCAGCAGCAGCTCGGTGTTGATTACGTCGATGTCGTGTAGCGGGTTGATGCCGCCGGCCACGTGAATCACATTCGGATCCTCAAAGCAGCGCACTACGTGGCAAATCGCATCGGTCGAGCGGATGTGGCCAAGAAACTGATTCCCCAGCCCCTCGCCCTTGCTGGCTCCCTCGACCAGTCCGGCAATATCGATGAACTCCATGGTCGTGGGCACAATGCGATTGGGTTTGACGATCTGCGCAATCCGGTCCAGCCGTTCGTCCGGTACCGAGACGATCCCGACATTAGGATCGATGGTGCAGAACGGATAGTTCGCGGCCTGCGCCTTCGCGGCCGTTAAAGCATTGAAGATAGTGCTCTTCCCAACGTTGGGCAGTCCTACAATTCCGCAATTCAGGGGCATGGTGGATGCGTCCTCTACTGATGGTCGACGTGGGCCATGCCGGAATCCTCCCTGAAATGACGGCCGCGTGGAGCGCGGAATCGGTTTTCCATCGGGAAGGAACCACTGCTGCGTTCGGCTTAGCAAAAACGTCCTGCCCTTATTATCTCCAAAGTCTCCCCCAGATGCGAAACCCAGCCCACCCGAGCAGGCCACCAGGCGCAATCAGGCGCGATTCCTCCGTCCTTTGTATTCTGGTAGGTGCGGAAACGAACCAATTCCATCGGAAGCAAGTGTGCCCTGCTGGCCGTCCTGCTGGTGGCCGTGCCTCGTCTGCTTGCTGCAGCGGATGCTCCGGGCGCCGTCGGCGCCGGCACTCCCAAACTGGACTCAGTCGACAGCCTGGGCGAAGAGCTCTTCCGCGATTCCGGGTCCACCGGAATGGTTCTGGTCGTGGTGCACGGCCAGCAAGCCGTATTTCATGGATACGGCGAGACCGCGCCCAACTCGCACCATCTCCCCACTCAAGATTCCGTGGTGCGGCTTTGCTCGCTCACAAAGATCTTCACAACAGACCTGCTGACTAAGCTTGCCGCCAGGAATGTCGTCCACCTCGACGATCCCCTGCAGCGTTTTGCGCCTCCAGGTGCGGTCGTCCCCAAACGCGATCGCCCCATCACGCTGGAAAACCTGGCCACTCATACCGCCGGCCTTCCTCGCGAGCTCGGCAATCCGCCTGCGCAAACGCCCCATTTCACCTTCCCGGATTACCGCACCCGTTGGCGCTGGCTGCCCAATCAGCATCTGCTCAGCACTCCCGGGACCGTGGCGCTCTACTCGAACGTCGGGTTCGACCTGCTGGGTGATGCCCTTGCCGCAGCAACCCATCGCTCCTACCCTACCCTGCTGGCGGAGCAAACCCTCCAGCCCTTGCACATGTGGAACACTACCTTCTTCCCCAGCACCGAGCAGTGCGTGAACCTGCTGATCGGCTTCCATGACGAACGGCCATGCACCTCGACAGAGGCCACCGCGGGAAGCTCCGGCCTGTATTCCACCGCCGCGGACATGACCATCTGGCTGAAGTACCTGCTGGGCACCGACGCTCCCTCTATTCCGCAGCAAGATCCGGCAGCCCAGGCGATCTACCTCGCTCCTGCCAGCCTCGTCCGCCAAAAGGGGCTCAGCCACGCAGGGGAGCCCACCGGGATCGGTCTCGGTTGGATTCACATTCTGCCATCTGACTCGCCGTCGCACATCGTTGAGAAGACCGGCGGAGGCGCAGGATTCGAGACCTATATCGCCATCAATCGGTCCCGCCAGATCGCGCTGTTTCTGGCTGCAACCGACGGTCCCTTTGACACCCACCTGAATCTCTACAACGCCGCAAACAAGCTATTGCTGGCCGTAGCCGGACTTCCGCCCCTTCCGCCGCCCACCGCTGCACCACGGATCGTGCGCGTTCGCCGGCATCACCGCCGCTCAACCGGCAGGATCAGTTCCAGGTGAACTCGATGGGCATCTCCACGTCCGGATGCAGGCTCTTGTGCACCGGACAGCTGTGGGCCGCTCTTTCAAACTTCACGCGATCTTCTTGGCTAATCTTTTGTGGGACATCGATCCTCACTCTGAGCGCCTGAATCCTGCGGACCGGCGCTGTCGCCATCTCCTTCTCCACCGTCGCCGTGGTTCCAGTGATGTCAACGTTGAGGGTCCGCGCCATGATCCCCATGATGGTGAGCATGCAGCTTCCCAACGCGGTCGCGACAAGATCCGTCGGCGAAAAGCTCTCACCGCGCCCCTGATTGTCTTTCGGGGCGTCGGTCGTTAGAACCGTTCCTGACGGACCATGGGTGGCGCTACAGTGCAAATCTCCTTGATACTCCAGCTGAATCTTGACCATCATCGCTCCTGTGCTTCCGGCTGCAGAACCCCTCTGAAGAATGGCGCTCTGTTGATGATTTCCTTTTTACCACTTCAACAATTCGCGCCAGCCGGTTTGTTCAGCGTTGAACAAGCGGGATTCCGTCAGCCCGGCGCTGCTCTTTCGTCCTTCGCACTCCGCTAGCTCTCTGTAAAATGCGGAGATGAAGCACAGCCAACGAATCGCAGCTTGCGGCGTTTTGATGAGCGCTGCCGCCCTCGGTCCAATGGGCAACTCACAGACAGCAGAGGACGCCACCCAAGCGGCCATCGCGCGTGTGAAAAAGGTTGACCCTCAAGTCCACGCCGTCATCGCGCTGGATCCCACCGCTCTCGACCAGGCTCGTGCCATCGACCAACAACCTGGACCCCGCGGCGTGCTCTACGGCTATGCCATCCTGCTCAAAGACAACATCGAGTCAGACGGTCCGCTGCCCACCACCGCGGGCAGCATGGCGCTTCTTGAGAACGTGACCCATCGCGATGCGCCGCTGGTCAAGCGCTTGCGAGCCGCCAACGCCGTCATCCTCGGCAAGACCAACCTCTCTGAGTGGGCAAACATCCGATCGAACGCGTCCATCTCCGGTTGGAGCGCGGTAGGCGGGCAAACTCGCAATCCATACGCGCTCGACCGCAACCCCTGCGGTTCATCCTCGGGCAGCGCGGCGACAGTCGCCGCTGGAGAAGTCAGCGCCGCCATCGGCACCGAAACCGATGGATCCATCACATGTCCGGCCGCCGTCAATGGTGTTGTGGGTCTAAAGCCTACCGTAGGGCTGGTCAGCCGAACCCATATCGTCCCGATCAGCCATAGCCAGGATACGGCCGGTCCCATTGCCGTCGACGTAGCTACGGCCGCGCGCGTATTGCGTGCGATTGCCGGCTCTGATCCCCACGACACCGCCACCAAGGACGCCGATTCTCATATCTCCGACTATCTGGCTGCCCTGAATCCAAATGCGCTCAAGGGCGCCCGCATCGGCGTGCTCCGCTTTGCCACTGGCTGGTCGGCGGGAACCGACAAAGTATTCGAGCAGGCACTCTCGATTCTGAAAGCCCAGGGCGCGACCCTGGTCGATATCTCGGAATTCAAGAATCGCGACAAAATCGGCGAAGCTGAAAATCTGGTGCTCAACACCGAATTCAAGGCAGACTTGAATACCTATCTCGCCAGCACGCCATCAAGCGTCAAGACCCGAACACTGCACGACGCCATTGCCTTCAACGAGGCGCACGCAGATCGCGAGTTGGCCCTCTTCGGCCAGGAAACCTTCGTGAAGGCCGAGGCGACCAAGGGCTTGGATGATCCGGCATACAAGGAAGCTCGGGCAACCTCGCTTCGCCTTGCCGGACAGGAAGGCATCGACGCGATGCTCGCCAAAGACCATCTCGACGTGCTCATCTGCCCCACCATGCCCCCCGCATGGAAGATTGATGCCGCGAATGGTGATCAGATTGGAGGCGCAGGCGCGGGTTCGCTGGCCGCAGTTGCCGGATATCCTCATCTCACCGTTCCCATGGGAGCAGTGATGGGATTGCCCGTCGGACTCTCCTTCATTGGACCTGCCTGGAGCGAAGCCCGGCTGCTGGGATTCGGTTTCGCCTTCGAGCAAGCCGCCAAAGTGAAGCTAACTCCGCATTTTCTCCCCTCAATTGAAGAGGCGGAGCCAGTCGCGCCTTTGCTGCAACCGCTGCACTGATGCGATCGCTGGCGCGACGAATATGGACCGGATCGGCCGCGCAAATGCCTCCAGAGAGGCTTTGCGACGGCTTTACTGGATTCTGATAGACTTCGGACCGAAGATGAACCTGTTCCGGACCAAACCTCTCTCTGCACTGCTCGCGCAGATCGAAGAAACCGGCGGTCTCAAGAGAACCCTGCGCTGGCCCGGGCTGATCGCCCTGGGAATCGGTGCGGTGATTGGCGCCGGACTCTTCGCCCGCACGCCCGCCGCTGCCGCCCAGAATGCCGGGCCCGCTGTGACCATCTCCTTCATCATTGCGGCAATCGGCTGTGCTTTCGCTGGCCTCTGCTACGCCGAATTCGCAGCCATGATCCCCATCGCGGGCAGTGCCTACACCTATGCCTACGTCACCATGGGAGAGCTGGTGGCCTGGGTGATCGGCTGGGCATTGATTCTGGAGTACGGGCTGGGAGCTGCAACCCTCTCCATCTATTGGACGGAATCCTTCAACAGCCTGTTCCCGAACCTGATTCCCTGGGTCTGGCGCCATTCCCCTCTCCAGACAGGTCCGGGCGGCATTCACGGAATCGTCAACGCTCCAGCCCTCGGCATCCTGCTGGTG
>CBJOJD010000366.1:0-5459 GCA_966443485.1 uncultured bacterium | reverse complement strand
AGAGATTGAAGATGGTGCGGAATCCCAGAGCCTTGCGCAACGGCTGCACGATGCTCATCGCCGGGTGATAGTGCGGCGCGAAGAGAAACATGAAGCCAGTGGCGCGCAGACATTCGACGGCCAGCTCAGGACTGAGGGTAACGGGGACACCGAGCGCTTCCAGCACATCGGCGGAGCCACAGCGCGAGGTCACGGCGCGATTGCCGTGTTTGGCTACTTTTGCTCCTGCAGCGGCGGCGACCAGCGCGGCGCCGGACGAGATATTGAAGGTCAGTGGGCCTCCGCCGCCGGTGCCACAGGTATCCACCAGCTCCTCGCGCTCAGCGTCGGTGAGCGGGACCGGCACGGAATGCGCGCGCATGACTTCGACGAAGCCTGCCAATTCGGGAGCCTGCTCTCCGCGGGTGGCGAGCACGGCGAGGAGCGCGGCGGTCTCGGTCTCTGGAACGGAACCGGAAAGGATCTCAGTGAGCGCCTGGGCGGCCTGTTCGCGAGTCAACGCCAAACCGTCTTCGGCCAACGGCTTCAAGTATTCCTTGAGTGAACCCATATCTCTCAATATGGTAATTGGCGAAGGGGCGACAGAGCCGCGGGCGACTGCGTCCGGTTTGGCACGCGCGGGCGCCTCGTTGCAAGAAGAAGCAGATTGAAGCGGGTTTGCTCAGTCGGCAGAAGACAACACGCACGAGGCCAGAAAATCCAGCATCTCGCGGGGAGGCACGGGCTTTTGCAGAACGGTGAAGAAGTGACCGCGGCGGGCCGACTGCTCGATTAGGCCTTCCGTCGATCCTCGACCGGACATCAGCAGAACGTGGCAGGCGGGAAACTCTTCGCGAATGTGAATGGCGAGATCGATGCCGCTCATCTCGCCCATGGCCACGTCGCTGATGACGGCATTGGGCCGGAGCTTGGGCAGCAGAGCCATGGCACTCTCTGCGCTGTAGACGGCGACAGCATGGTATCGCTGGGTCTGCAGAATCAAGCTCAGCGAGTCCGCAATCACCGGCTCGTCATCAACGACGAGCACACAAAGAGGATCGTGGGAGTCGGGCATGACGACCTCAGGTTCAAGATTGGAGCAGTACGTGGTCACGGCTTTGCCAAACCAAGGGTAATCTGCGGAGGACACCGTTCGGAACCACAATTCTCTTTCACAGACACACCAAAGTACCCTGAGTTGTGTGTTGCCTGCAAGAGGGATGCGAGGAACGCGAGACGGACTTCCAGGTCTCAACCTGTGAGACCTGGAAGATCCGGCAGCCTGGGGAAGCCAGCATGGAAGCAAAAAAGAAGAGATGCCGAACGCAGCTCACGCCACGAAGGCGAGGAGTACGGCGGCAATTGGATCTGATTTTTCGAGATGAGTGTACGAGATTCCAGTTCTGTTGGCACCTAGGAGAAACCCTAGGTTGGCGAAGTTTGTCCGCAGAGCTAGAGGTTGCAAGCTGGCGAGCCTCTGCCGCCTCGGCGCAGCCTCGATCGGGATACCCGGCGAAGCCGTTGCCGTTGCTTTCGCGGCGGTTCAGGAAGCATCGCCGGTTCTTTTTGGAGAGGAGCAAAACGTCTTGGAAAGACCGAGATCGTTGGGGTTTGTGCAGCTCGAAGAGGGCGTGGGACACCAGCGCAGATGAGGGAATACCCGCATGATAGGCTGGGTTGGTGGTAAGGGAGACGGTAGCTTGAAGATCCACGAGTATCAGGCGAAAGAGATCCTGGCGAAGTATGGCGTGCCTGTTCCCAAGGGCGAAGTGGCCAATACGCCGGAAGAGGCTTCCGCGGTTGCGCGCAAGCTGTTCAGCGAGGGCGCAAGCGGAGTCGTAGTGAAGGCTCAGATTCACGCGGGAGGCCGCGGCAAGGGCGGCGGCGTGAAGGTAGCGAAGAATCGCGAAGACGCCGAGCAGCACGTGAAGAACATCCTGGGCATGCAGCTGGTGACGCACCAGACCGGTCCTCAGGGGCAGAAGGTGCGGCGCCTGCTGATTGAAGAGACGGCGGCCATCGATCGCGAGCTCTACCTGGGCATCGTTCTGGACCGCGCCACGGGCAAGCTGGTGTTTATGGCCTCGCAGGCCGGCGGTATGGAGATCGAAGAAGTAGCCGCCAAGACGCCCGAGGCTATCTATAAGGAGTCGATCGATCCCGCGGTTGGCTTTGGCGCCTGGCAGGCGCGCAAGCTGGCCTTCGCGCTGGGTCTCAAGGCGACCCAGGTAAACCAGGCGGTGGCGTTCTTCCAGAGCCTGTACAAGGCGTTCGTCGAGACCGACTCGTCGCTGCTGGAGATCAACCCGTTCATCACCACGAAGGACGACAAGCTGTTTGCCCTGGACGCCAAGATCAACTTCGACGATAACGCGCTGTTCCGCCATGCCGACATCAAGGCGCTGCGCGATGTGGACGAAGAAGATCCCCTGGAAGTGGAAGCCAGCAAGTACGCGCTGAACTACATCAAGCTGGATGGCACCATCGCCTGCATGGTGAACGGCGCGGGCCTGGCGATGGCTACCATGGACATCATTCAGTACGCCGGCGGCAGCCCTGCCAACTTCCTGGACGTGGGCGGCGGCGCGACGCAGGAACAGATTGAGCACGCCTTCGAGATCCTGCTCAGCGATAAGAACGTGAAGGCAATCTTCATCAATATCTTCGGTGGCATTCTGCGCGTGGATCGCCTGGCGACGGGCGTGGTGGCGGCGGCACGCAACCTGAACGTGAAGGTGCCGATCGTGCTGCGCTTGGAAGGGACCAACGTGGAAGAAGGCCGCAAGATTCTGCAGGAATCGGGGCTGAACTTCCAGGTGGGCGCAACGATGAAGGAAGCGGCGGAGATGGTGGTAAAAGCCGCAGCTAGCCTCTAGCTTCTAGCTGCTAGCTCGGGCATCCAACGCGGAGATTCTCTTGGCGCAAGATTTCCAAGATCTCACGGTTTGGCAGAGAGCGATGGAACTGACCGAGTCAGTTTACGAGCTGACGAGACAGTTTCCAGCAGATGAGCTTTACGGCTTGACTTCGCAATTGCGGCGGGCGAGCGTGTCTATCGCCAGCAATATTGCTGAGGGTCGAGGCAGAGGTTCGGACGGCGAGTTCAGGCATTTTCTGAATATTGCGCAAGGTTCAACGTACGAAGTGCAAACACAGCTTCTGTTGGCCAAGAGATTGAAGATTGGAAACGACGTTTTGCTTCGAAAGGCAGAGGGGCTCTGCCTGGAGACGTCGAAGATGCTGGGAGCATTCATCCAGTCTTTGAAAGCTAGAGGCTAGAAGCTAGACGCTGGGAGCTTTCAATGGCGGTATTAGTAGACAACAACACTCGATTGATAGTTCAAGGCATCACCGGGAAAGAGGGCACCTTCCACGCGAAGGGTTGTGCCGAGTATGGCACCAAGGTGGTGGGCGGAGTCACACCGGGTAAGGGCGGTACCAAGCATGAGGGCTGGCCGGTGTTCAACACGGTCTCCGACGCGGTGAAGGAAACGGGCGCGAACGCGACCATGATCTTCGTTCCCCCGCCGTTTGCAGCCGATGCCATCCTTGAAGCCGAAGACGCGGGCATTCCGCTGATCGTCTGCATCACAGAAGGCATCCCTACGCTGGACATGGTGAAGGTGTGGGCGAAGCTGAAGACCTCGAAGTCGCGGCTGATCGGGCCGAACTGCCCGGGCGTGATCTCGCCGGGCATGGCCAAGATCGGCATCATGCCGGGGCGCATTCACAAGCAGGGCAAGGTGGGCATCGTATCGCGCTCGGGCACGCTGACCTACGAAGCTGTGCATCAGCTGACGCAACGCGGTATTGGCCAATCGACCGCGATAGGCATCGGCGGAGATCCGATCATCGGTACCACCCATATCGATGCGTTGCAGCTCCTCAATGACGATCCCGACACCGAGGCCATCATCATGATCGGCGAGATCGGCGGCACCAACGAAGAGAAGGCCGCGGCTTTCGTCAAGGAGCACGTGAAGAAGCCTGTGGTGGGCTTCATCGCCGGGCAGACCGCGCCTCCGGGACGCCGCATGGGCCATGCCGGCGCCATCATCAGCGGCGGCGAAGGCACAGCCTCGGGCAAGATGCAGGCCATGCGCGATGCGGGGATTCACGTGGTCGTGTCGCCGGCAGACATCGGAGAGATGCTGGCCAAGGTGATCGGAAAGTAGCTTCCAGCCGCTAGCTCCTAGCTTCCAGCTCAAACACGAAGGTCCACCGTTTCGGTGGGCCTTCGTGTTTGGTGAATCAAAGGAAACTCTCCGTCAACTGTTTCGCGCCGGAGGCGCAATGTAGGTTAGCCCCGCGCTTCAGCGTGGGGATCAGGATCACCAAACATGATCGAGTCCCGGAGGGACGGCGCACATTTTGCGGTTCGCAGCTGGCAATCTGAATTACATCCATCGTCCCTACGGGGCTCCTCCCCTTGTGGGAACAGCTTCCCCGGGGTTTCACCCTGGGCTAACGTCCTGCGCTCCCTCCGGGAGCTTTCCTCAAAGTTCATTGTTCCCCATATCTTTAAAGACTAGACCTAACGCACCGCTCGCGCACGCAAGGCCTGCCGAACTGTGGGCCTTCGTGCTGTAATGCGATCAAGGAATCCTCATTTGAAACAACTGTGGATAGGCGTGGTAGAGGTTCTCACAGAAGCAGACGCGTTGGATGGAGACACGCGCGCATTTACGAATGTTGTTGCCTGGGCAGAGACTGCATCGGACTATGCTAAGCAGGTTGAAATCGTATTCGAAGAATATGGTCGGACGGTTCTAGGTTTCGAAAGAGTGAGGCCAATTGATCATGTCGAGGAATTCGACCTCGAAATAACAGAAATCATCGAGCAAGCAAAAGGCAATCCGCAAGCATGCATCTTCGGCACGTTCTATTCATACCCATCGAAACCCATGTAGAAAGAGCGCTTACCGGAACCGCCATTCTTACCAAACCCGGCACGGCTTCGCGCTCACCATCTTCGCGTCCTTTTTGCAACTGAAGCTCTTTGCGAAGTCCGGCAGATCCTGCAGCACGGTATTGGTGCGGTACTCATCGGGCGCGTGGGGATCGGTCTGGGCCTGGGTGCGCAGCTGCTCGGGACGCGTCTGGGTGCACCATTGCTGAGCGTAGGCGATCCAGAAGCGCTGATCGGGGGTGTAGCCGTCGAGCTTGGCAGACATGTCCAGATGCGTGTCCTTCGTCTCATCGAGCCACGCCAGCCAGGCCAGCCATAAGCCTCCGATATCGGCGAGGTTTTCTCCCAGGGTGAGTTTGCCGTTGAGGTGCACGCCCGGTACAGCTTCGATGGCGTCGTACTGCTTCACCACGCACTCGGCACGCTGGTTGAACTTCTGCTCATCCTCTTTGGTCCACCAGTTCTTGAGATTGCCGTCCTTGTCGTATTGGCGGCCCTCGTCGTCGAAGCCGTGAGTAAGCTCATGGCCGATGGTGGAGCCCATGTCGCCGTAGTTGGCGGCATCGTCTTC
>CBJOJD010000365.1:0-5478 GCA_966443485.1 uncultured bacterium | reverse complement strand
CACACCTCGATGCCCCCCCCCCCCCCCCCCGCGCCAGTGCCGATCACCAACGCCATGAGAGAGAGCAACCACACGCGCCGGTCGACGGTGAAGTCGCGCAATACTGAGGGGCGAGAGATCATTGAGCCTCCGCCGCGGCATGTTGCCGGATATGTTCAAGCGCTATGCCCAGGCGCGGCGCCATCTCCGTCAACTCCCGGGCATGGTCCCCGGAGAGCCGGTTGAGCACCTCTCTGCCTTTGCGCGTGACGCGCAGAATGGCGCGCCGGCGGTCGTGTGCGTCTTCTGTCCGCATCAAAAGTCCTTCCCGTTCCGATCGATTCACAAGTTCGACCGCGCTGTTGTGCTTCAAGCCCAGGCGTTCCGCCGCGTAGGCAATGGTCACGGTGGCCGTCTCCGGCGCGCCCGCAACCTGCAGCAAGAGCTGATGCTGCTGCGGTTGCAGCCCTGCCTCAAGAGCGGCATGCTCGCTGAATTGCAAAAAGAGCCGTAACTCGAAGCGAAACTCGGCCAATACGCGGAGCAAAGTGTCGGGCTGTTCGGTCCACGCCAGGCGGTCCATATTTATATCGTGCCACGATATAAATGGTTGTGCAAGGGTGCCAGAGGGTTGCCTGGATGGGGCGGAGACCGTTTTGGGCTGGGTATTTGCGCGGCTCTGCCGGCGTGCTCGCATTACGGCTACTTAGGGCTGTTTTCTGCGCGCAGGATGCGAAGCAAGGGGCCTTCCTCGGCAGCAACCGGGTGCGCCAAGGCGCCTGACACGCGGGCGAGCACTGCCTCCAGAAGCGGCGTCATATGTGCGAGTTGCCGGGCGCGGATGATGAAATCCCAGAGCGGTTCGAACTTCTTCCAACCCGCGGCATAGAAGAAGTGCTTGGCCTGGTGCTTGAGCGTCCCGTGGTGGAGCGCGGCCTGGGTGATCGAGGACCAGCGGTAGAACTCGCGGTAAGCCCAGTCATACCCCTGCTTGAGAGCCTCGGGACGCAGCCTGGCGGGCCGATACACGACGTGCCGCGTGTCATAGAGCTGCCAGTTGCGGGTCACGATGCGGTTCTCGCGCTTCATTCGTGCAAAAAGCTCCGTGCCGGGATAGGGCGTCTGAATGTGAAAGGTCGCGGTGGTGATGCCGTGCTCGATGGCCCAGTCCACGGTGCGCTGGAAGACATCCTGGTCGTCGTCGTCCATGCCAAAGACGAAGCTGCCGTTGATCATGATGCCCAGGGAGTGCAGCCGGTCGGTGACGGCCTTGTAGTCGCGGCCCAGATTCTGGCGTTTGTTGCTGCGGCGCAGGTTGTTTTCGTCCAGAGTCTCGAAGCCTACAAAGATGCTGCGCAGGCCGGCTTCGGCCGCACGTTCGATCAGATCGCCGCGCAGAATGGAATCGACCGTGGCTGCCCCTTGAAAGACACGGCGCATTCCGCTCATTCCAGCAAAGAGAGCTTCCGCGAAGCGCCGGTCGCCGAGCAGATGGTCGTCCAGGAAATAGAGGTGGCGGCCGGGCAGCCGGCTGATCTCCGCCAGCGCATCATCTACCCGCTGGGTATAGAAGCTGCGTCCTCCCTGGAAGAACGCGTCCTTGTAGCAGAAATCGCAGTGCATCGGGCAGCCCCGCGTGACCACGATGGAGTTGGGCACCAGATAGCGTCTGCGCTCGATGAGGTCGCGGCGGAGGGGAGGCACCCGCGCCAGGGTGCGCCCCGTCGTGGAGCGATATACCCGCTGTGGATTCCCTGCGCGCAGATCAGCCAGAAATTGCGGAAAGGTCTGCTCGCCGGGGCCGAGGAAGATCGCATCCGCGTGAGGCGCGGCTTCGTCCGGGAGAGATGTCACATGCAGTCCGCCGAGGCAGACAAACGCGCCTCGCGATCGATAGTGGTCCGCAATCCTGTAAGCCCGATAGGCGTTGGTGATGTAGACCTGGATCACCACTAGATCGGGAGCGTCGTTCAGATGAAGCGGCGCAACGTGTTCGTCGACGATCACCGCTTCGTCGTCAGGGGAAAGATACGCAGCCAGCGTGGCCAGGCCCAGTGGCGGGAACAGTGAGTACTTCACCGGCCTCCAATACGGATCGGTAGCCTCGGTGAGCGCCGGCAGGATGAACCTTACGCGCAGCGTCCCGTTCTTCTGCACAGCATGTGGATCAGCGCTCATTGCATGGCCTCCAGCACACAAGCGGCCTCGGGAACTGCGCCGAAACGGCGTTCTCTGCGGCGAAAGGAGGCAAGTGCGGTATCCAGTCCGGCTGCATCGAAGTCGGGCCACATGCAATCGCTGAAATAGAACTCGGCGTAGGCGCACTCCCAGAGCAGAAAATCGGAGAGCCGCTGTTCGCCTCCCGTCCGAATCAGCAGATCGACGTCACCGCCCGGAGCGCTTAGCGCCTCAAGCAGCGCCTGGCTCATCCGGTCTGGAGAGGGAGGACAGGCGAGCAATATCGCAGCTTGGGCCGCGGCGCAGGCAATTGCCTGGCGGGAAGAGTAGTCGATCGCTACCCGCAGGAGCAGGCGCTGTCCGGCAGCCGTGGCGTTCTCTGTAGCTTCAATGGTCCGCAGTACTGCGGAGGGCAGCCGGTCGCGCCGCCCGATCACCTGAAGACACACGCCTTGCTGTTGCAGTCGCGCGGTCTGCATGCGAAGAAAGGCGCGCAGGAGCCAGAAGATTTTCTGCACCTCGGGCGCGGGCCTGCGCCAGTTGTCGGAGGAGAAGGCGTAGAGCGTCAAGCAGCGGATGCCGGCATCGGGCGCGTGCTCCACGACGCGTTGCGCGGCGCTCACGCCGGCGCGATGGCCGGCGACTCGAGGCAGACCGCGGCGCTTGGCCCAGCGGCCGTTGCCGTCCATGATGATGGCCACGTGCAGGCCGTCGGGAAATTCACTTTGCATCGTAAAGTAACCTCGCACAGCTTGAGCTTTGTATCGCAAAGTAACAGGGCAAAAAAACTAGATCTTGGAGTGGGCCAGATCGCGCAGCAGTCCGGCGGGAAGCTCGTCCTTGGCGCCTTTGGCAGCATCGCGGACTACTTGTTCCAGGGTGGCCAGATATTCCAGATAGCGTCGGCGTCCGGAGCTGGTGATGCGGCACACCGTCTGAGGACGATTGCGCTCCTGCCCTTTGGCGATCTCCACCATCTGCGACTGCTCCAGGACCCGCAGATGCCGGCTGAGATTGCCATCGGTGAGCGAACAAAGCTGCTTGAGATCCCCAAAGGTGACCCCCTTGGGGTGGGTGATCAGCGATGTGAGTATGCTGAGCCGGGCGCGTTCGTGAATCACGCGGTCCAGCCCTTCATAGGCGAAGCGACCCTCGGCTGATGCAGCTTTAGGCTTCATCTTCTGACTCCTGCCGCGTACAGATCAGGATCGCGGCCACCAACATTTGCCCTACGCCGTAGGGGATCCCCATAGCCCATGGCGAGAGGGCGCGCGCATCCCCCAGAGCGATGCAGAACAATCCGGTGAACAGATACCAGCCACCCGCCGTGAGCATGGGGCGGGGTAGAAAGCGGCAGGAGGAAAAGACGCCCAGGCTGAATGTGATCTGCCATAGGCCTGGCATCATCCACAACGACGACGGCGCAAAGCGAGCCAGCACCAGGGTAAGCAGCGCGCCGGCTGCCATGCAGGGAAGGAACTGCTCCACGGCCAGGCGGATCATCTCGTCGGCCATGCCGGAGTGAACCCGCCGGGTGCGGGCAAACATCTGGGTTCCGATCAGCGCGGCGGAGAGCATGGCGGTCGTGATCCAGGTGGCCAGGTACACCGGCATCCGCGCACTGGGATTGCTCAACCAGCACGCCTGGGCGCCTGCGGCGGCGATCGCAATCAGGCCCGTTGCAGCCAAGGTCGCGGGGCCGTAGCCACGAAACTCCGTACTACGGGCCATCTGCCTGCGGATACTGCTGATGTCGCCGAGAGCTTTGTGCAGATCGCTCATAGGTTCACTTTACATTGCAAAGTAAACCCGTTGGGGCAGGAAGTCAAGGGATCACGGAGGGGAATATTTGGGCGCGCCGTGCCCGGCTGGGGAACAGGCGGCCGTCCAACTGCGCCACGTCCTCATGCCACGGAATTCGACGCCGGAAGGTCGGAAACGAATTGGGGGTGCCCTACCTCGCTCGTATGGGGTGACGCGGCCAATACCGTCCAACTGCCTCAAAACAAATCCGTACGCGCCGTCGCGTAACCGTGTAACTGAGCTTCCGGTAACTGCTCGAAGGGCTTTGTTTTGCTGACGTACGGATTCCCGCAGGCAGGAAACAGGTTCGTACAAGATTAACGTTTACAGGCGTTCTGCCCGCTCCTTAGCTTCCTCGCCAGTTTGATCGGGATAGCGTTCAGTCCTTACCTGCTCGCGGTGTGTCCCCTCAATACAGCGAAAAAAGGAGAAGGTTCCCATGAGAAAAGGGTTTTGCACCATTGCAGTCGCGGTGCTCGCTTTCGGTGTCCTCGCTTCCATGCCGGCGAAGGCTGTGACCTGGAGTTCGTGCAGCCAGTATGCGACGTACAGCAGCGGCGGATACAACGTCTACACGGACGAGTGGGGCGCGACGTCGGGCCAGTGTCTCTATGTCAACAGCCCCAGCAGCTGGTATTCCGTGGCCAACTATACGGGAGGTGGCATCAAGGCCTACCCCGACACGGAATTTGGCCTGGGCAACGTGGCGCTCACTTCCCTCAGCGCCGTGAACACTTCGTTCCAGGTCGCGCTGCCGAGCAGCGGCGCGAATTACGACGTCGCCTACGATCTCTGGACGAACAATAACGTGGACGAAGTCATGGTCTGGGAGAAGTGGAATGGAAATGGTCCCCTCTCCTACAACTATGGCTGCAATGGATATCCATCCACGGCCTGTCCGATTGCCACCAACGTTTACATCAATGGCGGCTACTACAACGTGTTCCAAGGCAACAACGGCCACAACGTAGTCTCTTTCCTGAGAACCTCGCAGCGGACCAGTGGCAGTGAAAACGTGCTCGCCTTCATGAATTGGTGTGCCAACGACGGCAAGCTCAACAGCAAGACGTTCTCCACGGCCGATTTCGGCATTGAGATCACGTCCACCTCCGGCTATCAGACGTTTTCGTTGTATTACTACAGCTCCAACATCGTGAAATAGCCGAGGCTTCGCAACGAGGGTTCCTGCCCGCTCCGAAATTGAGCGCAAGCTCGGGAGCGGGCATCCTGGCCATAGCAGGAAGAACTGCCAGGTTGAATCTTCAGCTCATGTGCCGAAGCTTCACAGGCAGAGGTGAGCGAATCCTCGCCGGCTGTTCCGGTGAGCGTATTGCGGGTGGATATCATGCAACTGCTAAAGATTCAGCTCTGCCCGGCGAAGAAGAGCTACCTCAAGAGTCTTCTGCTGCTTGGCTGTCTTCTCAGTGGAGGGAGCGCACGATTTCTTGCAGCGCAGACTGTGAGCATGTCTGCCTGGTCTTCAAAGCTGGACCATAGTGTGGAGTCGGTCCTTGTGTT
>CBJOJD010000364.1:0-5481 GCA_966443485.1 uncultured bacterium | reverse complement strand
CTCACCTCGGGTATGGGGTTCTTCACCGATGCCTACGATCTGTTCATCATCGGCATTGTGATGTCGTTGTTGCAGCCGATCTGGCACGTCACTCCGCTGGAGCAGAGCCTGGTGGAATCAACGGCTCTGCTGGCCTCGGCGCTGGGAGCACTACTGTTCGGGCGCGTGGCGGATATCCTGGGCCGCAAGCGAATCTACGGGTACGAAGTGCTGATGCTGGCGGCAGGAGCCGTTGCGTGTGCCTTTGCTCCAAACATTCTCTGGCTGATTGGATTGCGTTTCTTTCTCGGCATCGGCATTGGCGGCGACTATCCGGTAAGCGCCACCATCATGAGCGAGTACGCGTGCAAGCAGCATCGTGGACTGTTGGTGAGCATGGTGTTTGCGATGCAGGCGGCGGGGTTGATTGTGGGCCCGCTGTTTGCGGCAGCGCTGCTGTCGACGCATCTCTCCAATGACATCATCTGGCGCATCCTGGTGGCGTGCGGTGCGCTGCCCGCTCTGGCCGTCTATTGGCAACGGCGCAAGATGCGAGAGACTCCGCGCTTTCTCAGCGCCAATTCCCTGGTGGAGGATGAAGCGGGGAACATAGTCCCTGTCTCTTCAGGGCCCGCGGTGAATCATGCCATCTCGTTCTGGGATGGATTTCATCGCCTGGTGCGCGATGAGACTCTGCTGCCGCGCTTGGTAGGAGCCGGTGCTGCATGGTTCCTGATGGATGCGGCGTACTACGGCAACACGGTTTCAAGTCCTCTGGTGCTCTCGGTCTTGAAGGGTAACCAGGACCTGCTGCACAAGTCGCTTACGCAGCTGGTGATCTTCGCGGTGTTTGCTGTTCCCGGATATCTGGTGGCCGCGCTGTGCATGGACCGACTGGGGCGCAAGACCATCCAGACACTGGGATTCGCGATGATGGCCGCGGCGTTCACCGCAATGGCGATGATGCCGAACCTGGTGAGCCACACGGTGCTCTTCGTACTGATCTACGGATGGAGCTTCTTCTTCACGGAGTTCGGACCCAACACCACAACGTTTGTGTATCCCTCGGAGATCTTCCCAGTGCGTGTGCGCACGACGGCACACGGCATAGCCGCCGCTCTGGGCAAGCTAGGAGGATTCCTGGGCGTATTTCTGTTTCCTTACCTCATGCGTTGGAGAGGCTTGTTTGGTGCGGAGATGGCAGCGGCAATCACCAGCGTCATTGGCATGTTGGTCACGCTGGCTCTGCTGCCGGAGACAAAGGGCAAGAGCCTCGAGGAGCTCTCCGGTGAAGCTCCTCAGACGCTACGCCGCGCGGCTTGAATGCTCAGAAGGGATGGGTGAGGCGAATGGTCTAGAGTGTGACGGTGAGGTGGCCGGAGCACTCTTTGCCTGCGTAGTTAACGATCTGCTCCGAGAGTTCGAAGCCGTGGCGCGCGAAGTACCACGCAGCGCCGTGAACGCGCTCCTGCAGCCCGCCAGGGTTGAGAGCCTGGTGCAAGGCTTGAGCGTGCCGCGCCAGAGAGGTCTCCTTCTGGAGCTGGAAGTTGGCGGCCAGCCGACGCAGACGATTCATCTGATAGCGCATTTTGCTGGCGGCGGTTTCGGCGGACCGTCCAAGCCCGTTATCCAGGTGGTGCATCCATTCCAGCAGGGAAGTCAACTCCGCATCGAGCGCGTTGCCTGCGGCGGCCAGCTTTCGCTTGCCCTCGACCGGCATAGCGCGAGCGGCGAGCAACTGGGTAAGGGACTCTTCGGTTTGGTGCAGAATGCGCTCCAGAGAAAGCTCGTGGCGCTGCATCAGCTCGGCGATCGACGGTTCGATGAGGGTCGCCGAGAAGCGCGGCTGGACGGCCGTCATACGGCCGAGAATGCGCTGGAAGAGCACCTCAGACTGAGCGAAGTAGGCCACTTCCGCGGGGCCGCCGATGGTGAGCGAGGTCGCGAACAGGAAGTCCTGAAAGATGGGGCGCAGCAGTGCCGAAGGCGAGATGCGTTCAGGCTCTGCTTCGAGGATCCCGACGAGGTCCGATGTTGTGAGGCGTTCGCGGCCCGCTTGCCACAAGCCGTTTGCTTCGGCGGCGCTGGGCTTGATCCTTTTGAGAGAGACACGAGCGCCGGTCTTGGCGTCCACGAGGAACAAGAGGCTGGACTGCTCGGTCACAGCAACCTGGGCATGATAGCCGGCAGCTTGGAGCGCTTCGTCGCGCTGCAGCAGCGCGACATGGAGCTCATCTGCCCGCTCGATAGCGGCGCGAAGCACGGGTGCTCCCAAGCGATGAACGTAACGGGAGGCGGCATCGAAGACCAGCAGACCTTGTGCCGCGAAGGCCTTCTTGTAGAACGTGGCAAAGGCGTCGGCGAAGGTGCGACCCGGCTGGTATGCCTCGTTGAGGGCCTCGAGAGCGTCGGAGTATCCCAGCAACTCGCCAGCTTCCTCCAACAGCGGATTGATCGTGTCGTCGAGGACGATGCCACCCACGGGCACGGCCGCGGCGGGATGCTGCGCGTAGGTCAGGGTACGGAGTTCGCGCTTGCCGGGGAATACGACGTGGTTGATCTCCGCGAAGTCGTGGTCCTCACTGGCCAGCCAGAAGATGCCCACGTGCGGGCGGCCTGCGGCCGAGGCCTGTCGAGCTCGGGCTAGTGCTGTGGCTGCCTTGAAGGGGGTGAACAGCGGACCGCCGAAGAGTCCTACTTGCTGTCCGGTCAGGACGGCACCGGCGCCTGCGCCTAGAGCATTAAGAGAGGTTGCCGCGCTGGGCTCAGGGTTTTGTTCGGCCAGGATCTGAAGCAATTCCGGCCAGTGCGCCGGCAATTCAGGCCGGGCCTGCCAGGAGCTGCCTTGCGGCATGGAGCCATAGAAGGAGCGGGCAGCGGGTTCCCCGGAGCAAAAGTCCACATACAACCGGCTCAACCCCGGAGTTTCGGTGATGGGAGTACACTCTGCGGTCGGCAAGATCGTCACTTTCGGATGGAGATTCGCCTGGAGGACCAGGGGACACGCGAACAGGCTGAGTAAAGGATGCCACGCGGGGGCGGCGCGATGCACGATCCTGCGTGATCGCTGCGTATACTCGAGTTGATTGCCTTCGAAGGAGATAACAGAAACGATGCCGAAAAAGACCGCCGCAGCCACCGCAGTTTCCTCCCGAAAGAACGCGCCGCGCGCGGCGAAAGAGAAGGCTCCAAAGCTGCCCAAGAAGGGCGGATTGAAGGTAAAGGGAAAGAAGGGGAAGCGGTCGGGCAAGACGGCCGAGGTGCTCAGCTCCGAGGTGGTCTACCAGGGCAAGCTGTTTCGGGTGACGAGCGACCGCATTGTCGAGCCGGGCGGCAAGGAGAGCGTCCGGGACGTGGTGCGGCACAACGGCAGCGTGGTGGTTTTGGCGCTGGATCACTCCCAGAGCAAGAAGGACCCTTACATCGTGATGGAACGCCAGTACCGCCATGCGGCGGGCGGATTCCTTTGGGAGCTGCCGGCGGGCAAGCTCGATCCGGGCGAAGAGGCGTTGGCTGGAGCGCAGCGGGAACTGGAAGAAGAGACCGGTTACCAGGCTAAGAAGTGGAAGCCCCTGGTGGAGTATTTTGCCAGCCCGGGCTTCCTGGGTGAGTCCATGAAGGTCTTCACGGCGGAGGAGTTGATTGCGGGTCATGCTCATCCCGAAGAGGACGAAGAGATCGAGCTCCGGCTGGTGAAGCTTTCAGAGGTCCTGAAGAAGATCGAGAAGGGCGAGATCATGGACGGCAAGACGCTTTCGAGCGTGCTGCTATACGCCCATCTGCATGGCGGCAAGAAGGCAAAGAAGTAGATAACTCCTGAGTTAGGGTCCAAGAGACCTGCGGAAGGCATGGGAGCGATCCGCCCGTGGATCGCTCTGTCTTCCTGCTCTGAAACTGTCCTCTGGAATGTCAGCCACTGACATAAGGAAGCCTGGACGGGCCCTTCTGGCGGCGATATTTCGCCACTCCATGGAGTGTCTCTAAGATGCGAGATCTTCTCGCAGGGACGGCGATGGAATCGAAAAACCTTTCCCGCGATTTTAACGTCATAGTGAATTAGCAGCGTCGAAACCTCCCCGTGTTCCGGTTTTCGTCCGCTGCGTACTTCTTTGCAAGGAAGGCGGAGCCTGTGGCTCAGTACAAAGGAAAGGTCAAGTGGTTCAATAACGCCAAGGGCTATGGATTCATCGGACGGGACGACGGTCCAGATGTATTCGTGCACTATTCGGCCATCCAGTTGGATGGCTATAAGACCCTGAAGGAGGGGGACGATGTGGAGTTTGACATTGTCCAGGGTCAAAAGGGGCCTCAGGCGGATGCCGTGGTCCGAATGAGAGACGCATCCGCACACAACGCGGCGTAGAATTACCGCACATTTGAACTTCCCCGGAAAGCCCCGTCCCGAGTGGGAGAGGATTGCTGCGTCCCAGTGGGCGCGAAGCTCATGCTTGGGCCAAGGCTTTCCGGTCTCCCTGAACCGGGCAGGGATATAAAGAACGGAGTGGCCGGCTTCTAGAGCACGGCCACCCATTTACTCCCGGTTCGCCTTGCACGATACTCTCCCCATGGACAATCTAACGATGGCTCGTCTGCTGGAGCAGACTGCCGATCTCATGGAGATCGACGGTGCGGATAGCTTTCGCATCCGCAGTTACCGGCGTGCGGCTGAGGCCGTGGAGCAGACCACGGTGGATCTGATGGCGGCGGCCGAGGACACGGCCCGTCTGCTGGAGATCCCTGGGATCGGCAAGAGCATGGCAGGGCACCTGCAGGCCATTGCGCGCACCGGCACCATGCCTCTGCGCGAGGAACTGCTGGCCAAGTATGGACGCAGCATCCTGGAGCTGATGAAGCTGCCGGGGATGGGCGCGAAGACCATTGCGCTGTTCTGGTCGGCGGCGCAGGTGAACAGCATCGATCTGCTGGCGGAGGCGATTGACGGCGGCAAGCTGGCCGCTCTGCCGCGCATGGGGCAGAAGCAGCTGGAGAAGATCAAGAAGGGCATCGAGGAGTACCGGCGCAGCGTGGGGCGCTTCCGGATCGACCAGGCGCAGGAAGCGGCGGACCGGCTGCAGGCGTATCTGCTTGCGTTTCCGGGCATTGAGCGGGTGACCCCAGCGGGATCGCTGCGGCGAGGCCGGGAGACCGCCGGGGATCTGGACATGCTGGCCACTGGGCCGGCTTGCGCTCCGGAGCGGACCGCCGCGGCGGTGGAGCATGTGGCCGCCTATCCCGGGATTGCGGACATGATCTTGAAGGGCGAGAACAAGGTGAGCTTCCACCTGGAGAGCGGCATGCAAGTCGATGTGCGGCTGCTTCCGGGCGAGAGCTATGGGGCGGCCTTGCAGTACTTCACAGGATCGAAGGCTCATAACGTCTCCGTGCGGCAGAGGGCGCTCAAGATGGGTTACACGCTGAGCGAGTGGTCGCTGGCGCGGCTGGACGATAACTCCGTGGTGGCCGCGGCCGAGGAGCAGGAGATCTACGCGGCGCTGGGGATGG
>CBJOJD010000363.1:0-5505 GCA_966443485.1 uncultured bacterium | reverse complement strand
GGCCAGGTTGTGCTCCGCCAGTTCGCGGATACCTTCCTTACCGTAGACGGTCAGGAAGATGGTGGCCATCAGAGCCACCAGAGCCTGGTTGGTGCAGATGTTGGAGGTCGCCTTCTCGCGGCGGATGTGCTGTTCGCGAGTCGAAAGGGTGAGCACGAACCCGCGGTTGCCATCGCGGTCCACGGTCTGTCCCACCAACCGGCCCGGCATCTGACGGACGAACTGCTCCTTGGCGGCGATTACGCCGCAGAAGGGGCCGCCATAGCTCAGCGCCACCCCGAAGGACTGCGCCTCCATAGTCACGATGTCCGCTTCGACTGGCGGCCGTACGACGCCCAGCGAAACCGCTTCGGCGATGGAGACAATCAGCAGTGCGCCCTTCTTGTGCGCAATCTCCGCAATCGCTGGAATGTCTTCGATGATGCCGAAAAAGTTGGGGCTCTGCACCAGGACCGCGGCGGTCTCTTCCGTTACAGCAGCGTCCAGTGCCTTCAGGTCGACGCGTCCAGTCTCGCGGTCGTAGCCCACCAGAGTGCTTGGCAGACCTTGATGCTTGGCGTAGGTGGCCAGCACCTCGCGATACTCCGGGTGCACGCTGCGCGCCACCACAGCCTTGTGCCGCCCGGTCACGCGCACCGCCATCATCACGGCTTCCGCCGCGCCGGTGGATCCGTCGTACATGCTGGCGTTGGCCACATCCATGCCGGTGAGCTCGGCGATCATGGTCTGGAATTCGAAGATGGCCTGGAGCGTGCCCTGGGTGATCTCCGCCTGATAGGGCGTGTAGCTGGTGAGGAACTCGCCTCGTTGAACCAGCGCATCGATGACCACTGGACGATAGTGGCGGTAGGCGCCCGCGCCCAGGAAGCTGGCATAGCCCGTGGCGTTCTTCTCGCCGGCGGCGCGGAAGTAGTCCACGATCTCACTCTCGCCCTGCTGGCGAGGAATGTCGAGGTCGCGTTGCAGCCGGTACTCGGCCGTGATCACCGAAAACAGGTCGTCGATGGAAGCCGCGCCAATTGCGGCCAGCATCTGCTGGCGTTCAGCAGGAGATTTAGGTAAGTAGCGCATGCGGAATCCTTCTAAAAGAGCAAACAGCCGACAGCCAATAGCAGTCAGTTTTCAACCTTCCGCAGACTCCGACCGGCTGGCAGGTTCGGCTTGCTCAAGCAACTGCTAGCTGTAGGCTGTGAGCTGTTTGCTGATTACTGCTCTTCTGCGATGAATGCCTCGTAGGCCGCCGCATCCAGCAGCGCATCGATCTGGCTGGCATCGGAGAGCTCTACTTTGATGATCCAGGTGTCAAAGGGAGCAGCATTGATCTTGTCGGGCTCGGTCTTCAGCAACTCGTTGATTGCGGTGACGGTTCCGCTGACCGGCGAGTAGAGATCGCTGACCGCCTTCACGCTTTCCACCGAGCCGAAGGTCTGGTTCGCCGTAACCGCATCACCCACCTTGGGGACGTCCACGTAGACGATGTCGCCCAGCGAGTTCTGTGCGTAGTCGGTGATCCCGACGGTTCCGATGTTGCCCTCTACCGCGATCCACTCGTGCTCGCGGGTATAGCGGTACTGCGTGGGGTAGGCCATGAACGCTCCTGAAAACAAGTTTCCCTGCGACTTTTTCAGTGTAAGCGGTCGCGCAGGGCGGGGTGCAACGAGGGCGGGGCAGCATGTTGCGGGATCAAAATTCGCGGTCCCGAGAATCAGCAGAAGGGAATTCGGTCCACAGCGTGGGAGGGGCGCGGCGGCGGGAGAGCGGGTCTAGAAAACGGGGACCGGTCCCTTATGATCCGCTAAAGCCCGGGTAGGGCTGTAACGGGAGCAGAGACAAGATCTCAAGCATCCCCGCCTTCGCCAAGGGCAGGCTGGCCAGCGCCTCGCGAACCTCGGCCTCAGAGCTTGCCTCCCACAGAATGGCGGCGCCCGGCATATCGCCACGCTTCCAGATCTGGCGCAGGATGCCTGCGGCATAGAGCTCCCGTACGCGCTGCGCCTCCCCATTGACCAGCTCGGGAGTGAAGGCCTCAGGCGGAAATGCGTCGGTGCGGCGGCGGGAGACGGAGAGAAATTGCATGCCGCCATTCTAAAAGACGGGGACCAAAGGCACTGCGGACACGGGCAGGTTCGGCCACGCGGCACAGTCACGTGCACGTTCCAATCCCAGGCCGAACCACGCAATCGTTATTTCGAAAAGAACTCGCCGCGTCCACCGTTTGCCCAGGGATTGTAGCTGCGCGCGAAGCGTGCGCGGCTTTGTACCGAGGGATGGTTATACAGCCAGAACTCCACGAACCGGCTGGGGTTCGGATCTTCGAGCCAAGCCTCGCCAAGATGGTTGAATCCTGACACAGCCGTGCTTTGAGGATCCGGAACCAGTCCATGGATGGCCTCTTGCCCGTACACGTCTGCCTGGTGTTCGTAATGGCGGCTGATCGTGTTCCCCACCGGTTCCACCACGATTCCGGCGATCGAGAATGCAAACAGCAGGATCAGGAAACCGGCGCGGCTCTCCATGGATCTGACCCGCCAGCGCCTGCCAAACCGCCGCAGCATCCACTCGCCCAGCCGCGCACAGGCCGAGAACAGCAGAAAAAGGCCTATGGCCGAAAGCGTCAACATCTTGGGAATGTGGTGCAACATGTAATGGCCGCTTTCGTGGCCGAAGATGAACAACACCTCGTCGTCGGGCAGGCGGTCGGTGGCCGTATCCCACATCACGAATCGCTTGGTCGCGCCGATCCCGGTCACATACGCGTTCAGGCCATTGCTCTTCTCGCTGGCCTTCATCAAAAACATGCGATCGGGCGGAATGTGGGTTCCTGTCTTGGCCACCACCTGCTCCAGCCGGGCGACCAGGGCTGGATGGGTGTTGATGAGCGGTTCGAACTTGTTGAAGAGCGGGTCAATCACCAGCGGGGCCAGAAAAACCGATAGCAGCATCAGCGGGATACTGGCGAGCCATCCCCAGATCCAATAACGACGCGGACTGACCCGCACAATCCAGTTGAAGAGCAGCAGAACCAGCGAGCCGAAGAGCACGCTGATGGCGAGCCCCTTTCCCTGATCGCCAAACCAGCTTCCCCACGGCTGCACACTGATGCCGAAGCGCACGCTTACGGTGTGCCCGATCGCATCCAGCGGCAGTCCGGCGAGGGAGGTGATCACGAAAAACAACGCAAAGAAATAGAAGCCCTGCAGCCAGCGGCGCCCTGACCAGCGTTGCGTCTGCGTCTCCAGGCCGGCGGCCGCCCCGGTTGAGAGCAGAAGCCACAGGATGGCCAATCCCCACAGCGCGCCGGCAATCTCCAGGGCGAGACGAATCTTGTTCAGCAGGATCGCCTTGGCCAGCTTGTCAGGAGGCAGTGTGTACGCTTGCTCGCTGGCTGGCTGCGGCTTAGATGCGGGTGCCGTCGCAGGTCCCGTGGCTAAGCCCAAGCCGGTGAGCATGTTGCCGGAGGGCTGCGGCACGGGGGTGCCGTGGACGATGGCGGGTGCAAGGCCAAAGGCCATGGCAATGAAGAGGGCGAGGAGCCTTATACCTGAGCTTCGAACACAGAATTTCATCGTCTTGACCAACCGGGCGCTGAGGTTTGAGACAATCGGGCTTACCGATGCTTCTGCCTGAATTTCCCCGCTCTATTTTGCGGATTCGTTCCTGCTTTCGCGGCCCGCTTACGGTCCCCAGTATTGCACTCTCCGCGGCAGCGCTTCTGGCGCTGGCTGCCGGCGCACCGCATGTCTGCGCCCAGCAGCAGCCAGTGGTTCTGGATGCCATGAGCTCGGAGCTGCAGCGCGCATTCTCCTCGCTGGGGCATGGTGAGGAACAGCAGCGGCCTTACTTCCTCAGCTACGAGGTCAGCGATGCCGATGCGGTTTCGATCCGCGCCCAGTACGGAGCGCTGATCGACGACTCGTCGAACCACGTTCGTGTAGCGGACGTGCAAGTCCGGCTGGGCGATCCCAAGCTCGACAACACGCATGGCAATCACCGCGGGTCGGCAGTGAACACCGTGCAGTTGCCGCTCACCGATGACCGGCAGGCGCTGGCGCGCACCCTGTGGGTAGCCACCAATACCGGTTACAGCACGGCGCTGGACAACTACCTGCGCGTGCAGACCGAAGCCCAGGTCCGTGCCAAGGAGGAAGACTCTTCCCCGGACTTCAGCAGCGAGCCTCCCCAGGTGGCGATTGTGAAACCGGCTCCTTCGGTGTCCATCGACCGCACGGCCTGGGAGAAGCGCATCACCGCGCTCTCGAAGGTCTTTCGCGATTTCCCCGATGTGTACCAGCACATCGTGATGCTCTCGGTGCAAAACGAGACCGACTACTTCGTCTCCTCTGAAGGGTCCAAAGTGGTGACTCCGCACGAGCAGGCGCGGCTGGTGGTCTTCGCCATGACTCGCGCCGAAGACGGTATGGACCTGTTTCGGGCCAGGACCTTTGAGGCAGAGACTGTCGACGGCCTGCCCAAGCAGGAGGAACTGGTTGCCGGCATGCGCGAGCTGGGCACAAGCCTTGAGCAGCTGCGCAAAGCACCGGTTACCGAGCCGTTTGATGGCCCCGCGATTCTCTCAGGACGCGCTGCAGCCGTGTTCTTTCATGAGGTGCTGGGCCACCGCCTCGAAGGTCAGCGCCAGCGTGGCGATGAAGAGGGCCAGACCTTCACGAAGGAGCTGAACCAGCAGGTATTGCCGCCCTTTCTGTCGGTTGCCGACGATCCCACCCGCACTACCTTCGGCAACACTTGGCTGAGCGGCACCTACACCTACGACGACGAGGGCCAGAAAGCCCGGCGCGTGGAGCTGATCCAGGACGGCGTGCTCAAAACCTTCCTGATGTCGCGGCTGCCCATCGCCAGCTTCGCCGCTTCCAACGGCCACGGGCGTGCCCAGACCGGACGCATGCCGACCGGGCGGCAGGGAAACCTGATCGTGACCTCGTCCAAATCGGTTCCGGAGCAGCAGCTTCGAAAAGAGCTGATCGAGGAGGCCAAGAAACAAGGCAAGCCCTACGGCCTCTACTTCGAGGACATCTCCTCCGGGTTTGCGGTGACCACCCGCAGCTCCCCGCAGGCATTCCAGGTGATTCCACTCGTGGTGTATCGCGTGTATGTGGACGGCCGCCCGGACGAGTTGGTGCGCGGCGTCAGCATTGTGGGCACGCCGCTGGCGGCGATGAAGCGCATCCTGGCCACCGGCGACAAGAGCGAAGTGTTCAATGGCGAGTGTGGCGCGGAGTCGGGCACGGTTCCGGTGAGCGCCGTCGCTCCGGCCATGCTGTTGAGCGAGATCGAGACGCAACGTCAGACGCAGGGGACCACGCGGCCGCCCATCCTGCCCATTCCCAGTGCTTCGACCAAGGAGGCGCAATGAGCACGTACCGTTTTTCTGCTTCCTCCCAGGTTGGATCGAAGGTTCGCAAGGGGACCAAGTTCGCCTTCGCCGGAGCCCTGTGCGCCGGTCTGGTCGCGATGTCTTCGATGGCCTTCGCGCAGCCGACGCGC
>CBJOJD010000362.1:0-5525 GCA_966443485.1 uncultured bacterium | reverse complement strand
GGAATGCCGCGGTTGTGCGCTGCTGCGGGTGCTATGCTCGAGTTGATCGAAGCTGTGAAATCGCGCCCCCACATCTCTCTCGCTTCCCTTCTCCGCAGACGGCGTTCGGTGTCGTGGATGTGGGGTACGGTTGCGGCTGTATCGCTTGCGTGCGGATGCAGCCGGATCCACCAGGAGCATCACGAGACGGTCTACGTTTCGGCGCGGCAAGCATACCTGCACGACCGGGTGGCGGCGGTATCGAACCGGGTGGGTGAGGTCAACAATGGGCAGCGCCTGGAGATCCTGGAACACGGTCGACGTTTCCTGAAGGTAAAGACGGACAAGAATCAGATTGGATGGCTGGAAGAGCATGCGGTTGTGGACAGCAAGGTCTACGACCTGTTTGCCCAGCTTGCCGCGGATCACAAGAATGATCCGGTAGTGGCCACGGCGGTTTTGCGGGATGACGTGTACTTGCACATTCTGCCGGGGCGGGATACGGAGCATTTCCTGCTGTTGCCGGCGAATGCCAAGGTGCAGCTGCTGGTGCGGGCATCGGTTCCGAAGGCCGCGCCGGGATCGGGCGGAGGACACCGAACCACTCCGCTGGTGCCGAAGCAGCAACCGGCCACGGCGCCCGCGACGACTCCGGCCGCTTCGGGCAAGACCGGAGCCGGTTCTGCAAACCAGGCTGCCAAGCCGGCTGCGACTCCGGCACCGGGGAGCAAGGCGGCTGCGCCTACGACCGCTCCCGCTGAGCCTGCACCCGTAATTCTGGAAGACTGGTGGCTGGTGCGCGATGGGCAAGGGCACGCGGGTTGGCTGCTGGCCAGCCGTATGGATGTGGACGCTCCGGATGCGATCGCTCAGTACGCGGAAGGACAGCGCATTGTGGGCGCGTATGTGCTGACCAAGATTCATGACGACAATGCGGACACACCGGACCATGAGGTTCCGGAGTACGTAATGTTGCTGGCGCCCATGAAGTGGGGGCTGCCCTATGATTTCGACCAGGTGAGGGTGTTCACCTGGAGCCGCAATCATCACCGGTACGAGACGGCTTTCCGGCTGCGGCCGATACAGGGCTTTTTGCCGGTGAATATCACGACGGTGGAGGGTCCGGGCAAGAATGCGGGGATGGTGCCCGCGTTCGGAGTGAAGATCGCCGCGGACCCGGATATCCAGATTGATCCGCAGACAGGGACGGGGAGGCCGTCGAAGCTCCGGACCATTAATTTCGAGATGCTGGATACGGTGGTGAAGCGGATCGGGCCGGATTTGGACCCGATTCCAGCTATGCACTCCTCCGAAGACAAGAAAGAAGCGAAGGCCGCCAAGCGCGCCGGCAAAAAGCGGGGCCGTTGAGCGCGACTCTGCCGGCGAGGCGGGGTTTACGGCTTGAGGCGAGCGCAGAGGCTCGGATTTGCGTCAGATACGGTGCGGGTTGGAAACAGCGGTTTGTTGAGCGCAGTAGATTCGACCCTCCGTTTGGCGCGTAAGCAGCACTAAACTCTTTGCTCAGGATGCGATCCAGGTTCGCGGCACCTTCGATGGGAGTGCGGGACGGCTCGGGCAGGTCTCAATGCAGAGCTCCGGCTATGCCTGCCCGGATGGCCATCCTGCTTTGCAGCAGTTCATTTGTGACATAGGCTCTTTGCGCCAGAACGCACGTTCTTCGCGCATGTAGGTGGTTATTTCTGGGCGGGATATTCGGCCGGGACAGGCCGGCCCATAGCGCAGTAGGCTTAGAGGCGAGGAACGAATGCGGCAATCCAAGTGGGCAGGCGTAGTGCTGGGGTTGGCGGCACTGCTGACGGGATGCAAAGGGTTTTGGGATCCGGTCAGCAATAGCGGGGGCGGCGGAACGGCCAGCGGGGTGTTCTATGTGCTGAATCAGGCCTCGAAGCAGGTGGCGGGGTTCTCCATCACCGCTTCCAGCAGCACTCCGACGGCGGTCACGGGCAGCCCGTGGTCTCCGGGGGCCACTCCGCTGGCAATGGCGATCGCGCCGAGCGGCGCGTTCTTGTACGTCAGCACGACGTCGGGTATTTATCTCTACGACGTGGGCTCGGGCGGGGCTTTGAC
The DNA here is from genome assembly GCA_966443485.1 of uncultured bacterium. GTDB lineage: Bacteria > Acidobacteriota > Terriglobia > Terriglobales > Acidobacteriaceae > Telmatobacter. Next base: position 3,458 of record CBJOJD010000362.1, on the reverse strand, counting down.
CTTGGCCAACAACAACCAGGTCATCTCTCAGGATCCAGCCACCAGCATGGTAGTGGACCCCACAGGACAGTGGCTGGTAGAGGTCATTGCGGGCTCGGGGAACCTGAATGCAGTCCCCCTCTCCACCTCGGACGGCACCTTCAACTCGACTCTAAGCGAGAAGACAGTGGCACTGCCCGTGACCACGGCACAGCAGGTGGCGATATCGCCGGCGAATCTGAGCAGCCCCTATGTGTTTGTGGCCATGGGATCGGGGGGAACGGCGGTCAGTCCGTTCACGGCCGGCAATACAAATCCGTTTGGAAACATCTCCACGATCAAAGTGCTGAACACCTCGGGCGGAGCTAATACCGTGGGTGTGGATCCAACCAACCGGCTGCTGTATGTGGGCGAGACGGTGGCGGTAAGCGGCTCGAGCAACAGCGGTCAGACGGGTGGGTTGCGGGTGTTCACGATCGGCAGCACCTCGATCGATGAGATCTCGGGCTCACCTTACCCCACGGCGGGTACGGGCCCTTCGGCGATCTTGCCGACGGCGAGCTACGTGTACGTGGCCAACAAGGCGGTCAGCGGCAGCAGCAGCGGCAATATCACGGGCTTTTCCATCACGACCTCCGGCACCACCTACTCCTTAACCACGGTGAATACGGTGGCTTCGGGCGTGAGCACGGTGGGATTGGCGGAAGACAGCTCGTCGACCTATCTGCTGGCAGCGAGCTCCGGTGGCAGCCCTGATCTTTACACGTACACCTTCGACGCGACCACACCGGGCAAGCTGGTTGCCGGCACGAAGACCGCGACGGGAACCGACCCGGTGCAGGCTATTGCGGTGGTGGCGGTACCGTGAGAGGCCTGCGGGCAGCCCACAGCTGAGGGCCAAGTAACAAGTACAAGGCTGAAAATCCTCGATCGCCTTTGCGGTAATGTCTTCAGGACGCTTCAGGCCACCGCTCAAAGGCGACGTCACGGCCACAGCGATAGATCGAGTGCTGCTGAAAGCGGGCGTCGTCGCGCTGGGGATAGTCATTGCGGAAGTGCGCGCCGCGGCTCTCGGTGCGCGCAAGGGCGCTGTGCAGGATAGCGTGCGCGATGGAGCTGAGGGAGCGGGCCTCGGCAAAGCGCCGGCCGGCAGCGCCGTGGTTGCCAAGCTCGTCGAGCTGCGCGGCGTATTCAGCTTGTGCGGCGATCCCGCGGCGAAGTGAATCATCTTGCCGGAGCAGGCCAGCGAAGTGCCACATATCGGCCTGGAGACTGGCGATGATGCGCTCCAGCGGCTCCTCCGAAGTGGCGCTTTCGGCAGCCGAGAGTGGCAGCTCGTCTGCACTGACCAGCGGCGGGGCTTCTTCCAGCATGGCTTGTGCGGCGCGGGCTCCGAAGACCAAACCTTCCAGCAAGGAGTTGGAGGCCAGGCGATTTGCGCCATGGACGCCGGTGCAGGCAGCCTCGCCTGCCGCATACAGGCCCGGCAGGGTGGTACGGCCTTGCAGGTCGGTGCGGACTCCTCCCATGAGGTAATGAGCGGCAGGGCGGACCGGAATGAGGTCGCGATGCAAATCGAGGCCGTGCTGCGCCAGAAATGCACTGATGCCGGGGAACCGCTGATGCAGGTCGACGCCTTTGACGTGGCGCATGTCGAGGTATACCAGGCGGCTCTCGTCGGCGGTGGAGCCTATGCCTTCGCGGGCGATGGCCCGGGCGACCACATCGCGGGGGGCCAGCTCGAGGAGGCGGTGGTAGCGCTCCATGAAACGCTCACCACGGTCGTTGCGCAGGTAGGCACCCTCGCCGCGCAATGCTTCAGAGAGCAGGAAGCGGGGCACTCCAGGCAGGGAGAGCGCGGTGGGATGGAACTGGTAGAACTCCATGTCTGCCAGTTCCGCCCCGGCGGAAGCAGCGAGAGCGATGCCGTCGCCGGTGGCGAGAGCGGGATTGGTGGTGTCGGAATAGACCTGGCCTGCGCCTCCAGCGGCGAGCAGCACGGCCCGGGCGTTCACGCGGGTGGGCCGGTTGTCGCGATCGACGAGTTCCGCGCCAATGATGCGGCCCTCGGCGCTGAGCAGGCGAGTGACCGTTGTCCATTCAGCAAAGCGGATGCCGGGCCGGCTGCGAGCGAGAGCGGCAAGGGATCGACTGATTTCCGCACCGGTAGCATCGCCATTGGCATGCAGGATGCGGGCCAGGGAGTGAGCGCCTTCACGGGTGCGCAGCAGTTCGCCGTTTTCCTCGTCGAAGTGCGCGCCCCAGCCGATGAGCTCGGCTACGCGCTGCGGGCCTTCTTCTACGAGGACCTGAGCCGCGGGCGGGTAGACGAGGCCGTCGCCGGCGTCGATGGTGTCCTGGATGTGCAGGGCGATGTCCTGCTCGCCCGAGGTGGCTACGGCGATGCCGCCCTGGGCATAGTGGGTGTTGGATTCGCGTACGGATTCTTTCGTCACGACCAGCACGCTACCGTGCCCAGCCAGCTCCACTGCGGCACGCAGACCGGCAACGCCTGCGCCAATCACGAGATAGTCCGACTGCGGTAATGGCATCAATTCTGAGGCTAACACCCGGGATGCGGCGTGGGACGGGTGAAGAGCGCAGCATGTGACGAAAGCCTATAATGGACGTACGATCCATGTGCTCTATCGACATACGTGAGGAAGATCTGCGGGTGCCCCTGAGTGGTCGTTCAAGTATGCAGTAAAGGAGTTTCAAGCTCGGGATGTCATCTGCCACACGTTTTTTTAGCAGGCGTCTGTCGCGTCGTTTGCTACGCCATCATTTGCCTTTATTCCTTCTTTCCGCCGGCACAGTCGTCATGCTCTATGCAACGCGTCCGTACAAGGACGTGCTTTCCAAGGCCAGCTTCGCAACCGCATATCCAGCGATGGTGCTGTTGAGCGCGACCCTGCTGACGGGACCTTGGAACGTGATCCGCAAGAGCCCTAATCCAGTGTCGAGCGACTTGCGGCGCGACTTAGGAATCTGGGCTGCAATTCTGGGTATTGTGCACACGGTGGTAGGACAGTGCGTGCACCTGCGCGGCCGTCCGTGGCTCTATTACGTTTACGGGCCGCAAGAGCATCATTCGTTTCCGATACGCCACGATGTTTTCGGGGGATCCAATTACGCAGGTGTTCTCGCAACGTTAGCGCTAATCCTGTTGGCGGCAACCTCGAACGATTACTCGTTGCGAAGATTAGGGACCCGCAGCTGGAAGCAGCTACAACGCTGGAATTACGCCATCTTCGCGCTGGTTGCGCTGCATGCGATCGGATATCAAACGATCGAAAAGCAGAAGGCCAATTTCGTCGCAGTAGTGGTGGCGTGCATTGCAGTCACGCTGGGCATGCAGTTGAGCGGATGGGCGCAGCGGCGCAGAAAAGCTTTGGTTGCCTGACGTGCAGAAAACGCAAGCGGGGCGCGGCTAAAACGCATGTCAGGCAACTCTTCGCGTGCACTGATCCAGCATGCGC
>CBJOJD010000361.1:0-5532 GCA_966443485.1 uncultured bacterium | reverse complement strand
AAAGTGATGAGCTGAGCCCAAAAGTCCGGACGCTTGCCCGGCCCGTAGTCCGGACCTGCGAGCGGCACGTAAGAAAACCAGCCGCGGTCGGCCCCGGTGTTGCACAGGAAGGCCACGTAGAACATCAGGCCGCCGAAAGCGTACAGGTAATAGCTGTATGCGTTCAAGCGCGGGAAGGCGATGTTGCGTGTGCCGACCATCAAAGGCACCAGATAAACACTGAATGCCTCAAACATCATGGGCACGGCGAATAGAAACATCATGGTGCTGCCGTGCATGGTGAAGAATTGGTTGTACTGGTCGTTCGAGAGAAAATGCGCCTCGGGAAAGGCAAGCTGCAGACGGATGGCTCCGGCCAGGAGTCCGGCGATCAGAAAGAAGAGCAGCGCCGTGAAGAAGTAGCGTTTACCAATCGTGGTGTGATGGACGGCCTTGAACCAGCCCAGAATGCCGCCGGGCTCCTGCCAAACGCGCTCCAGTTGCGCCTGTTGCAGGCGTTCCGCCTCACTCAGTTCCGCGTGGCTTTCGACCGATGTGGTGATCATTTGAGGGTCTCGAGATAGGCCAGCAGATCCTGAAGGTCGCTGCCAGACAACTGGTTCGGAGGCATGCGGCATCCGGGCTTGATGGCTTGAGCGTTGATGATCCAGCCGCCGAGATTGCCAATGGTGTTGGGCAATTGGCCGGCGGCAATGGTGGCGCGGCTGGCCAGGTGTGTCAGGTCCGGTCCCACGCGAGAGCCGGCTGGTGTTCCACGAATGGTGTGGCACAGCACGCACGCGTGGGTTAGAAAGACCTGTTGGCCATGTGCAGCCTGAGCCGTTTGCGGTTGAGCAGCACTTTCTGCCTGCCTCGAAAGCCACTGTGCGAACTGATCTTTCGATTCAGCGACCATGAAGAAGGACATATGTGCATGCTGCTCACCGCAGTATTCTGCGCACTGGCCGCGCCATCTGCCCGGTTGATCAATTTGCATCATCACTTCCGTTTCATAGCCCGGCATCAGGTCGCGTTTCCCATGGACATTGGGGGCCCAGAAGCTGTGGATCACGTCGCGGGAAGTTCCGTGGATCCGGATGGGAATGCCCACGGGAAGGTGAATCTCGTTGGCAGTGATGACGGTTTTATAGGCCTCGTCGTTCGGGTACTGAATCTCCCACCACCACTGATGACCGTAGACGTCGATGGTGAGGGCGTTCTCCTCATTCATGCTTCCGAGGGCCCTGCTCGTCTCGAAGCTGCCCACCAACATGATGAACAGCAGCAGGGTGGTGGCCACCATGGCCGCGCCCACCGAACGGGTGGCCGTGCGATCACTCTTCGCCGTGGTCGTCAACGGCTCCGGCATGGTCTCGAGAGAGTGCCGTTTGCGGGCTAAAGCGGTGACCAGCACGATCAGCACTATGCAGTAGACGGCTGTTGTAATCCAAAAGATCAGCGAGAATTCAAATTCGATATGTGCAGCACCCGGCCCCACTGGGTTCAGTGCCGTTTGATTTCCCTGGAACCCGGGCACAGCGGCGAGGATCATCGTGGCGCCCCCTGCTGCACCGGTTGAGGATTTTCATCTGCCGGATACTCTTTTTGCTGCGCCTGTTCTGCTTTCTTGACCGGCATCTCATCGGAGCGCGATGGCGCCACGTCGCTGGGCAACTGGCCGCTCATCGAGCGTACGTACGCCACTAATTCCCACACCTGGTAGTCGGGGATCTTCCCTGCGAAACTGGGCATGCCGTTGGGCCGCCCTTGCACGATGTCGGAATAGATTTGCTGAGGGCGGCTGCCATAGATCCACTCGGAGTCCATGAGCGCCGGACCAATCGCCCCACCGCCGTGTGCATGACAACCTACACAGTTGTAGGCCTCGAACAGACGCTTCCCCTCACCCACTGCGTAGGCACTGCCTTCATATTTCGAGGCATCTGAGAGGGGGACTGTGCCGCCGGCGTGCACTTCGTTCAGGGGTACGCCGTTCGCAATCTGCGAACCTTGAGATCCTGGATCAAAGACGCGTTGCTCACGTTTGCAGCCGTTCAGTACGAACGTGCCGGAAAGAGCCAGAATCAGGATCACGATTCTCATTGAGCCTTGTTCTCCTCTAGCGTCGGCACGTGGTAGCGGGCCAAGACAGCCTGAATGTCGGACTTACGCTTCTGAAGCGCCTTGTCGATCGCGAGGCGCAGGGCCGTATCCTGCTTGTGCATGCCGATGGTCAGGGCATAGGTAAACGGGACACCTGAAGAGTCCAAACTCGGCGTGACCGGAGTGAGGTTCAACGGGAGATGGTCGCGTGCTGCGACATAGCCAGCGAGTGGTCCCCAAACGACAGCAGTGCCAATACGTCCGTCCGCGACAGCATGGAGAATTTCCGCGCTGCGTCTTCCGAAGGAATCGAAGCCGACAAGCTGCGCAGCATGACCATTGCGAATGAGCGGCAAGGATGGGGGAGAGTAGTTCTCCTCAAGTATTTGCAAGCCGATCCGTCGTCCATTCAGATGAGGATCATCAAAACGAGTGATTCTCAAGTGATCTCTTGTGCGTGTGACAAATTCGTAGGACGAGCGGTAGTAGGGTTGAGAGGTAGCGAGCGCACGAATTCCTTCGGGCACACTCATCAGCACATCGCACGCGCCCTTGTTGAACTGCTCACGCAGAAACCCACGGCGGCTGCGTGCCCATACGAACTTTGGCTCGCGCCCTAGTTCCTGCGCCACCAGCACAGCGATGCGATTGTCAAAGCCGTGCCCCGCGCTATCAGAGAAGGGAAGGTTATCCGGATCTGCGCAAATGCGGAGGGGCGTAGCTCCCGCACATAATGGGCCGATACAGCAAAACAGGATGAGGTTAAGGAAGCGAGAAGACATAGAGGGTCCCTCCCGCTTGAGTTACTTTCTTCAGATCTTGCATGGTGACGCCCCAGCCATTTGCGGCCGTATCGTCGCGGGTGTCTAGATTGGAATTGACGATCGCTCCTGGCCATCCGCCTACACCAGACAGGATTGCTACGTACTGTCTCCCGTCAGGACCTCGGTAGGTGATCGGCTGACCGATGATGCCCGACCCTGTCTTGAACTGCCACAGGGTCTTGCCGGTGCGATCATCGGCTGCCTTGAACCAGCCGTCGAGCGTCCCATAGAACACGAGATCCCCTGCGGTGGCGACAGTTCCACTCCAGATGGGAAACTTGTCTTGCACGGTCCACACTTTTCTGCCGCTCAGTGGATCCCAAGCCATCAGCTCGCCCTGATTGCCTCCGGGGCCGGCGTAGAAGCGATCCGTTGCGCCCACATAGGGCGTACCGGCGATATAATTCGGCTCGCCCGTCTGGATGTCCATGCAGAGGTTCTGGTGAGGCACGTAAACCAGGCCCGTCTTGGGCGAGAAGGAAGAGGGCTGCCAATCCTTCGCGCCCGGTGCTGATGGGCATACGTTGCGAATTTCCTGTCCGGTTTTCGGCGCTTTGTCGAGCACCCGCTTTAGCTCGCCAGTTTTCAGATCCACGCCCGTGCTGGTCGTGATGTAGACATAAGGGGTCGCGGAGAGTACCTGACCGATGGTTCGATCGATCACATACATGTAGCCATTGCGATCGGCACGTACTAAGACTTTGCGTGTGCTGCCCTGCCACGGCAGATCAAGAAGAATGTTTTCATTGATGCCGTCCCAGTCGTACAGATCGTGGGGCGACATTTGATAAAACCAGACTGCTTGCCCGGTGTCCGCATCGCGCGCAAACACGCCGGCGGTCCACTTATTGAGGCCTGGGCGCACCTCGGGATTCCAGGGGCCCGGATTTGCGGTTCCGTAGTAGATCAGGTTGCTGGTGGGATCGTACGCGAGGAAGCCCCATACCGTGCCGCCGCCGATTCTCCAGGCATCGGGCGGCCATGACTTTACTCCCAGATCGGTTCCTTTATCGCCGTCATAATAGGGCTTGAACCTATCTCCGATCAGCACATCCTTATCTGGACCAGTGGAGTAGGCCTTCCAGGCGATGCTTCCATCTTTGGTACTCAGCGCCGCAAGCCAGCCGCGCACGCCGAACTCGCCGCCGCTGACCCCGACATAGACCTTGTCACGCACCACCATCGGGGCCATGGTGATCGTTTCGCCGTTGGCAATATCTCCGAGCCGTGTCTTCCAAAGCTGCTTTCCGCTATTCGCATCGAGGGCGATGGTGTATGCGTCGAGGGTATTGAAGATCACCTTGCCATCCGCATACACTGCTCCGCGGTTGACCCAATCGCAGCATGCCTCACCTTTTGCAGCGCGTGAGGGGCTCGGATCGAAGGTCCATTTCAGCGGTGCTCCGGGCTTGGTCAGGTCGAGTGCGAAGATCCTGTTTGGCCATGGGGTGGCGATGTACATCGTATCGTTCGCCACGATGGGCGCTGCCTCGAGCCCATGCTTAGTGCCGGTGTCAAATGACCAGGCGACCTTCAAGCTGGCGACGTTGCCGGTATTGATTTGATCGAGTGTGCTGTAGCGCGTGTTGGCGTAATCTTTGGTGGCCCGCACCCACTGGCCATCATCGGCCTCGAGGGGAGCTGAATATGGATGGATGCCTCCGCCCGGAGAGGCTGGTGCTTGTACATCCTGGGCCTGATGTTTGCAGCCGACGATCGCTATCGCCAACACTATACCCGCGATCGATACAGGAACTTGTTGCCCGAACTTCCAGTGGTTCACAACTTTAGCGGTCGTCATCCAGAGTTGATCCCAGACGAGAGCTTAGAAGCGCTGCTTTCGAGAAACGTCGCCTCGGCTCGGACGATTTGATGCCAAATGCCAAGCTGCCTGAAGCGACAGGCCGAGAGAATTACTGTTGCCGGGTCGGTTGATGCCGAATCTTCTTCCAGATCTCTGGCATGAACTCGCTCCATGCATTGGAGAGCGCGCGAGCTCCGAAGCCCTCGGCCGTTCGGAGAAGAGCATGCTGCCAGTCGGCTTCGCTCTTAGCTCGCCAGGAGTTCGACAGGAAGTTGTTGCCGGAGATGGCTACGTACCTCGCCGCTGCCCAGTGTCGCTGTCCATCTGACCGATACGCCCGGAATGTCAGGTCGACTACATTCTGGACGCGCGTTTTGAAGGGAGCCTGAATTCTGGCGAAGTATCGGGGATCTTCGCCGAAGCCGGCGCCGAGCGCTGCCTCCATGGCATTGCTGGTCGCAACGCCCGTTAGGCGCATCCCGTTGCGTTGCGCGAAACCGTCCCAGTGCGGCCCGTATTCTGAGGGGCTGTCGAGTGCTGTTCCGAGCGCTGCTGAGAAGACCCCACCGACAAGACCGGATGCCCCGATTGTCGAAGAGAGAAACCACTTCAGTCTTTCCTCTGGGCGGATCGCACAGGGCTCGGGCAGGATGTCGAGAACCACATTGGGGGTACGAGCGGTGTTGGATTGATCGGCGAGGGATCGCGCTGTCCGGCAGGGCTGCGCAGGCGTGATCAACAGCAGGGACAGCCAGACCCAGCAACAGAAGACAACACGGCTTAGGCTTGCGGTGCGATAGCGAATCAATGGGTCATCCGGTG
>CBJOJD010000360.1:0-5545 GCA_966443485.1 uncultured bacterium | reverse complement strand
GGATCGCGGCTATATCGACTTCGAACGCCTCTATCGCTTCACGCTGGAGTCTGCCGTCTTCATGAGCCCCCGCAACCAATTAAATCAATAACTTAGAAAGGCAATAATATACGTGACAAATCAACATAGACGTCTTACTCTTTAATCATGAAAGCGCCGAAGACTCTTCAAGACGCCATTCTTTACTTCGCAGATGCCGATAACTGCCTGAAGTACATGGTTGACCATCGCTGGCCCAAGGACGTCGAATGCCCGACCTGTGGCCGTGCCGATGTCTCTTGGCTGGCGAATCAGCGCAAATGGCAGTGCAAGAGCGCGCACAGTAAGCGCCAGTTCTCTGTCAAGGTTGGAACTATCTTCGAGGATTCGCCCATCGGCCTTGAAAAATGGCTCCCGGCAGTTTGGATGATCGCCAGTGCCAAGAACGGCGTGAGCAGCTACGAGATCCACCGTGCTCTCGGGGTCACTCAGAAAACTGCTTGGTTCATGATGCACCGTATCCGCGAAGCGATGAAGAATGGCTCCATGATGAAGATGGGCGGAAGTGATAGTGGCCCGGTGGAAGTAGATGAGACTTTTGTGGGGCCGAAGCCGCAGAAGATGCATCGGGAGCGCCGCTTGCGGATGCAGACCGCGCAAAAGGGTAATCAGAAGGCTATCGTCATGGGAATGCTTGACCGAGAGAGCCGCCAGGTTCGCGCCATAGTGGTTCCGAATGTCAAGCGTGAAACCCTTCAGGCAAAGATCTTCGACGGGATCGAGCGGGGCTCAACTGTCTACACCGAGGGCTATCCGGCTTACGATCATCTGACCGCGCAGGATTACATCCACGCCACCGTGAATCACGTCGAGGAATATGTTCGCGGGCAGGTTCATACTCAGGGTATCGAGAACTTCTGGAGCCTGCTGAAACGGACCCTGACCGGCACCTACGTTGCCGTAGAACCGTTCCACCTGGATCGCTACGTGACCGAGCAGGTGTTCCGCTACAACAACCGTGCAACTAAAGAGAACCCTCTTACCGATGCTGATCGTTTCGTTGCCGTCCTCTCGCAAGTCGCTAACAAGCGGCTTACTTATGCAGAGGTAACCGGCAAGGTGGGAGAAACGACATTCTAGCGCTCCAACCCGCAAGCGGGGTCCGAAGCTAAAATAAGATGGAGGCGGCAGGAGACGGGATATGCAAATGCTAGAAATCATACTCGCCGGAGCTACGCTCCCAACGGCTGCATCCCTTTTGAAGATTTTTATTGATCGCTACGAATACCGCGCGACGAAAAGAGCAATCGCCGGTCTCCGCCTGGAAATCGATCATCTCAACAACGATGTTGACCGACTCGGAGCCTAAGCGCCGCGCTTATTCTCTTCCGCCTGCTTCTTCTCTTTGCGCTTTTCGGCGTTCGCCTTCTTCTCGGCTTCCATCGTCTGTTTGACAGCTTTGGGGTCGGCGTGGAGAATAGCGTCCATTGCAGAATCAAAAGCTGTGAATTCTTCGCTCATCTTCATCTATGCGCTTCCTCCAATAAGGTCTGGAATTATGACCAACTGATTGCTACCGCAAGGCGCGGATTCGATCTCAGCCTTCATTCTGCGAAATGTGCTCTCACCGAAATATCCCTCGCAATAGGCATTATTTTCGCGAATCATCTCCAGGGGTTTGCGCATATCCCTGCCTTGATCAATACCCTCCATCCGCTTGAAGTACTCATATGCCATCAGATCAGCCACTTGGAGACAGGGTATTTCTTCAGTGTTTCCAGGGGTGGCGGTCATGAGCCTATGACGATACTGGAAACGTGGATTTCCCTTCATTTCCCAAAAATCTTCGAGTGCCGTAAGATCGAAGCGCCTTTCGTGCTCGAAAATCACAGAAAAAGTGTCTTCCCGTGGAAGAGTCTCCATATCCTTCGCAACCATCGCAATAATGCTCTTAAAGCAGACCATCCAAGGATGCCCTAGCTTATTTCTTCCTTCATCGCTGATGATCTTTCGATATAAATCTCCACGTATTCCGCAGTTGTATGCTACCATGCGCTTTTTTTGCCGATTTATCGCTTTGAGCAATTTCGCACTGTATGCATCGCCTCTCGATTTATCCCAGCCGGCATAACGAGTTTTTGGGCCACGCCCATTTAGCTCGGTTGCATGATAACCGCCGCGCACCCCCTCGGATTCGTTGATGGCCACCCATTCACGTTCAACCTCTTCCCATGTTGGATGGTCAGAAAAAAAACCGCTGATAGCGAAGTATTTAGGGTTTTCTGCATTACCGTCATAGCTCTCATCACAGTAGAACCGGAAGAGCATTAAGTTCCTCTGTTCTCGTTTCCCCGGATGCACGGCTCCCGCAAGCTCGGAGATAGAACTCACATCACACCCCCATTATCCGCAGCCGGGGATGATTCGGCAAGTATATTATTGCCGTTAGGATCGCCTCCATCTTCGGGAAGCGGGTTGTCGAGCGAAAAGGCCTGTTTTACCGGGGTTTTCTCGAATACGCTCACGCTGAGAATTTGCAGCATGGCGTACAAATTCAGTGGCAGGTCCAGCCGTTTGCGGACGATGGCCACCAGAAGGTAACTGCACAACGCAGTCCAGATCTGGGTTTTGACGGCGTTTTCCGAGGTTCCGTAGAAGGCCTTGATGCGCAAGTGCTGTTTGATCCACTTGAAAAACAACTCGATTTTCCAGCGCTGGCGGTAGAGTTCGGCGATGGTCTCCGGCGGCAAGGCGAAGTTGTTGGTCAGAAACACCAGCCGACGCTGCTGCTCGGCGTCGAAGAAGCGCACGCGCCGCAACGGAGCCGGAAAGCCGCGGGCGGGATAAAACCAGACCAGGGCGATGGTTTGATCGCATTGCACGCCGGTGCTCTTGTCTACTGGCCGAGAGGCGAGGCAGCGAAAGCGAAAGTTCTTGCGGGCGCGGGTGAGGAAGAAGGCGCCCTGCTGGGTGAAGCGGTAAAGCCGCTGGAAATCCAGGTAGCCGCGATCCATGACGTAAAAAGCGGCGGGCTCGGGTGTGAGTTGATCGAGCAAGTTGATGTCGTGCACCTGAGCCGGAGTGATGTGAACGAGGGTGGGAATCGGCCCGCGCAGATCGAGCAGGGTATGGAGCTTGATGGCGTGCTGAGCGCGTTTGTATCGGGCCCAGGGAAACAATGTCATGCACACGTCGATAGTGGTGGAATCGAGCGCATAGACGGTGTTGTCCAAGTCCAAACCGAGATCTTCGCCGATATACAAGCGCCGCGCTTAGGCAATCAGGATCTGTGCGAAATCGGCATAGATGCGCCAATCGCGGAGTTCGTTGGCATCGGCCAGGGTGCTGCGGGAGACCGTACCGCGGATGCCGAGATGATAAAGCCGGTGCTGATGCGAGCGCAGGCAGGCAACGATATCGCGCAGGCTCTCGCGGCAGGTCATCTGGGCAAACAGCAAGCTCAGACAGTGGTCCCAGCAGGAGAACGTGCGCATCCGGTAGTTGCCGTCGTAGCGCTCGACACATTGGCGAAACTCGTGCTTGGGAAGATGATCGGTGAACTGGGAAAACAAGCTCTGGCCGCTGTTCATGTCGCCTCACTGGCAACAAAGCAGACCGGAATGGATGCACCAAGTTCAAATCGATCACGCTCCGAAGTCAAACTAAACTGCTGCGACTCAAGCTATTACGAACAAACGCCCGAATCTTAACCGGACACTACTGGCCGGCGATTTCTGGTCAATTCTGACCAGTACGGACGGCGGCATATCCACTTGTGCGGAGTAAGACCGGCAAACACAGGAAGATGAGGCCAGTGGTTACGCCGTAATAAGGTGCGATTGTCTACTCCATCGAAATTCCTTATTCGCTTCGATTCATTGCTGCATAAATGTAACCCTCACAATACGCACGTACCTCTGGCACTCTACCGAAACGCAGGTTTTCGGGTCAGTTCCCTATCAACAGGCCCATACTTCCTCATCCGCGGAGACGGGCTGAAAGACTATCTCTCTCCCCTCACGAACAGGCACTCGAACAGGTCACAATTCCGTCCCCCCGCCCATCCAGAGAGCGGCTCAGCATCGGTTCACCATTGGAGGCCATTGTCCATGAAGTTGTCTCGGCTCTTGTATCTCTCCTTAGCTGCGATCTTGTCTGTATACGGCATCGGTTCGGCGCAAACCGCGCTGACCTCGCTACACGGAACCATCGGCGACCCCTCGGGCGCAGTGATTGCTGGGGCGCATATCTTAATCAGCAACGCAGATACAGGATTCAAGGCGGAGCGGGTCTCGGATGCGCGCGGCGACTATGCCTTCGAACAAATCACGCCAGGGAAGTACACCGTGCTCGCGCAGGCCACAGGGTTCGCCGGTCAGAAGCAGATCGTGGAACTGCTGGTGAATCAGGCGCGAACCGCGGACTTCCAGCTAACTTTGAATGCCTCCGAGGAAACTGTGACCGTCGAAACCAGCTTGTCTGAGGTGAATACGACCGACGCCAGTCTCGGCAAGGCCTTTGACAGCGCTCAGGTGGGAAGCCTGCCGTATCTTGCCAACAACGTGACATATCTTCTCTCCCTGCAGCCCGGCGTTCTTGCTCTGGACAGCGGGGCCCAGACTGGCGGACTCAATCAGGATCCGCGAACCGGCATTGTGAATGGCGCCCGCCAGGATCAGACAAACATTACTCTGGACGGGGTCGACAACAACGACCAGATCTTCGGCTATGCCTTCAACGGCGCGCTCCGCTCCACGCGCGACTCTGTGGAAGAGTTCCGTGTCACCACAACGAACCCGAATGCGGATGCCGGCAGATCCTCCGGAGCGCAGGTTTCGTTGGTCACGAAGAGCGGCACCAATAACGTCCACGGCAGCGCCTATTGGTATTACCGCGATCCCGGAACCACATCCAACAACTGGTTCAATAAGCAGGCACAGCTCAATGAGGGCCTGCCCAACGTTGCGGCTAAGGTGCTTGAGCACACCTATGGCGCCTCACTTGGAGTTCCCATCAAGAAGGACAAATTGTTCTTCTTCGGGGCCTATGAGGGATTCCGGCAGGCGAGCGATATTCTGGTCAGCCAGACTGTGCCGTCGGTCTTCGTGGCGGGCGGGAATAAGGCCGGTCTGATCACCGGCGATGTAACCTACCAGGCCTGTCCCACCTCTGATCCCTGCCAGAATGGAACGACCTACAACACGCTAACGCCAGCGGATATCGCGCAGATGGACGGCCGGTCCTCCGATTCCGCATGCGCCACCACCAACTGTTATGCGCCTCTGACCAACCAGGCGGCGACCGCCTACTTCAACCAATTCCCGCTGGCAAACTCAAACGCCACGGGAGATGGCTACAATACCGGCACGTATAACTTCACTTCGCCCGCGCCCCTTACGCAATTTACAAACATCGCCCGGATTGACTACAACATTACGCCCCGTCAATCTCTCTTTGTGCGCGGCAACCTGCAAAGCGACAACCGGTCGTCTCCGCTGCAATTTCCAGAACTGCCAGTACCGTCCGAAAGCTACGGAAATAATAAAGGAATTGCCACAGGTCACAT
>CBJOJD010000359.1:0-5545 GCA_966443485.1 uncultured bacterium | reverse complement strand
GCGCACGCTTGGAAAGCGTGTTTAGGGGAAACTCTAACGTGGGTTCGAATCCCACCCTCTCCGCCAGCAGTTAAGTCAATTCCTGACACAATTCTGACAACAAATAGCAGGTGTTCAGCACTGTCACCCCCGAACGGGTGCAGGGTTTTGCCTTTGGTTCCGCTCTTTCGAAATTGAAGGTCCGATCAATAGCTTAGTGAGCAGTGCATTGAGCTTACGGCTATCCCTGCTTTTGGATTGAGGCATCAGCGCGGGGGATTCGGCACTTTAGTGGAGGAGCGAGGTCCGCTCAACTTTTCGCAGATTTCGAACTCTTCACGAGCGCGATCGGTTAAGCCCTCTTTGCGCAGTATCTGCCCAAGCTTAAAGTGGAGTGCCGAGACGTTCGGTGCGACCGCGATGGCGCGCTGCAACTCAGCCTGAGCTTCTGGTAGATCATTCAACGCGACGTATACCTTACCAAGCTGCTCGTGAACTGTTGGATTATCGGGGGAGAGCGCCGCAGCCTTCGTGAGATAAGGGAGCGCTTCCTTATTGCGGCCGTCATCGGCGAGTAGAGTGCCCAGGTTCAGGAATGGCTGCGCATCCACCGGCGCACTTCCCTGCCAGGAGATGGCGGTCTCAAAAGCCGCTCGGGCCTTCTCCTGATTGTTCAGTTCTTTCCAACACAGCCCAAGATTGTTTTCCGCTTCAACATAGTTGGGACGGAGGCCGATCGCCTTTTCGAAATCCGAAATAGCTTCGGTAAATTCGCTCTCGTTGTATTTGGTTCGCCCGAGCACGTACCAGGCGTCAGGGTCCTGGGGAGTGGCCGTGACGATCTGCGAGAACCACTTGTCGGCGTTCACGTAATCGCTCAAGAGAATGTAATCGGCGGCTACCACCTTCAATTCGGAGGGAGCAAGGCTGCGGTATTTGGACCCTTCCGAAAACTCGCTCAGAGATGCCCGAGGGTCCTTGTCGCGGAACAATGCGTAGCCCAGCAGCGCGTGCGCATCGGCTGAGGAGCCATGATCCGCGAGGTAAGAGTGCAACGTAGCCTCAGCGTCTCGTACTTGCCCTTTATCCAGTTGCTGGCGCGCCTGTGCAATAGGATCGTCCGCTTGCTGTGCCAGCAGAACGGGAGCCGCGCAGGAGGCCATCAGGAAGGCGGTAAAGACATGAACCTTAATGCGCATTGTTCTTAATGGCACTCGCATCGCTGGCCTGGCTGGCTATAGCTGCGCTCGCTTCGCGCTGAAGGGTTCCGTAGGTTCTCATCTCTGCCTGCGCTTCAGTGGTCTTGCCCTCTGAACGGTAGACGGCCGCGAGCAAAAAGTGAATGCTGGGCTCCCGAGGGCTCTCTTTCAGGGCCATCATTAGGTCGGGGAGTGCGTCAGACTGTTTACCCAAGCGTACTAAAGCGCGTGCACGATCGACCCGAGCCTGCATCAAATTCGGGCATCGGTCAATAGCCTTGTCGAGTTCACCCTTCGCCTCTTCTGTAGGATCGTTCGCCTCCAGCATCGAATTGGCTAGCTTCCAGCGCGCCAGGCAGCTGTTGGGATCGTTGAGTAGTTCCGCCCGGAATTCTCCTTCCGCTGACTGCCACTTGCCCAGATTCCAGAAGACGTCGGCCATGTGCATATGCGTGCCTGGCTGTTGCGGAGCCTTATCGATAGCTTTCTTGTACTCGACCAGGGCCAGGTCGTAGTTGTGCATGCTCTCGTCAATCTCGCCAGAAATTTCGTGGGCCACAACGGAATTGGAATCGATCTCATTCACTTTCTTCAGAGCCTCTTCCGAAAGTCTCAGATGAGTTTTGCCCAGCAGATACCAAGCTTCCTGGTCTTTGGGATTGCGAGCGAGATAATCGTTCAGGCGAGATTCTGCGTCCTGCAACTGATTGACATTGAGCAGGACATGCACCAAAACCATCTCAACCTGGCTGTCTTTCGGGTTGGCCCGCAAAGCAGCTTGCAGTAGCGGAAGCGCCTTCTCAGCATTTCCAAGCTGATAGTAGCTCATGCCCAGCATAGCCGCCGCGCTCGGCATCTTTGGATCGAGCTCCATGCCATGTCGCAGTGTTTCTACTGCATGCTGATACTCATGATTGTCGAAGTAGAGCATCCCCAGGTTGTTATATGCGGCGGCGAGGTGTGGGGCACGTCGAATGATCTGTCGGTAGAGTTCGATCGCCTTAGCGCTGTCTCCCTGTTGTTTTGCAGCATGAGCTTGAGTGTAGAGGCTCTGCACTTCGGGAGTCACTTCATCGTCTGCCTGGAGAGCATGGATGTGTGGAAGCACGGGTCCAAGCAGAACACACACGCCTAAGAACAGCATGCGAAAGCGCGACGATGAGGATCGAACTACGGTCATAGCTCCTGCATTATAAGACGAACTGCCTCTATGGTTTCGAGAGCACACGGATGTCTATAGGAAAGAATACCCGGATTGTCCGAGGACAATCCGGGCGACTCAGGAGACATGGCAAGTACAGCAGTTGAAGAATAAGAATGTCGGATCAGAATTCCAATCGGAAGCTCACCTGGCCTTGTCGATTGATGATGTTTGATCCTTGATCCTTGACCTGACCGAAGGTGCTGGTATCGCTTATGTTCCCATCCGGTCCGTTGAACTGGGTGCGGTTAAAGGCATTGAAGTAGTCCACGGAAAGGATTCCCTGGAACCGCTCGCCAAGGTAGAAGCGTTTCTTCGCGTTTAGGTCCTCACGCATGTAGGAGGGGTTGCGTAGCTCAGAGTAGATGCGTTTCGCATTACCGATCACGTATTGCGTGGGCGTTGCAGTGAACCCTGCGGGATCGAACATCTGCGCTTTAGCAATCTTGCCGAGGAAATAGTCCTTGGCACGACTATAAGAAGCGGTGCTCAAATGCACGGAGGGGTTGCGGTCAGGCCGGTTATAGCTATTGGGATACGGCGAGCCGTTCTCGCAGACCGAACTGCCGTTGCATCCGCCCATTGGTGTGCCGGATTCGTAGTCAAGAATCCAACCCACCTGCCACCCGCCGGCCAGGTTCCCCAGCTTGTGGTTGTTCAGGTGCTTCTTGCCGGGGCCGATTGGCAGCTCGTAGGTGCCGCTGGCCTTGAGGCTCTGCGGTTCGTCTGAGCTGGAAACGGTCCATTCTGGCTTCTGGTTGTACTTGTTGACCGCTCCAGCGGTGAAGCTAGAGAAGCCGCTGCTGGTGTTGTCCATCAGATGAGACAGAGTGTAGCCGGCCAGGAACGACAGACCATCACTGAAACGCTTCTCGACCTGAATTTGCGCGCTCTGGTAGTACGTGGTGCCGGAGGCTTCGAAGTTGTTGAAGATGTTGGAGTACTGAGGATAGGGGGTGAGTGCCTGCTGGACCGTAGAGGAATCACCAAAATCCTGTACGAAGTTCGGGTAAGGCGTCGTGAAGCCCATCGCCTGTGCACGTCCGCTGCTGAAAGTGTCAGCGAGGACTGACTGTTTCGTAACGGGATCCATCACGTTCCCGTACTGAGCATCGTACTTGGGATCCATCTGATTGATCGGGTTCAACTGGCTGGGAAGATGGATGACACGGTTGCCTACCCAGGCGGCGGTTAGGAATGTGTTCCAGCCGAGCTCGCGCTGGAGATTGACATTCCACTGCTGACTGTAAGGTGCGTACCCGTCCTTCTTGCTGAAAGAGTTGATCTGGTTGCCTGCACCGAGGCTCGGGCTGAATGGAGTTGCCGTTGGATTCGGCAGGACATTCGTGTCCCAGCTGCCATAGGAGGACGAGGTGCTGCCAGTACTGTTGCGAGTAAACGACCCCACCAGCAGGTTGCCGTAGTTCACAGCCACTTTGCTGGTTCCGTACTCGTAGGCCCCGCCGTTGAGGAAAGCAATATCCACACCGGCCTGGAGAACCATCTTGTTGCTCAGCTGGTAAGCGAAACCCAGGCGCGGGCCGAAGTGCCCCCAGTGGATATCCGCACGGTCAAAGCCGGAACAGCCTGCACAGTTGCCCAACTTTGTGGCGGAGCCTGCAATGCTCGTGCCCGGGAAAGTGCCCGGATGATCCTGGTTGAAGTAGACAATCAGATTGTTCTCTTCGGTGAAGGGCACCTGAATGTCCCACCGCAGGCCCAGGTTCACAGTCAACTTCGGTGTGAGCTTGAAGTCGTCCTGAATATAAGGTGAGATCGCGCGGTTGCGGAGTCGGAGCTCCTGTGAATTGCTGCGGTTCGCTTGGTCTGGGATGCCCAACAAGAAGCTGGCAAACGAGCTGCCGTAGTTTCCGAAATTAGGATCACTCGTATTCGGAATTGAGGTAGTACGCTGGCTGAAGCTGAAGTGACCACCCTCAGTCTGATCCTCATTGTCGTCTTGATAGGAGCGGCGGTATTCAACGCCAATGTTGTACGTGTTCCGCCCTTTGCTCCAGAGCCAGTTGTTGACGATGGCGATACCCAGCTTACGGTTGATCGACTGCAGCCAGGAGCCGTCTGTGCCCCAGCTTGTCGGGGCGTGCTGTCCATCGAAGGTAATGTTGGTCGGGATGGTGCCCTGCGAGACAGCCGGGAAGTTGTACTTGGTGATATTGAACTGGTTGTTGATTTCGCCGATCCAGCCAAAACCAGCGGTCATCACCAGATGGTTTGACAGCGTGTTGCTGTAGTTCAGCAGGAACACACTGCCGAGCGCGGGTTCAAACTTCATGGCGTTCAGCGGATTCGGAGCAACTACAAAATCGCGGGCCGGAGAGCCGTCGAAGCTGTAGTTGCTGAAACTGTTTCTCCACTGGCTGTAATGCAGAGTCTGCGTGGGTGTCAGGCTGTGATCAATCGAAAAGCCCCACACGTGCTGGATGTGCGGATTCACGAAGGGCGCAAAGCTCTTGTTCGAATCCAGACCGCCAGCGCCACTTCCCGGACGATCGGGGTTGGGAAGGAACTGCAGGAGGGATTGAGAGGTTGGACTGATGCGGTTGGGGCAGATGACATTGAGGACGCCATTGCATTGGAACTGCTGTCCCGTCGTCGGATCGTAAATCGGAATCACAAATTGTTTCCCGTTATTATCCGTTCCGATGAAGTCCGTGAAGTCGCCGGTCTTTTCCGCCGCGGTTGGAACGGTATTCGGGGCCGTGTCCTCACTGTTCTGCTTGTACCACTCCTGGCTGTAGTAGCCGAACGTCTTGTTGTGGCCGTTGTAGACATGAGGAATCCAGATAGGGCCGCCTACGCTAAAGCCGTAGTTGTTCTCGTGGTCCGTGGGAGGAACGTTCTTGCCGCCCCAGGCCGGACCGTTGAAGAAGCCCACCGAATCGAAGAAGCTGTTACGGTTGATCTCAAAAAGATCGCCATGGTACTGGTTCGTACCGGTGCGCATCTGGTAGGTGAGAGCGCCCTGCCCCATGCCAAACTGTGCTGAGAAGGTGGAGCGCTCGACGCGGTATTCCTGAACCAGCTCGAAGGGTGGATTGAAGTTGGTGGTGTATCCTTCTGTCTCTGGCTGAGGCGCGGGAATGCCGTTATAGAGGATTTCCTGCTCGAAGTCCACGCCGCCGCTTACGCGGTGAGAGAAGGTGCT
>CBJOJD010000358.1:0-5578 GCA_966443485.1 uncultured bacterium | reverse complement strand
CTTGGGGAAAAAATGACTCTGTTAACGCTTCAGTATTTTCTTTTCAGTGCCCCTGACAATACCATCGACTAACCCACTCGTCAATGCTCTATAAGATCCGCCCCAGCTCCGCCGTCTTCCTCCTTCCCCGGTTTTGCGTTCCACTGAGCGTCACACTCACGCTCCGGCACTATTAGAGGTCTTCCTGCCAGGACTCGTTTTCCGGCTTCGTCACAGTTAGAGAAAATCCATTGAGAGCTGCTTCGAGACGGCCCGGCGAACTGGCGAAGAACTGACGGGCGTGGGGCCAGGATCTCTATGGGCTCACTGCCACGGAGTGCCGGCTGGCCGATCTCCTGCAGGAGGGCCTGGAGTTGAAAGAGGCCGCAGAGCGACTCGCCATGACCTATCACGCCAGTCGTTTTCATCTTCGTGAGGTGTTTCGAAAGACCGGCACGCGCCGGCAGGCAGAGTTGATCCGCCTACTGCTATCGTTGCCCGCGGCCTGAATGCTCGGAACCGTCTCTCCGAGAGAGGCCGAGCAGGGGTGTGGTGAGCGCGGCACACTGGTTCCCGCGTGGCTGGTTTGGACGCACGAATAACTCTTGGCATTAGGGAACCGAGCTATCGGCGCTCGGAGACGTCTGGGAGAGGGAAAAAACAAATCCGCTCGGGGTCGACTAGCGTCGAACTCGATTGTTCGATAACCGCGCAACCGTAGATGCTCTATGTCCTCGGCCAGCACTTCTGGCCGCCAATAGAGCGCAACGCCGCCGTCCCTAAGAATGGTCCAATCGAGTTGCTGATCGCTCACTTCGTTTGGATTAAATACCGCCATAAGAACGCGATTATACCTAGTCGAGAGTTTGCTAAGGGACGTTGTGGGCGTGTAGTCGGCCTTCCGGAGACTGTGCTAGTCTGGTCAGTTCGATGGCCAAGAATGCTCATGGTGTGGAATGCCGGTGATACGCACTGAGCCGAGCTTTTTCTGTCTCTTAATAAGCGAACTCACAATAGCAAGCTCATGGCTGGATATTGGACCTCGATCTCCGATGGTAACCTGTCGCAATGAAAAGGTCGGCATTGCTGCTGTTGCGCGTTGCTATCGCTCTCTGCTCTTTGACTTATGCACGTCCCTCTCGCGCAGCCGACCCCAGCATGGTGTCAATGCCGACAATCACCTTGGGCAATTCCGTCGTCCCGCTGGAGCGGGGATGGAAATTCTCGCCCGCCGACTCACCGTGGATCGATGGCTCGCCACTGTGGGCACAGCCGTCCTATGACGACTCACACTGGACGCCAATGGATCTGAACCCAAGGACCGGCTCTGTGGACCTGGTGTTCGGTACACCAGGCTTCGTCCCAGGCTGGACCTCGCGAGGCTATCCCCATCTGAGTGGCTATGCCTGGTATCGCATACGCGTGCGTGTTGCGAATCCGGCTCAGCCTCTGTGGCTGAAGATGCCGAATAATTTCGACGACGCACTTCAGCTCTATGCTGATGGGCAATACATTGGCCAGTTCGGAAGCTTCTCCCGAAATCACGTGACTGTCTATAGCACCCAACCCGTCTCCTTCCCGCTGCCGAAGTCCAGCCCCGATGGGGCAATCACCCTGGCGCTGCGTTTCTACATGTACCCTGCAACGGCCCTCGACAATGCAGACGCGGGAGGATTGCATGGACCTCCCGTACTTGGGCTCGACTCAACCGTACATCTGATGCAGGCATTAGAAAAGGAGGCTATTCCGCGCACGCAATTTGGCACCTCTATCATGGGCCTCCTCGATCTGCTCTCGGCACCCCTGGTCCTGTGGGCCTGGCTCTACAACCGACGGGCGCGCATCTGGCTCTGGCTGTTTCTGGCGCTAGTCTGGCAGGCGTGCCTCGCTGCAAACGGCATCGCCCTCGTCAGTGCCGCATTCAGCATCGGCATTGCACAGGCAGTCGCTGTGGTGGTTCTGCCGTTCTGGGTCATCTTTTGGTGGCACTGGTTCGGATTGCAGGAAAAGCGCTGGGTTCTTCTCGCCGCCTGGCTATTCGCCGCCATAGGCACAATCGCCGGCCTAGCTGTGGATCTGCCTTACCTTGGCTCCAGCTTTGTGCCCCAGGCCGCACTGCCGTGGTGTCACGATGTGGCGACTTGGTCCGCAGCAGGAATATCGCTGCTGCAATTCATCATTCTTGTTGAGGGCATTCGTCGCGATCGGCTGGAAGCGCTATTGCCTGCCGTGCCCATCGTGCTCGGCCTCATTCAGGTTTTTTGGAGCTATCTCCTCGTAGGCTTTCACATTCCCAACGTAATCTTCCTCTCCGGCTTAGGTATCTACGTAGGCAATTTCAGCGATTTCCTCACCCTCGCCATTATCATCGCTCTCTCTCTGCGAAGATTTCTGAAGACGCAAGTTCGAGAGTCGGCAGAGCGAGAAGCCATTCATCGCGACCTCGAACAGGCCCAGCAACTCCAGCAAAACGTTCTCATACCGGAAGCCATTCAATCCCCGGCCTTCATCGTTGAAACCGAGTACCGTCCGGCTCAGAAGGTTGGCGGCGATTTCTTTCAGACCCTCACGCGCTCCGATGGCACTCTGCTCGTTATCATCGGCGATGTCTCCGGCAAGGGCGTTAGTGCGTCTATGCTTGTTGCCGTCCTCGTAGGTGCTATTCGCAACCAGGCCGATTACAACTTCGATCCTGAGGCTATGTTGGTCATGTTAAACCGCAGGATGAGTGGCCGTTCCGGCGGGCATTTCGCGACCTGCCTGGCAGCGGAGATCGCATTCGACGGTACAGTCCGTATCGCTAACGCTGGGCACCTGCCGCCTTACATCAACGGCGCGGAGATGGCGCTGGAGGGCTCATTACCTTTAGGCCTCGTCAACCATGCAGAGTATCCCGCGCAGACGGTAAACCTACGGCCAGGTGATCGGCTCACATTCATGACCGACGGCGTGCCGGAGGCTAAGAACGCTGTGAATGAATTGTTTGGATTCGAACGGACGCGCGCCGTAAGCCGTGAAGCAGCGGAGGTGATCGCCCAACAGGCTCAGATCTTTGGCCAGGAAGACGACATCACCGTGATTAGTGTTGCTTTTGCCACTTAAGAATTGAGCTGTTGTCCAATATGCCGGTCACTCGTCCGGAATGCCGTAAATGAGCGCATCGACCATCACGTGCTGGAATTTTCGCGTGGAGAGGCCACAAGCCGTATGGAAAAGTGGCGAAATTGTTTATGTAGGACAATTCCCAACGAACACAATGACACTGCAGCCATAACGAGAACAGTGCTCAGAGATAACACGAGGTGATTCCCTCCCAGACCGGCTAATCCTTCGAGGAATCCGACAATGACGACAAGAGGAATACTGTAGACCATGTGTCGCCAGAAGTATGCCCACCAAATACACAGTGCGCGCCTGAAGGTTAGTTCAAAGGTATGTTGTCCCAGAAGCAACTGACATCGATGCAGATTCACCCAAGGTCACGCACCCCATCCATTGAGATCAAGTCTAGTGTGGATTCTGGCGAGATTATAAAACTAAACGGTGCAGCGACTGAGATCAACTCCCGGTTGGTCGGCCTTCCGGATACTGTGCCGTTTTGGTCAGCTCGAGTGCCAAGAAGGACAATG
Source organism: uncultured bacterium (assembly GCA_966443485.1). Classification (GTDB taxonomy): domain Bacteria; phylum Acidobacteriota; class Terriglobia; order Terriglobales; family Acidobacteriaceae; genus Telmatobacter. Next base: position 1,970 of record CBJOJD010000358.1, on the reverse strand, counting down.
GTGCGGAAGGGCGGTTACTCGGGCGCGACCTTATTTCCGTCGATGAGTGCATTGGCGATGAACCACTCGTCGTGCGGCCGACGGAAAACCCGCGCTTGATTCACCAACGCCTCCAACTACCGGGGGCGTCGCATTTATAAATGAGTATTCCTGCGAAACAGCAAATCGGGAATGGGAAATCCATGAATCGACGTACATTTCTGGCCGCATCCGCCGCAGGCGGAGCCGGGTTGCTGGCCGGTACGCCTCTGATGCATTCGGGTGAGAGCCTCTCCGCGTCTTCGCCTGCCGGCACTCTGTACGGCAATCGGTTTGTCACCCTCTGCATCATGATCCGCACCACTCCGTGGGAGGTTTCGCGGGACGTGAAGCTGCACCCACGCGACGAATCCACTTGGCACACGCTGGATGGTGTTCGGTCATTGCGCGAAGCCTTTGCGCGCTCCAATCCTGATGGTCGCCTCACGTGGGGATTCACGCTCAATGCCCTGGAAGACAAGCGACGCAATTACTGCCAGATCCGGGATTACGCCGTTGAGTGCCAAAAGAAGTTCGGCGACGAAGTTTCCTATTTCCCCGGATACTTCCCGGCCATGTACCTGCCGCGCGAGCGCGTCAATCGCGAGATGACCGAAGCCATCGAAACCATTTCACATTTTGTGGGAAACGGATACCGGCCGCAGGCGATCATGGGCGGATTCTTGTCGGCCAACAGCCTGCATTATCTAGCTGAAAAGGAGAACATCCACGCAGCACACGCGGTGATCTGGAGCCAGCACGACATCGATGGCGGAGGTGCGGATGGCTCCCCCTCCTATCCCTTCTATCCATCAAAAGAGCACTTCTGCAAGCCGGCTCAGGGCGCGGCGGATTTCATTGACTGCGTCAACTTGGACGGCTGGACGATGGACTTTCTCTGCGCGCGCAGAAGCGGCGCGCTAGGCCACGAGATCACCGGCTACAACAGCCGCCGCGGCGTCGGCCCGATTGAAACTTACGTAGGGTGGGGATTGGATCTAGGTCATCGCGAGGTGATGCATACGCAATCGATTCACTTTGACGAAGGCTTTGAGCGTAACCGCTTCGGTTGGGTGACCAATATCTGGGAAGCCCAGATGGTGCACGAGTTCGGCAAAGACCTGATCTGCTCGGCCATGGACCGCTGGGTTTCCGACACGAGACGGAGATGGCCGAACACGCGTTTTGTCTCCTTCGGAGAGTTCGGATCAATCTGGCGGAACCAGATCAAGACCAATGAAGACTGGAACGTCAGCTTTTGCGAGCGCGGCTGCGGGCTTGGAGATTCGTACAACAATCTAGAAATCGAATGGTTCATGAACAGAAAACTACGGTTGGCGTTGCTGCGCGACTGGCATCGGAAAACTCCCCAACGCGTGATCGACTTGACGCGGTATGACTTGTCGGCCCAGGAGCCGCCCGATCCGGATCCTCAGCACCCAGAGAAGAATTGGAGTCTGATCAATCGCATCAACCAAAAGGGCCTTCGCCCGCAGGACACTCCCGTGCTATTTACCGAACTAGGAAAAGACGACCTGCAATTCATTGAAGGTGCCTTGCCGGCGTTGCGAAATCGAGGCCTAGGAATTTAGCCCCTGCCATTCTTATGCTTCTGAGAGCTGTCGGCCCTTCCGGTGCAGCATTGAACGGGTGGGGTCGTGAGCTGATGAGAACAGGCCAAATCGCTCATCGACCGTCACTCGCGAGGCCAGCCCAGAATTAACTTGCAGAAACCGGTCTCGCATACCGACCCGGGCCTGAGCGGTAGGTTGTCGGGGAACCAGCTTTAAGAATGCTGCGAGCATCATTGTGCCCGAATTGTGCCTGAAGATCTCGGTTGTGGCGATTTGAGCGATTTGGCCGATTCTTCGAATCAATAACTTACGTGTTTTGTGCACAGGGCTGGGGTTCGCCCCCCTCCCGGCACCAACAAAACAAAGAGTTTAGATTGA
>CBJOJD010000357.1:0-5634 GCA_966443485.1 uncultured bacterium | reverse complement strand
AGTGATACAATGTAGATACGGAGTATCGATGGAATCTCAAGTGCTCAAGTGGGGAAACAGCTTGGCTGTTCGTTTACCGAAGCAGTTAGCAACCTCTGCGCGATTCCAAGAAGGCGACCGCATCACTCTCGAAGTGGATGGGCGGGGAACGGTGCATATCAAGCGCGCCTTCCCGACCCTCGACGAGCTGGTTTCGCAGATCACCTCAGAAAATTGTTACGGCGAGAGTGAAGCTGGGCTGACCGGAACGGCCGGTAAAGAAGACGTGGAATGGTAAGGGCCGCCTATGTGCCCGACGCCGGTGATATCGTCTACATCGACTTCGATCCGCAAGCGGGCAGAGAACAAGCGAAGCGGCGGCCTGCCCTGGTCATGACGCCCCGCAGCTATAACGCCGCAGCCAGTCTCGCCGTAATGTGTCCCGTAACTTCGAGGCTCAAACCCTATCCCTTTGCTCTTCCAATTCACATCAAGGGAAGGGAGCGGCGTGTCCTGGTCGACCACCTGAAAAGCCTGGATTGGCAGGTTTGCGATGCAGCGTTCTACGACAAGGCCCCTGAGGAGCTCCTTGCGCAAGCCCGAAAGCTGCTCGGTGTGTTGCTGGGTCTGAGTTGACCCTCTCAGTTTCTTCTTCCCCTCTGGAAAATCTTCCCCAACCTGCGCTACTATCAACAGACCCGCCGTTCCCCGGCGTAGAGGAGTAACAGTGTTCCAGCCCACTGTCGTGTCAACTCGACCAATTCGCTGAACATTGCCTCGGGCTTAACAGCTCTGCCGCATAGCGGCTCCCCGAGGACGCATCCGCCCCGGGGCCTCTCACTTCACAGTTCTTTTGGGTTGTAGCGCCCCGCTACTCGTGCTCTCTTCTTGAGAGCATCGCTGAGGTTTTATGTCATTGATTGAATCCACCGTGGCCGAGCCGGCGGACGACCGCGCGCGCAGCCTCTGGTCCTCGGTGCGCGAGGCGCTGCGCGGCTCCCACCAGGACTACACCACCGGCAGCCTCAACCGCTCCATCCTGCTCCTCGCCATTCCCATGGTGCTGGAGATGGTGCTCGAGTCCCTGTTCGCCGTGGTCGACGTGTTCTGGGTGGGCCGCCTGGGCGCCGACGCCGTAGCCACCGTCGGCCTTACGGAGTCCATGTTGTCGCTGGTCTTCGCCATCGGCTTGGGCGTGGCCATGTCCACCACTGCCATGGTGGCGCGACGCATCGGCGAAAAGGATCCCGAAGACGCCGCCATCGCCGGTGTGCAGGCTATCGTGCTCGGCCTGGTCATCTCCCTGGCCCTGGGCATTCCCGCGGGCATCTACGCGCCCAAGCTGCTGGAATGGATGGGCGCTACACCGGCCATTGTCGCCAGCGGATCCGGCTACGCGCGCATTGCGCTGGGCGGATGCGGCGCCATCGTGATGCTCTTCCTCAACAACGCTATCTTCCGCGGCGCTGGCGATGCCGCGATCGCCATGCGCTTGCTGTGGATCTCCAACATCCTCAACCTCATTCTGGACCCGTGCCTGATCTTCGGCCTGGGCCCCTTCCCGCGCCTGGGCGTTGCTGGGGCCGCGCTCGCCACTCTCAGTGGACGCAGCATCGGCGTGCTCTACCAGTTCTATCGCCTGGCCCGCGGCACCGAACGGCTGCGTGCACTGGCCTATCACCTGCGCCTGAATATGCCTGTGATGCTTCGCCTCGTGCGCGTATCGCTGGCCGGCATTCTTCAGTTCGCCATCAGCAACTCCAGTTTCATCTTCCTGGTGCGCATCGTGTCTCTGTTCGGCGCCGCAGCGGTGGCGGGATACACGGTGGCCATCCGCATCGTGATCTTCTTCATCCTGCCGTCGTGGGGATTGAGCAATGCCGCCGCCACGCTGGTGGGCCAAAATCTGGGCGCCAAGCAGCCGGATCGCGCTGCCCAGGCGGTCTGGCGCACCGGCTTCTACAACATGCTGTTTCTGGGGACGATCGGTATCTTCTTCGTGATCTTCGCAACGCCGTCCGTACGCCTGTTTGTGAATGATCCCGCTGTGGTGCCCATCGCCGCCATCGCCCTCCGCACCTTCGCCTGCGGCAATATCGGATACGCCTACGGCATGGTGATGCTGCAGGCTTTCAACGGCGCCGGAGATACCTTCACGCCCACCATCGTGAACTTCTTCGGATTCTGGCTGCTGGAGATTCCCTTGGCTTGGGTACTGGCGTCCTGGGTGGGCATGCGCTCCGAAGGAGCCTTTCTCGCCCTGGTCATCGCCGAGTGCTTCATGGCCGGTGCCGGCATGGTGCTCTTTCGCCAAGGCCGCTGGAAACGCAAGAGCATTTGATCCGCTCGCGCTGTCCCATCCTTCTCGAAATCCTCACGAGATGGATGGGATGGCAGTCTTGCAGAGGTATCCGCTCGGGTTGCGATCAGGAGCGCTCCACGGCGGTCATTTCGGGCACGCTGTCCGGGGATGGGGCCGCCCGGGCCACACGGTAGAACGATTCGGGAATACTGGCCAGTCGAGAGTCCTGCAGCCTGCGGCCCAGTCCATAGAAATGCTGAAAGCTCATGATCAGCGGCGACCATTTGTCAGGATCGATGTGATCGGGCTTTTCGCGCAGGAGGATACTCTCCTCGACATGAACACGCTGAATCTCCACCTCAAGGGCGACGAGCCGGCTCCGCGCAATTTCGTCTTCTTCGGCCAGAGGGTGAACGTGCTTGAGCGTAGCCTCCAGCTGCACCGGGCACTCCAGCACCCGGGGAGCTCGAACCAGCAAAGAAGGAACCGGGGTAAATCCTGAACAGCCGAATTTGTCGGGCTCATAACGATAGCCCCATTTGATCTTGTGCTCGGGCAGGGGGTTCGATCCGGTAGTAAGAGCCAGCCGATCCACCATGGAGACCAGTTCCGGAGAAGGCAGATTCAAGACGCATTCTCCCGTGCGAAGGATGTTCTGCGGCGTCTTCGATCGAACGCCGAGCCCAAGCAGGCATCGCCGCCCCAGCCACCACGCCGAAGACATCGGCGCAAGGTTGGGAGAACCGTCTTCATTCAACGAGCTGATCAGCGCAACAGGAGTGCCAAAGTAGAGAATCCCAGGGTCGATCGTTCGATGCATTGCTTCCCTCCTCGCTCAACCATCGAGGAAGGCAGATGGTTCCCGCTATCCGGTTCTTGCGCTCAATTCCGATATCCGAAAGAACAGGGAACGGTCGGGGAATTGCTTCCCCTTAGATCGCACACTTCAGCACGGGCTGACGGGCGAATCGCTGGGGAACAAGCAGCATCGCATCGGGTTCGAGGTGCAAGTCATCGCGTTATCCCGTATCTCGATACCGGTTGGCATTTCGCTCTTCGCCGGTGATTGGAGTCACGGTAGCAATCGCGCCGGACTCGGTAGCCTCTAGACGAAATGCCGCCCGTCGCACGGGACCGGCTCTGTAAGGAGATGCGCTATATGGCTTACGTGATTACCGATGCCTGCACCAAGGACTTTGTCTGCGTCGCGGAGTGCTCCACCGCGGCCATTGCTCCCGCCGTGGGCGACCCTGCTGCCAATGCGGTTTCGCAGGTCTTCATCAACCCCGACGAGTGCATCGACTGCGGCAACTGCGTGGCCGTGTGCGAAAACCACGCCATCTATCCACTTGATGAGCTGCCCGCCGAAAAGGCCCACTTCGCCGAGCAAAATCGCGCGTACTTCAACTGACAGCTAGCAGCTGACAGCAAACAGCAGACAGAAACGGCGAACAGAAAAACAGCTCATCCAGCAGCGAGCCATGGATTCACGGCTTCGCTGCTTCACTCTTTCACCGTTTCACTGTCGCTCTGTTTCTCTGTTTCTCTCTTTCACTTCTTCACCATTTCACTTCTTCACTCTTTCACTTCTTCACTCTTTCACTGCTTCACTTCTTCACTGTTTCTCTACTTCACTTCTTCACTCTTTCACTTCTTCACTTCTTCACTCTTTCTCTACTTTTCTGCCTTCCCTTCACACCCAGCCGCCATCCACCACATAGCTCTGGTTGGTGATGGCGCTGGAGTCGTCCGCGGCCAGGAAGAGCACCAGCCGTGCCACATCCTCGGGCAGAATGTCCCGCTTCAGTGCCTGGCTGGCCAGGATCTCTGCTTTGTACTGGGGCGTGTACACCAGGCGTTTTTGCTTCTCCGTCGCGATCGCCCCCGGCAGCACGGCGTTCACGCGAATGCCCTCCGGACCCAGCTCGTGCGCCAGCGTGCGTGTCATGCCAACGATCCCCGCCTTGGCGGTCACGTACACCGGCAGACCCGTCGAGGGAATCATCCAGGAGATCGAACTGAGATTGATGATGGAGCCGCGCCCCGCCCGTTTCATCGCCGGCAGCACGGCCTGAATCACGAAGAAGTGGCTGCGCAGGTTGAGCTGCATGCACTCGGCCCAAAACTCCGGCGTGACCTCTTCGGTGCGGTGGCGGCGATCGTTGCCGGCGTTATTCACCAGCACATCGACTGTCCCATACGCGGCGAGCACCTGCTCCACCGCGGTGCGCAGGGCATCCACATCGGTGAGATCGCAGTGTACGTACAGTGGCTCCGGACATCCCGCAGTGCGCAACTGCTCGCTGAGGGCAGCGGCCGCGTCATCCTGCACATCGAAGAACGCCACCCGCGCTTGCTGTTGCGCAAAATGCCGCACCATCGATTCCCCGATCCCCGATGCTCCACCCGTGACCAGGACCACCCGCTCTCTCAAGCTGGGATAGATCGCATACTGCGCTTCCGCCATAGCCCTCCCGCGCAACAGCCCGCCGGGAGAACGAACATGAGTGGATTCGCTCTCCATGGGCAAAGCTTTCTCTGAACGACTCACTATAAATGCAGAGACGCGGGCCCAACCGACGCCCCGTAACAACGGGTAGTTCGCTGGGGATGAGAGCGGGACACTGCCGCCCTCGTCAGCATTTGCCGCGCGGCTTCTTGGCGGTCAGATCCACCGGCAGCCAATCGGAGAGCCGTTTCGCATCCACTTCGCCGTCTCCGGCCTGGGGATTGAGCGAAGAGCGCGCCAGTGCCACCGACAGGCTCACCTTGCCCTCGGCGCAATAGCTGGCCAGATACTCAGCCAGACCCTTGCTGCTCCGGTCCATGTAGTCCGACGGCAACAAGCCTTCCGCCCCGTGAATGTCCATGGGGGAGCCGATCATGCGATGGATCGGCTGTTCCTGGTTCTTGGGCCCGGGGATATTGAAGCGCATCACCAGAACCGCGCGGGTCTCCAGCGCCTCTGGGTTGGCGGTGTACTTGATCGCGGGAATCGCAATGCCCGGGCTGGCCACCGGTTTAGCGGGTGTGTCCAATGCGATGCGATACGGAGCCCCCTTCCACTTGGGCTCTACTGGAATGCCACTGCTCTTATCCCCTTGGCTCCCGCACCCCGCCAGGAGCAACAAGCCTGCAAACGCCGCAACGATGCCTCTTCTCACGCGATCCTCCTGATTGTTTTGTGAAGACGCGCAAGAATATCACCCTGAAATGCCGCTGCGAAGTGACCGCCGACATGCACCCTCCCGTCGCCCACGATTCTCACCTGGACGTTGGCTCATGTCCGGCACACGAGGATAGATGCAATACCCAATCAGGAACAGGCCGATCACCATGTAAGTGGCCACGTC
>CBJOJD010000356.1:0-5638 GCA_966443485.1 uncultured bacterium | reverse complement strand
ATCGTCAGTGCGAGGATTGGCATTGACTTCGCGGACGACCAGCACGACCACCACAACGGTGCAGAGAATGACGGCGATGCTGATGAGGCGTCCCATCCAGTGAAGTCGGGCATGAGAGGTTTCGATCGGCACCCTAATCTCCTTGGACTAGCTAAACAGAATCAGCCACAGCGCGCAGGCAAAGAGCAGCGCCAGGCAGGGATAGACAACAATCGGCCAGAGGATTTCCTTGTCCAAAGCAAAGCGGGCGAACACCCGGTTGGCGATCACCGCGAGAATGATGCCGATGGCCAAGCAGATGAGCCAAGAGGGGAAGAAGGAGCCAAGGATGTTGAACGTGGGGGCGCGTCCACACCCGGAGAGTGCGATTGCCAGCAAAGCCATCGGCAAGTTGCGCATGAATTTCACGAGTTCGTACCACTCCCTATTACGTGAGTTCAAGACGGTGGGACAGGAGTCCAATGTTGGACTTGAATGAGATCGCCAGTTCGGAACGCCACATTTGTGACCTGAAGCAGCAATTGAGCGCGTGCGGAGATGTCTTCGGAGCGAGCCTGTGCAAGCGCTCGCTGGGCGGAGACTACATCGAGCAGATTACGTACTCCGTAGCCATAAGCCTCGTGTGCTGCTTCATACGATTGTTGAGAAGCGGCCAGGAGAGCGGCTGCCGCTTGCTGCTGACGCAGGGCGGTTTGCATATTGGAATACGCAGCCCACACTTCGTTCGCAATTTGATCTTGCAACGTGTCGACCTCGGCCTGCGCCGCTTTCTTGTCGGCGTTTGCCTGAGCAACGCGATACTCGCGACGAGCACCATCAAACAGAGTCCAACGCAGATCCAATTCCGCTGTCCAGATTTCGCCTTGAGCGTAGTGGCCCGGCAGAAGATCCTGTTGACCATAAGCTCGGGCCAGGCCTCCGTCTCCTTTAAAGGTGAGGGAGGGAAAATAGGCAGACTTGGATTGCTTGAGAGAGGCATCGGCAGCACGCAGGCGGGCAAACTGTCGAAGTAGATCGGGGCGCTGGCTGAAAGCGCGCTGAATGTCCCTGTCTACCGAGTCGGCCATGGATGAAGGCAGCCGAAGCTGATCGATCTCCTGCACCTTGAACTTGGTTTCAGGGGCGATGCCAACTGCCGTGGCGAGCTCTCCTCGGGCTATGTCCACCGCACCAACGGCAGCTTGCAGGTCGTAGTCTGCCTGGGCTCGGGCGGCGGTGGCTTCAAGCTCGTCGGGTTTGGTGGCCAGCCCGTTCGCGAGCCGAGCCTTTGCATCCTCCTCCACTGCTTTCGCATTCTCGAGACTGATTTCAGCGGCCTGGCGCTGGCCTTCAGCATTGAGGAGCCGATAGTACGCAGAGGCTACCTGGTAGATGAGGCGACGGTGGGTGTCATTGAAGGCAAGATCGGCGGCCAAGAGATTGGCCTTGGCGATGTCGATATCCTGACTTCGACCGGCGACATCGAAGACCAGGTACTCGACATGGAGGAGGGGCTCAAAGACTCCCTCGGTCTGACGATGGAAGAATTCACCGATAAGGGCGGCCTGGCGCAGGGAGATTGCAAGAGCAACCGCCGACATGGTGGGATACAACGAACTGCGGGCAATGCCCAGGGCTGCAGCCTTTGATTTCGCTTGTTCCCAGGCGACCCGCGTCTCAGGATTGTGAAGTTGCGCCAGATCGATCAACTCCGCGAGCGTATAGGCCTTCTCGGGTTCCAGTTCAACGCTCTCACGGGGCTGGGGCAGTTGATGTTCAAGTGCACGCAAATCTTTCGACTGCCAGATCACGCTCGAAGAGGAAGGAGGGCTCTGGGCCGCGATCTGTGTTGAGAACGCGACGGGAACTAGCAGTGCGGTGCTGAGAAACCATCCCGTTTTTGGCATGATTGCGCGCAAATGATATCCGCTGGGGTGATTCAGAGCGAAAGATAGCCGCCATGCCATTTGACGCTCGGCTGCGAAGCACGGCGGGACTCGTTGAGATGCAGGCCGGCGGCCAGAAAGCAAAAGCCACAGACTCCAGGCGCAGCCGAACATTGACCCGTGAAGCAAAGGCGTGAGCCGCGAGTCCGGCCGGAACTTAGAGCGTAGCATGGGGACCGGGCAGGGATGAAGCCTGTTCAGGCCTGCCGATTCGATGCACGTCGGGGTCGCGGTTCGGATGGCCTTGAAAGCTTACGCAGAAATACTTCAGTCCCCTCCGATCACGCCTTGTTGCATGGCGATTGCGACAGCTTCGGTACGGTCGCTCGCGTGCAGCTTCTCGAGTATGTGGATGACGTGATTGCGGGCAGTGAAATGACTGATCTGGAGTGCCTGTGCGATCTCCCGGTTGGTCAGCCCCTTGGAGAGCATCATCAAGATGTCCTGTTCCCGGGGGCTGAGACTTGCGCGGAGGGATCGTTCGGCAAGGCGCGCGGCGATGGCCTCAGGAAAGTGCAGTTGACCTTGCGCAACGCGGCGAATGGCGTTCACGATCTCGGTGCGCGTGGCATCTTTGGTTAAGTATCCGCAGGCACCAGCTTTGGCAGCACGATAGATCTCTTCGTCGTACTCGAAGCTGGAAATCACGAGGACGCGGGCCGCATTCTCCCGAGCAACTATCTCGGGAAGGATCTCAAGACCTCCGCGCTTGGGCATGCGCAGATCGAGCAGCACCACGTCGACGTGCTCGCGATCAAGGAATCCAAGAGCCTCGGAGCCGCATTCCACGGTTCCAACAACGGCGAGGTCGTGCTCTTTCCCCAACAGGGTAGTCAAGCCGGCTCGTACGATGAGGTGATCATCGACGATGAGAATGCGTATGAGCGGCGAACTAGCTGGTGACTTCATGAGTTTGTGAGTACCTGACTTTGAGGCTGCGGGTGACGGGGTTTAGATGGGAGAACAGTCTGCGCGATAGAGGGGCGCCAACAAGGACGAGGGTGCCGCGTCCAGGAGAGCTGCACACCTGGAAGCTGCCACCGATCCGCTCGGCTCTTTCCTGCATGTCGTGCAATCCAAACCCGTCGCGATCAGAATCCAGATGGAAACCTGCGCCATCGTCATGAACGCTAAGGCGAAGGGAGTCCTTTCCGAAGCGCAGGCGAATACGGATCGATTTGGGTCGGCCGTGCCGTACGGAGTTGGCGATGGCCTCCTGGCCGATTCGAAAGAGAGGATCACTGATGCGCAAGGGGATGCCGCGCTGCTCGCCGCGGGTGATCACCTGAATGCTGACGTGACCTCCCTGCACGATACGCTGGGCAGCCTGTTCCAGCGCGCCCGCCAGCCCGAGCTGTTCCAAGTTGGCCGGCCGAAGCGCGGAGATGTTGCGACGGGCTTGCATGTGTCCGAAGCGCACGAGACCCAGGGTGGCTTCGAGCTGAGTTCGAAGAGAGCTGCCCAGCTGGGCTTCTTCACACAGCCCCTCGAGTTGGTATCCCAACCCTGCGAAGCTCTGCGCAAGGGTGTCGTGCATCTCCATCGCCAGGCGCTCGCGTTCATCCATCACTGCATGGAGCCGCGAACGTTGGATGGAGGCATAGAGCACCTGGATGCCGACAATCACCAGGAGCAGGGCGGCGGACAATTCGGCGACATGGGTCTTACTCCACCAAGGGGGAGCCGCGAGCACCTGGACGTCTCCGCCAGAGCGCATGAGCAGAGCGAACGGCACCTCATCCTTGGTGAAGGACTGGTCGGTGACACAGATTCCGCGCAGCCGCAAGCGGCTGCCGATGCGCAGTGCGGGCATGACCGCGGGATTGCTACCCCGCTCGAGGAGTGCGAGGAAGGATTGACTGCCTTCATCGAGCTGCAACACCAGCGAGTGCGCACCCGCTGCGCGCATTGCGATCAAGCGTCCCTCGGTCTCCACGAATTGTGCGTCGAACCCGCCTGAGGCGGCCTGTGCGGCCGTTACGGCCACGGCGGGTACCTGGGTATGAGACCAGAGCAATCTCACGGTGGCGTTTCGCAAGACAGAGCTGAAGCTGTGGAATTCGGCGTCGCCACTTGCCTCGACGGCATCACCGATCTGCACGGGAACGACTGGATGAGCGGCAGGTACCGCGATTCCGCCGGAAGAATCTTGGATGAAGAGCTGCGGCGAGACCAGAGTGACGACGCCATGCACGGTCACATGCGGAGAGATGTTGGGCGCCAGCAGGCGGAGACGTGCAATAGGAGTGGCACTCAGGTCGGCGTGATTGTTCTGCAGTTCCCGAAGCATGGGGGCGAAGGTTCTCTGATAATCCGCCAGGTTGGTGAGCCCGGGGTCAGCGGCGAGTCCTTGTGCGTCAAGAGGCGCGGCGGCAGGAGTTCCCGGCTTTACACCTCCAAGCATGGCAACCAAGTCTTCGTAGGAGGCGGGACGCACGGTGAGGTTGCGCCACTTGGCCCCCGTCGAATAGGACTGCAGGCCAAACCTGCCCTTCTGGATGCAGTTCTCATCATGGATGGCGGTCAGTGTGGTTTCGCCCTCAGGAGTCTTGGCACTGGCAGCAACATCGCACCCATAGGCCATCACCTTGAGGTGGTACCAGGTTCGAGTGTGCACGCGAGAATGCACAGGAACAGACTGGAACTCATGCCAGCCAAAGTCAGCGCGACCGAGGATAAGCGTATCGTCGCGATCGCGCAGGCCCGCGAAGTAGCCATGGTAGGCATCGACCCCTATCTCTTCACTATTCGTGCGGAAGACGAAGCCAGCATCGCCGGTTTCGCTCAGCAATTGCACGTCGGCCTCGATGGTGTAATCGCGCCAGGATGGGCTCCCATTCACGAGCTTGGCACCGCGATCATCGGAGACATTCTGCATGGCTCCGTCGCGCATCTGCCAGGTTCCGCCGAATGCCTCCCAGCCGCGGGAGCCTGGCGCGACGGAGGAGTCGCGGACGAAGTCGTCAGAGAACCGCGGCTCTCGCGCGCGCCACTGTTGGCGTACGAGGACGACCGCCACCGCGATGCTCACCAGCGAAGCAAGGCTGATCGCGACCGTCATGATCCATTTGTGAGTTTGCTGCCGCAAGTCGGATCTCCTCAGGGCCTGTACCAGTCAAGGTCAAGAGTTTGACGGACCTCGGCTGAATCGATGGTTTCGCGAGTGACAAGCCGCGGCTCGACTGTATACCTGGCCTCGACGGGCTCATGATCCAGTTCCCTGGACATGGCAAGCATGGCGACACGCCCGATTTCAAAGGTGTTTTGAATGACCACGGAATCGATTTCGCCGGTTCGGACGGGCGCAAGGAGATTCTGATCGAAGCCGAGAAGAGGAATCTTGCCGTTCTCATTGAACTCGATGAGAGCAAAGTACATGCCGCGGGTTGCGGGTTCAGAGAGAGTGACGACCGCATCGGGGTGAATACCGCTCGCAAGCATTCGCTCGGCGACCTGCTGCTCCTGGGCCACAGTAGGCAAAGCGAGGCTGCGGAACACGACGTGCACGGCGGGAAATTCCTCGGCGAGGGTTCGTTCCAGGCTTCGAGCGCGCTCCTCCATACTGGCCAGCTTGTTGTTGATTCCCACGATGGCCACGGTGCCCTTGCCGTGCAGGATTTTGCCCAGCCGACGAGCTGCCATCTGTCCGCCCAAGGTCTCGTTGTTCAGCACGTAGGTCAAGGTTTTACCTGGAGGCAGTCCCAGGTCGGAAT
>CBJOJD010000355.1:0-5697 GCA_966443485.1 uncultured bacterium | reverse complement strand
CTGCCTCAATTCGTGCAAGGTGCTGCTGATAGTTGTAGACATGCACACGATTGTAAAACTACTTGGGAATTCTGGCGGGGGGATTTCGCGGGAGTCTTTGGCGGGCGGCCATGCACGGGGAGAGGGGATAGTATTCTGGGCTTTACGCGCATGCTCAGCCGCGTAGCAGAGGAACGGAGAAACGCAGTGTATCTGGTCACGGGTGCGGCGGGATTTATCGGCCGCTCGATTGCAGCGGCATTGTTGGCGCGCGGTGAGCGCGTACGTGGGGTGGACAGCTTTATCACAGGCAAGCGTTCAAACCTGGTGGGCCTGGAAGCCATGGAATTCATCGAGGGGGATCTGAGCGATCCCGCGGTATGTGCCGCAGCCTGCCAGGGCGTGGAGATCGTCTTCCACGAGGCGGCCCTGGCCTCGGTGCCGCGCTCGGTGGCAGATCCGGTGAGTACGAATCAGAACTGCGTCACGGCTACGCTCAATGTTCTGGTGGCAGCACGAGCTGCCGGGGTTCGTCGCGTGGTGTATGCGGGCTCCTCGTCGGCCTACGGAGACACGCCGACGCTGCCCAAGCACGAGGGGATGACGCCGAGTCCCATCTCCCCTTATGCCGTGGCCAAACTGGCCGGGGAGCACTACATGCGGTCGTTCACCCGCGTTTACGGGCTGGAGACGGTGGTGCTGCGGTATTTCAACGTGTTCGGGCCGTATCAGGATCCCACTTCGCATTATTCCGGGGTTCTGGCCATCTTCTGCCGGCGGATGCTGGCCAAGCAGCAGTCGACCATCCACGGGGATGGGGAACAGAGCCGGGATTTTACCTACATCGACAACGTGGTCCACGCCAATTTGCTGGCGGCCGCGGCGCCTGCGGAGCGGGTTTCTGGCCAAGTCATGAATGCGGCTACGGGGTCGCGGATTACGCTGAATGACACCTTTCGCTTGCTCTGCGAGTTGACCGGTTATGAGGGGGAGCCTGCGTACGCCCCTGCGCGCGCCGGGGATATCCGGGATTCGCTGGCCGACATTCGCCTGGCCTCGGAGCGGATGGGGTACGAGCCTCAGGTTAGCTTCCGGGAGGGCCTGCGGCGCACGGTGGAGTGGTACAGGTCCCAGGAGAACTTTAATTAAAGAAGTGTCAAAAGGACTGGCGGTTTTGCCTCGATAATTGTGCGGAACGCTACCATACAGTTACTTTTCCACAGAATACCGAGTTTTCCACAGGTCATCTTCTGGATTATCGTACAACCCCAGTGATAACCCTCTTTCTACAGAAATCGCAGAAATCGGCTGAAAACCGGTTATCGGTTCGGAAGGGAAGGCGGGTATCAGGCTCGTGCGAGGGGGGGAAGTAGTCGCACACAGCCAACCGCAGAATTCGACGGCCCACCGCGGAGCCGCAGGAAACTGGCACGATCCGAAGCGCCGCAGGTTGGCTGTGAGTGAGCCTTGGGGAAGCTTCATGACGAGTGTGGGACAAGTAAAAGCGGTACGATTTGTGCGCCGGCTCAGGGGAGGCTCAAATCCGTTTTTGCTGGAGGCCAGCGACGGGTTTCTATACGTAGTCAAGCGGCAGGGCAATCCACAGGGTTGTAACCTGCTCTTTAACGAAGCCATGGGGTCGGAGATCTTCCGGCGAGCAGGCCTGCCGGTTCCAGAATGGCGGGTGGTGGAGCTGAGCAACACCTTTGAGATCCCGGCCAGTGCAGGGGAAGGCCGGTCGATCCTCAGCAATGAATACTGCTTCGGGTCGCGTTATGTCGATCCGGGATCTGCCACGATTCTGGAGATACTGCCGAAGAGCAGCTTCTGCCGTATCCGGAACCGCAGGGATCTGTGGGCAGCATGGGTGCTGGATAGCTTGTGTGAGCATACCGACAACCGGCAGGCGATCTTCCTTGAGCACCCCACGCGCCATCTGGATGCCTACTTCGTCGACCACGGACACTTGTTTGGTGGAGCGTGTGGAGATGGAACGCCCAGCTTGCAGGGGTGCCGCTATCTCGACCCGAGAATCTACCAAGACGTGCTGCGGGGCTGGTCGCGCCAAATCTACGAATGCTTGCGGGGAATCGACTTGAACGCCCTGAACGCCGTTGCGGATCTCTTACCGGAAGGATGGGGGACTGCATCGGGGCGAGACCGGCTGCGGAGTTTTTGCGAGCGCATGTCGCATCCCTCGCTGCTGCGCAATACCGTCCGCTCGATCCTGGGGACGGCCAGGCCAGAAAGAACTTGGGACTATGGGGCGCGATGGGTGCCGAGCTCACCGCGGGGCCTGTATGCCCGCCTGCCGTAGGTAAGCAGTCACGGACGGCCTGGAGGTGCGACACTCCCTTTCTGTTGTGATGAACAGCACGTACAGCCAGTAGACGCGCGCCGGAGAATGCAGTGTACTTCTCCACGGCAAGTGGGTCTTGGGTCCTGTGGCTAGGCGCCGCTGGAGGAACTGTGTACGCGAGGTTCCGACGTGCCCCAAGATCCAGTCCTTCAGCTGCCTGAACTTCACGCGGAAGAGATCTTACAGGCCGGCCGGCGCGAACGGGTCGCGCCTTCTCTCAGAAAGACCCTGAAGGTTCTTCTGCGGTACCCGCGAACCGTCTGCGTCATCATGGGCGGTGGGGTGATCGCATGCGTGTTCTATTGGCTGATCGCACCGCGAGAATACGAGGCGCGGTCCACAGTTGCGCTTCGCACTGGGCGCGTGAATGCTTTGCACCTGGGCGGAGGCGATGAGGGCGCCATCTCCGCAGCATCCGGCCCACCGCAACTTGAGACGCTAGCTGGCGTGTTTCGCAGCGACCAGCTGGCCTGGCGCGTGATCCTTGAGAGACATCTATACCAAGCCTGGGCGTTCAACGGCGATTTTGCGCGGCGTTTCCCCGATTTCCATCCAGAGGCAGTCCATCCTTCCGCGCAAGGCTTTTTGCTGGAACGCTTTCAGCAGCGGCTGATGGTGCGGACGATTCCTCGTACATTGCTGATGGAGATTCGCTTCCGTTCCCGCGATCCGATGTTGTCGGCCGAGGTTGTCAACGAGCTTGTCCACGCCTATCAGCAAGAAGCGTCAGAGGCGCGGGTGCAGGCCACGACGCAGGCCGTGAAGCAGCTGCAGGATCAGCTCGGAGCATTGAAGCAGCGCATGGAATCCGATGGTGGACGGGTGGAGGCTTTCCAGAGGCAGCACGGGATTGTGGTGCCTACGGCGAATGGTCCATCGGGACAGACGAACGAGGCGGGGCAACTGCCTGGTGTTCAGCGCATTCGAGATGCCGAGCGAGATCTAGCAGTAGCAACTTCTGAGCGGATTGAGCGGGAGGCTGAGTTCCAGGCAGCTTCGCGTGGTGATCCAGAACTGGTGCTGGCCGCCAATCCACGTTTGCAAGCTCAAGGTGGCAATCTGGCGGGGGCGGCGTATCAACGGATTCATGCACGCGAGGGCGATCTGCAGCAGGAGATGGCGCAGCTCACCCTTGAGCACGGTCCGAATTTTCCCCGCATTGTCGAGATCCGTCGCCTTCTGCAAGATCTGGCTCAGCAACGATCTGCTGAAGATGCACGCGTGGTAGAGAGCTTGCGCCGCGCCTGGGATGAGGCGCTGGATCGAGAGCGACTGGCTCGCAAGAACCTGGAGCAGCGGGTAAGCGAGGGACAGCCGGAGAATGAGGCGGCTGCCCAACTGGAGCGAATGCAGCGAGAGGCTGATACGACTCAGGAGCTGTACCTGCGTACCGAGTCCAAGCTGCAGGAAGCATCGCTGGTAGCCGGTGTGCATGGATCCGAGATATGGGTGGTCGACGCGGCCAGGGTGCCAACGAGGCCAACCTGGCCAAATCTGCCTCTGCTGTTGTCCGTTGCAATCTTCGCATCGACGTGGGTGGCCGTGACGGTCGTGCTGGTGATGGAGCGCTTGGGGCGTCTTCGGGCGAGTTCTGCGGTGCTCTTGCTTATCGTTTTCATCTCGGCATGGCGCGGTTCTGCGCAGGCTCCGACGCCCAACAACTCAGGATTACCCAGTGGCGTCGCTCGACTGCCGCAGTCAAGTGACAATCGCAGCAACCCCAACGCGAAGGAGGCACCGCCGGTCTGGGGCGGGGGAGCTTTGTCGGGCTCGCAGGCGGTGTCCGCAACCGCGAACCGCACGCCCTTTCCTGCTCCGATCGCAGCCGGCGATTCGCTCGAGGTGAGCGAATTCCATACACCGGAGTTCCGTTCGTCTGTGCGGGTTTCTGCTGCAGGCAACGTGAACCTGCCTCTGATCGGTGAGATCGCGATCCAAGGCATGGATGAAGCCGGCGCGGCTCGCGCAATTGGAGCTGCACTGGTGGAGAAGGGAATGTTGTTGCACCCCCAGGTCTTCGTGTTGATCACGGGATATGTGGGACAGGATGTAAGCGTCCTGGGAGAGGTGGTGCGACCAGGCATCTATCCCTATACGGCGCATCATCGCTTGCTGGACTTGATTGCCGCGGCATCGGGGCTGAATGCAACCGCTGGCAGCGTAGTGGATGTCTATCATCGCCAAGATCCGGATACTGCTCATTCTGTGAAATTGAGTGCGAGCGGGGCGAGTGGAGATCCGGAGAGCTCGAATCCAGAGCTTTTACCCGGCGACACGGTCCGGGTTACGCGAGCAGGTTTGGTGTACGTGCTTGGAGACGTGATCCGCCCCGGCGGCTTTGCGATAGGACCAAGGCAGGCGGTGACGGTGCTTGAGGCATTGTCGCTGGCGTGGGGACCCTCGCAGAATGCGGCTGCACAGAAGGCGCTTGTGATTCACGAACAAGCGGGCGGCCGGACTGTCGAGACGTTAAACCTGAAGCGCATGCTGCGTGGGCAAGACCCCGACCTGCCTCTGCACGAGCGGGATATTGTTTTTGTTCCTGACTCGACGGCCAAGAACTTATGGAATCGCACCATGGAATCGGTGGTGCAGTCTGTGGCCGGTGTGGCCATCTATTCGGGCCTGGTGTACTCGCAGAGGTACTGAAGATGCGCCCGATCGCCTGGGGACTACTGCTGGTGTTTGTCTTCGCGATTCCGTGGCAATACGCGTTGGATTTTGGTCCACCCTTTGGCAATGTTGCCCGCGTATTCGGCTTGCTCGCCTTGCTGGCCGCGATGCCGGGCCTGCTGGAGACAATCCGCCCGCGAAGGCTGGGTGCACTGCAATGGTTGGCGCTGGCGTATCTCTGCTGGTGGTGTTGCACCGCGGCCTGGAGTATCGATCCATGGAACTCGATGGGCCGCTTGCCTGGATACGCGCAGGAGCTGATGGTGGTTTGGCTGATATGGGAGCTGGGCGAAACGGCCAACGATCTGCGCGTGCTGTTGCGGTGCTACGTCGGGGGCTCATGGATCCTGGCCCTGATCAGTGTGGGCGCGTTCCTGTTGGCCGAAGGAACGGAGCAGGCGCGCTTCTTCGGCGTGGGCCAAGATCCGAACGATGCAGCCCGCTTTTTGGACCTGGCGCTGCCCGTGGCGGGACTGCTGTTCATCTCGGAGAGGCATTGGGTCAACAAGCTGATGGCGCTTGGGTATCTTCCGCTGGGACTGTTTGCGGTCGTGCTCACTGCCTCTCGCGGAGGCTTCGTGGCAGCGCTGGTGGCAGTGGCTGGATGTGCCGTGCTTTTATTGCGTCATACTCCCCGAAGATCGCGGGCATGGCTGCTGAGCCTGCCTGCGGTTACGCTGATGATG
>CBJOJD010000354.1:0-5744 GCA_966443485.1 uncultured bacterium | reverse complement strand
AGCAGCAAGGTCCAACGCGCCATAATTTCTTCATGCGTACGTATTTCGCCGCGAAGGCACTCTGGAATGGCACCAGTCTCTTTGAACACCCTCTGCTCACCGTAGAGGACGGGCACGTCCTGTCCGTAACCACACGCTCTGCCGCCGAGATCCCCGCCGGAGCGCAGGTGCAGGAATATCCGGAGGCCATCCTGGGCCCGTCCTTCTTCGACGTGCATTTCCACGGCTCAGCCGGCCACGACGTGATGGAGGCTACTCCCAAGGCCCTGCACACGATCGGCGCCTTTCTCGCTTCCAGGGGTACGGCGAACTTCCTTGCCACCACGGTGACGGCGCCTTTGGATACCACACTGCGTGCGCTGTCCGGTTTGGCCAAGCTGATCTCCGCATCGCCCACGGAAGGCCACGCAAGGCCCATCGGCATTCACTTCGAAGGCCCGTTCCTCTCCCACAGCAAGCGCGGAGTTCATCCTCCCGATTTGCTCTTGGCCCCTGACATTCAGACCTTCGACAAGATGTTTGAGGCGGCCGAGGGGCATGTGCGCCTGATGACTCTGGCTCCGGAGCTGCCCGGAGCTATCGAACTTGCAGCCCACGCCGTCAGTCGTGGAGTACGCATCTCCATCGGGCACTCCAATGCAACGGCCGCAGAGACTCGCGCTGTGATCGCGATGGGCGCCAACAGTGCTACCCACACCTTCAACGCCATGCGAACTCTCGATCATCGCGAGCCGGGCATTCTGGGCACCGTGCTCACGACAGATTCGCTCTACGCGGAGTTGATTTGTGACGGCATCCATACCGCTCCAGAGATGGTCCGCCTCTGGTGGAAGGCAAAAGGTCCGGCTCGGAGCATTCTCGTGACCGATGCCATGGCTGCCGCAGGCATGCCTGACGGGACGTATCACCTGGGCGAGTTCGAAGTGCAGGTGGCAGATGGCCGCGCGATGGCGAATGGCGTTCTCGCTGGCAGTGTGCTGACGCTCGATCGCGCCCTGAGCAACTTCGTTGCCTTCACGGGAGCCACCGTGGAGCAAGGGCTTGCCTTGCTGTCAGCCAATCCTGCGGCGATGACCGGATTCGAGGACGTGGCGGGCTCCCTTCGCGAGGGCGCCCCGGCAAACTTTGTGGCAGTCGATGCCAGCGGGAAGCTTGTCGCATCGATCGTGCGAGGCAAGCTGGCCAGCTAAACTGTGCGCTCTCGCGGCTGCCAAGACTTCCTCCTGCGCACGGAATCAGCTTTTCAGAACACCTTCCGAGAGCGCAGGCGGTCGTTACGATCCCGCTTCGGCCAGGCGCTGTGCACGCCAGATGGCGCCTTCGATTCCAGCCACCTCGTGGTCCAGCACGGGCATCGCCGGAGCGGCCGCGCGCAAACCGGAGAAGAACCCTTCGCGCACGAGCCGCGCCTTCCCGATGATGCTGCCGATCCACGCCACGGGCACTTCCTGGCTGCAGTTATGCTTGCGCCGCAGCTTTTCTCGCACCAGCAGCACCGAGTCGGTAAGATCGGCAGCTGCCTGCCGCAGAACGCCGAGCGCAACCGGATCGCCCTCTTCCGCGAGCTGGCTGATAGCGGGAGCGAGCGCTGCGAAGTCAGGTCCTGGCGTGCTATCTCCCAGATTGACTAGCTCGTCGATCGATGAGGTTTCCCAGAGCTTTCCCACCGCGTCGAGAATGCGCGTCGGCTCTTCGCGATCGTAAGCACGCAAGGCGCGGCGCACTGCGTGCAGACCGATCCAGTAGCCCGAGCCTTCGTCGCCCAGCCGCGAACTCCATCCCCCGGCGCTCTCACGTCCGCCGTCCGGTGCACGGCCGATGGTGTTGCTCCCGGTTCCGGCGATCTGCAAGATGCCAGGGCCGCCTTTGAATGCAGCGTCGAGTGCAATCACCTCATCCCCGACCACCTCAGAACGCTCAACGCCAAAATCACTGAACACAGCTTGGATCCACTCGGGGACGCCGGGCATCGTGGCACTTGCAACACCAGCGCTGGCGGCGGCGACACCGCTGATACCGGCTTGCTTGAAGACCTCGGCCAGGATGGCCCGCAGGTTTTGTTCCGCGGCGGCCGCTCCAACGCGAAGGCGCTTGATTGAGCCGTTTTCGGCAAAGGCTAAAACTTTTCCCTTGCAAGCGATAGAAGCGCGGGTACGCGTTCCTCCACCGTCAATTCCAAGAACAACTGCATCCATTTTCTTCTTTTTTCCTTAATCTTTTTGTGTTGGCGACTCCGGGATATCACCACCGTTATCGCGCAGAGTTCCCGCCAGAATGTTTAGACTGCCGTCAGTCTTAGGCGGATTAAGTCCGAGAATGTGCGCCATCCAGGGATATAAGTTCACATTTTCAAAAGGAGCTACAGTCTTTCCAGCCGCGATGTCGGGACCCTCGGCAAAGAAGATGCCCTTCATCTCCGGTACCTGACGGGGATCGAAACCAGCGCCTCCGGCGTTGGGCCTTTCTGTGGAGCTTTCTTTGGCGCGAAGGGCATAAGGCCCCGTAGCGATCACCACCGGATCGCCTTCACGCGGATTCTTGCTGTAGTTGAGGCCAGCGGGCACGTCCTTGCGGCGATACACCTTGAACTGAGAAGAGACGTGCTTCAGCTGCTCGTAGACGCGCGCGCGTTCCGCTTCCGTCTCGCCGTAGAGAAGATAGCCTGCTGTCTTAAAGCCGGTGAGGTCCGCGGATGTGTCCAGATCTATCCAGTCCCCCTCGATTTTGGCCGTACCGTGGTCGCTGACCACCAACAGGTTGATGGGGAGACCAGTCGATTCCAATGCTGCTTTAAGCTTGGCGATCTTGGCATCCATCTTCCGGATGGCTGCTCTTGTCTCCGCGGCATCCGGGCCAAACTGGCTGGCCTGGCGCTCCGGTTCGGCGAAACGAAGTGCGATCAGGTGGGGACGATCCGTTTCCGGCAGATGCAGGAGCTGCAGGACGTCCTCGATGCTGGCCTGCTGGACAGTCTCCAACCCAGACGTCTTTCCATCGAAATGCGCATACCAGTTGGGGCGGTTGCCGGCAATCTCAGCTTCGGATCCGGGCCAGAAGATACAGGCGGTACGCATGCCTTGGCGTTCGGCCAGGGTCCAAAGCGGCACGCCGGAGTACCACCGCCCGTCTGCCGCATTCTCAGGATCACTGCCCGAGAAGTTTGCCTTGCGCTCCGGGTCGTAAAAGCTGTCGGCGACCAGTCCGTGATGTTCTGGATAAAGGCCGGTGACGATGGTGAATTGATTGGGAAAGGTGAGCGAGGGAAAGCTCGGCAGCATGCCCTCCGGAGCCGAAACGCCCCGCTTTCCCAACGCCAACAGATGAGTTGCGCCGTCTCGCTTGGCGTAATCCCAACGAAATCCGTCGAGTGAGACGAGCACCAGATAGTGCGCCTTCTGGGCCGCAGCGGAGTTCGGTGCGTGTTCTGCCTGGGTGAGCGGCAGCGCGGGGCTGAACTTGGGCTGTTGCGCGAAGCCAACGAGGCCCGTTGCCAATGCCAAATGAGCAATGACCAAGCGGCACACGTCGCTAGAGCGCATCACATCCCCCCGAACCAGCTTACCGCATGAAGGTGCAGTGGTTACGATTCCATCCCCAGTTTTCGGCCCTTCCGTCCCAGGAGAGGACCAATCTACAGGCCCGACAAACAGCAGCTCCTGAACTTTACCTGACCCTAGCTTCGCAACAGGTTCTTGGCGATGAAGAAGACGTTGGCGGGACGTTCCGCCAGACGGCGCATGAAGTAGGGGTACCACTCGCGGCCGAAGGGGACGTAAATGCGCATGTTGTAGCCCTGGCGCACCAGGTCGCGTTGCAGGTCCCGGCGCACGCCGTACAGCATTTGAAATTCGAAGCGAGCGTTGGCGATGTGGCGATCGCGCGCATAGCTCTTGCCGGCTTCGATCATGGCTACATCGTGGGTGGCCAAACCGTGATAAATCGGACTGTCCAGCAGCTTCTTGCTGAGAGCGACGTAGTTTGCGTCCACATCGGATTTCTGCGGAAAGGCTACCTCGGGCGGCTCTTTGTAGGCGCCTTTGCAGAGGCGGATGCGGATGCCGTCGGCGAGGAGCTGCTCGATGTCTTTTTCAGAGCGATAGAGATAGGCCTGGATGACGATCCCGATCGATCCACGCAGTTCAGGCTGAGCATGCAGCCGGCGCACGATGTCGATGGTCACCTGCGTCAGGGAGGAGTCTTCCATGTCGATGCGCACGAAGTTGCCGGTGGCAGCGGCGTGCTGGGTAAGGCGCTCGGCGATGCTCCCGGCCAGATCCGGAGACAGCTCCAGGCCCATCTGGGTGAGTTTCACGCTGACATTGGCGTTGAGCTTGCGGGCGGAGATGGCGTCGAGCAGCTGGTGATAGACATCGGCCGCCTTGTTGGCTTCGGCTTCGGAGGTGACGCTCTCGCCGAGAGAGTCGAGGGTGACGGCCATCCCGTGGTTGTTGAGGGTCTGGGCGACGCGCAAGGCGTCCTCGATTTCTAAGCCCGCCACAAAGCGGGAGCTGAGCCGGGTTCCGAGGGTGGAGCGCTCGCTGAAGCGGCGCAGGGTGCGATTGCGAGACAGACCGATGAAGGCCGAGCGTAGAAGTGCCATTGAGGACTCAGTCGGCGGTTCGCGGGTAGGCCAATCCGCCGGAAGAACGATTTTCGCATAGCGACACAGCTTCCCAGGTGCACAGGATCACGAAAGCCGTGTGAAATTTCTGAAAGAAGCGATTTGTTTTCAGGAACCTAGAAACGGCTCACAGTTTCACAGCCCATTTTGGAGGCAGCCCGATGGCGGATGTCCGCCTGGGTCGGGTGCTGCTTACTCAGCGGATGGCAGGCCATCCGTCGGCGGTCCATGTGGGTTGCTCTATTTTGATCATGCCATATTTGGGGCAATTGATCGGCAAAACGCGACCCTTTGGAATGAGCAACTTACAACTATTTGCTCTTGACAAGGTTTTTGCGGGGCGTGGAATTGGAGTGAAGAAGGGATATTGGGGTTTATGAAGTTCCCAGGTCTTCAAAGGCGGGAGACCTGGGGCACCCGCAATGGTGGTAGAACCCAGTTCCCGGGACCCGGGCCACCCGCCGCGTTACTACGATTTCAACGTTCACTCCCCTGAAAAGACGAGCGAAAAGCTCGACTACATTCATCGCAATCCCGTGGTGCGGAAACTGGTCCGACCGCCGCAGGACTGGCCCTGGTGCAGCTTTCGCCACTACGCCACCGGCGAGCGAGGCGCGGTGGAGATTGAATCCCGGTGGACCGCATGGAGGAGAAACAATGAAGCACTTGAGGCGGTACGCAGGATCGATGTTCCCGGGTCCCAACACCGGGGACCCGGGGCACCCCATCATCCATGACACCGAAAGACATTCAAGACCCGGGCCACCCGCCCCACAGCTATTACTGGCGCATCTTTTCCCAGAAGTGCGCGGGACGCGCAAACACTACCAGATGGCCTGGCGCGGCCTTCTCCGATACTGAACTGCAAGTGTTCGGCGTGCTCACCCCAGAGGCTAAAATGTCGCTCACTGGAAAACTTCTGCTGTTGGGTTCTTTTTGGCAGAGTACATGCCAGTCCATCCAGACTTGCAGCCATTGAGTTCCAGGTCCAAGCGTCAGAGTAGCCATCCCATCCTTATCGGTCGTAAGGTCGTACTGATTCTCATGCTGCCTCACAGCCTCCGGGGAGTCGCCGCCGAACACAAGCATATGTTGGTTCGCAATCGGCTTGCCGTTTCGTGCG
>CBJOJD010000353.1:0-5750 GCA_966443485.1 uncultured bacterium | reverse complement strand
CCAGCTCCAATCACAAACACCCGCGCGGGCGGAATCGTGCCCGCCGCCGTCATGAGCATGGGGAAAAGTCGCGGTAAGCGATCCGCTGCCATCACCACCGCTTTATAGCCGGCCACCGTGGCCATCGAAGAAAGCGCGTCCATGGACTGCGCCCGCGTGATGCGTGGCACCAGTTCCATGCTGAACAGCGTGGCACCGCGCTCGATCGCGGGCAGCAGAGCCGCCGGAGTGTCCAGCGGCTTCAGAAAGCCGATCACCACCGCGCCCGCTCTCAGTCGCTCCTGGTCGCATGCCTCCGGTGCATTGACCACCGGAAGGATCTCAGCCTGGGAGAGAATCTGCGCCCTGTCCGCCAGGACTGCGCCCGCCTCCGCATAGGCCGCATTGGATGCCCCTGCGGCTACCCCCGCTTCGTGCTCGACCAGAACCTCGATCCCTTGCGCCCGCAACGATTTCAGATGCTCGGGAAGCAGGGCAACGCGGCGCTCGCCAGGAGCGGTTTCCTTCAAAATGCCAAGCAGCACGGCGCCTCCACAACGTACCTGGAATTCGGGAATGCAGCGACAATTACCACTGCCGCGATAGCACTGTCCATGGGAATTTCCTAACAAATTATTGGGGAAGGCAGGAGGGTTTCCTTGTGATGTTGGTCACCGGCGGAAAGCTGAGAGAAACGAGCGCCAGCTCTCGGCAAATGAAGCGGAGGCCAACTGGCCCGAGACGCTCTCTGTACAACTCCAAAAAAGCAATGGGGCAGGCCGTCTGGCCCGCCCCACGTGACTGCGCAAATCTTCCGAGATTACTTGGGCAGAGCTGCGCTTCCGGTGACCGTGAAATTCGCCTCCGACTTGGCTTCCGTCTCCTGCGGCTGCGCACCACCCAGAGTGAGCGTGTACTTGCCGGCGAGAATGGAGCGGTTTCCCTGTTCGTCGACATTCGAAAGAGAGCGCGGATCGATCGGAATCTTCACTGAGACGGTAGCGCCCGGCTCGATGTTGACCCGCTGGAATCCCACCAGGGACTGAATGGGACCATTCTCCTGCGGAGTCTTGATGTAGGCCTCCACAACCTCTTCGCCGCCCATGGTGCCGGTATTCGTTACTGCCACCGTGGCGGTGATCGGATCGCCGGCCTTCAACGTCTCTGCGGAGAGCTGCACCGGCCCGTACTTGAACTTGCTGTAGCTCAGTCCGTACCCAAAGCCCCACAGCGGCTTGCCGTTGAAGTAGCGATAGGTGCGGTTCTTCATCGAGTAGTCGGTGAACTCCGGCAGGCCTTCCAGATTGGCATAGAAGGTCACGGGAAGACGTCCCGCCGGATTGTTGAGACCAGCCAGCGTGCGGGCGATGGCCGTCCCACCCTCCACGCCCGGATACCATGCCTCCAGAATCGCGGCTGCGTGCTGGTTCGCCCAGTTCAAAGCCACTGCGCTGCCGCTCTGCAGGACCACCACCACCGGCTTGCCGGTCGCGGCTACAGCTTCCAGCAGCTTCTCCTGCGGAGCAGGCAGGTCGAGGCTGGTGCGGTCTCCTCCCGAAAACCCGGGAATCTTGATCCGCATCTCCTCACCCTCTAACTGCGGCGACAATCCCACGAACGCCACCACCACATCGGCCTGCTTGGCTTGGCTCACCGCTTCATCCAGCTGCGCCTGGGCGGGAGCCTCCCACTTGAGCGTGACTCCTCCACCCGCCCGGTCCGACGAGTGCGAATACTCCAGCTGGAATTCATGCGGCTTGGTGTCCGCGAAGTCCACGGGAATCGAAGGCGGGTTGGGGAAAGCCATGACGGGCGGCGCAGTCGGAGACGCGCCCGGCGCGGACTTGAAGTTCCCCATCGCGGAGAGATCCATCTTGGCCCGCAGACTGCCCTCCGAGATCACCTTGCCGTCGAGAATGAAGCGGTAGCTCTCCATCGGCGAGTAAGGGAAGCTATCCGCTGCCTCCACGGAAAACACATAGTGGCCCGCGGCCGGCGGCGTCAGCATGCCGCTCCAGCGCACGGAGTAGTCGTGCGTCTCCACCTGCGGGACCGGCTGGGCATTCTCCCAGTCGGCTTGGATCGTGGCTTCGGTCGTCGTCGCCACCGGACGGCCGGTCCAGTCCGGCGTCGCAAAGTATTCAGTCTTCAATCCCTGGTGCAGGCCGAAGGCGGTGCGCGGTACCGGCACTCCCACGCCCTCTGCCAGCGTCGATCCCTGCGCATACAAGATCGGAGAGCTCTTGAACTGCTGCAGCATCCCATCCAGCGGGGTCACTGGATGCAGCGGCGTTCCCACATAATTGCCCAGGATCGAAGTCAGCTGATCGGCCGTCGGTCCAATCACCGCAATGTGCTTGGCGGCCTTCAACGGCAGCGTGCCATCGTTCTTCAGCAGCACAATGCTCTCTTCTGCTGCCTTGCGCGCGATCAGACGGTTCTGAATGGAGGCCGCCGCGGAGAAGGGAATCTGATCCAGCGTAGAGCCGGGAGCATCGAACAGCCCCAGCTGAAAACGCGCGGTGTAGAGGCGCTCCGCAGCCTTGGTGACCAGGTCCTCCGAGACCAGACCCTTCTTCACCGCCTCGGCCAGCGTGTTAAACCCTGGAGTCCAGATGCTGCAGGAGAGGTCCGTTCCCGCCTGGATGGCCAGCGCCGCCGAGTGCATTACGTCTTCGGTCTTGTGATGGCCCTGGTTCACGTCCACAATGGCGCCGCAATCAGAGACCACGAAGCCCTTGAAGCCCCACGCGTTGCGGAGATGATCCTGCAACAGCATCTTGTTGGTGCACGCCGGCCACTCATCGATGGAGTTGTAGGCACACATCACCGACTGCACGTGACCCTCCGTCACCGTGGCCCGGAACGCCGGCAGATAGGTGTCTTCCAGATCGTGATTGCTGGGGTCCACGTTGAAGCCGTGGCGCAACTGCTCAGGACCGCTGTGCACCGCAAAGTGCTTGCTGGTGGCCACTGCGCGCAGGTGTTCGAGATCGTTGCCCTGCACTCCGCCGATGAAGGCAATGCCCAACCTTCCGGTTAGAAACGGATCCTCTCCGTAGGTCTCCTGCCCGCGTCCCCAGCGCGGATCGCGAAAGATGTTGATGTTCGGCGACCAGAATGTCAGCCCGTAGAAGATGCGGTGATTGCCCTCGCGCTGCGCCTGGTTGTACTTGGCCCGCGCCTCCTCCGAGATCACCGTGCCCATGTTGTGGATGGCCTTCGTGTCCCAGGTGGCGGCCATGCCGATGGCCTGCGGAAACACCGTCGCGTACCCCGCCCGCGCCACGCCGTGCAGCGCCTCGTTCCAGGTCTGGTAGTCGGGAATCCCCAGGCGGGGAATGGCCGTCGCCCAATCCTCCAACTGGTTGGCCTTCTCCTCCAGCGTCATCCGGCTCACCAGATCGTGAGCCCGATCCTGGGGCGAGAGCTTGGGATCCAGATAAGCCGGTTGTTGCGCCACGGCAACGGCGGAGACAACGGTGAGAGCGAGCAATGACAGCAGATGCCAGCGGCGATGCGGCATGGTTTCTTCCTCCAGGGCCGACGCAAGGCGGCCGGGTCCATCTCCCTCGCGTCCCAGAGACACACCCAGCCGGCCCGCTCCTGCGCAAAGGAAGACGGAGCAACTCTACCGCACTCAGGTTACTTCTGGCCAGATATATCGATTTACTTGGCTACAAGCTCCATATCCTCCTGGTTCTCCGCAGGGGCCGATTCGGTCTCCGCCAAGAGCGCCTCCAGCGCCCTGAACCCCTCCCGATCGTGGAGCTTCTCCAGCCGCGGATCGGCCAGGGTCTCGAAGAACCAGGGGCAGCGCATCCGCTCGCTGGCGCGCAACTCCTCCAGCGCCCCCTCCGCATCCCCCAGAGCCAGGCACAGCGCCGGGGTAAACGCGTTCAGCACGTAGCGCTCCCGGCCCAGCCACTGCAGCCGTTCCCGCAGCCCGGCAGCCTCCTCCCGCTGGCCCGCACAGGCCAGCGCGTAGCCATACGCCGCCAGACCCATATCGAGATATGGCTTGCGCTGGGTCAGGCTGCGGGACAGGCTCAAGGCCCGCTCCGTCTGCCCCTGGAAGGCCAGAATCATCGCGCCGGTAAGCTGCACGCTCTGATCCTCCCCGCACGCCTCGACTGCCTCGTCGATCCAGTGCAGGCTCTCCTGGGGATGTCCCGCCAGGTGCTCGGTCCAGGCCAGCCGGGCCCGAATCCACGGCGCAAATGGATCCTCCTTCAGCGCCTCCTGCAGCCACTCGTGCGCCTCCTCGAAGCGGTGGCGGCTCAGCGCAAACATCACCCGCGCCCGCGTGGTCCAGGGATCGTGAGGCAGATGAGCGCTGAGCGAGAACAGCCGCAGAGCCTCGGGCAGATCCCGGTCCACAAAGAAGGCGATCCAGCCCAGCAGCGGCAGCAGCGCGGGAGCGCTCTCCGCAACGTCGGGAATGGTGTCCGCGATGTGGCGCACCTGCTCCGCGGCGATGGCCGGCGCCAGGTAGCCAAAGTGAGCCTGGGTCAGGCGCACCCGCGCCAGGTCGATCTGCGCGGCAATAAATCGCGGGTCCATATCGGTAGCCCGGGCCAGCTGCTGCGCGCCGTCCTGCATGCGATGCCGCTCCAGCGTCATCCACTCGTGGTGCCCCTGCAGATAGCTCTCATACACGGCCGGATCCGTCTCTGCTTCAAACAGACGCTCCGCCGGGGTCGCAAACAGAACCGGAGCCCCCTGGTTCAGGCGGAAGACCAGCCGGTCGGCCAGCTCGGCCTGCAGGTCCGCCAGCTCCCGCCGCGGGGTGAGCATGTCTTCCACCCAGATCTGGGTTCCATCGGAGACGCGGATCATCTCGGCGCGCAGTCGGAAGCTTACCGGCAAAGCCAGAATCGTTCCCGTCAGCACCAGGTCTGCCTGCAGCGCCTCGCCCACCTGCTGGGCGGAAAGTCCCTTCGCCGCCAGCCCGAAGACGGAGTCGCGCGCCACCACCGCCAGACGCGGGTTCGCGTCCCCGGTCAGGCGGGTAGACACTTCTTCGGCGATCCCCGGACCCAGATACGCCGCTACCTGCGGCCCGGTGGCCAAAGGCATAATCGCCAGCCGGGGCAGATGTGCGCCCGCCGTCTCCCCCTCCCGCAGAATGGGGCCGGTGACCCGGTAGCCTCGCTTGTAAACCGTTTGTATGCAGCCGTCCGGCTCCAGCCGGGAGCGCAGGGACGAGAGACACCGCGAGATGCTGTCCGGGGTGACATGCACCCCCTGCCACAGCTCGTCGCGGATCTCCGAAGGGGTGACAATCTTTCCTCCCCGTTGCAGCAGGAGGCGCAGCACCGACTCTTCTTTCGGCGCCAGATGAATAACTTCCTCGCCGCGGTGCAATGTGCCGTCGGTCTCCAGACGCAGAGAGCCGAAGCTGAACGCAGAGGGCTGGGAAACGGGAGAGCTTTCCAAAGACCATTTCATGGCAAACCTGCGCCTCTCAAAGGTCCTCGCCCCGCTTCCGGTCTTGCCGCCGGATTCATGCGGAACGGGCCTTCAGGTGGTTGACCTCGGGGAAGAACAGTTCAGTTCCGAGGTGGTTGCTGCATTCCAGAATGGCCCTGATGAACGTCGAAACCATTATCCACCCATACGCCTGAGGATCAAGGGCAGAGGTGGAGTTTTTAAGTTTGTGGCAATGGTGCGGCCCTGTACGGGACAAATCGGACCGATTTGGCTCGCGCCGATGGGTCCGGCCCGCACCCCTCCGGTATCGCGCACCCCTCCGGTATCGCGCACCCCTC
>CBJOJD010000352.1:0-5866 GCA_966443485.1 uncultured bacterium | reverse complement strand
CCGGTGCAATTGCTTCTGCCTCCCAATCTCTCTTTCCCGCCCCACTCCGCGAATTGCTTAGACTGGCTGTAAACTCGCTAGCAGCCCCGCCGTCTACCAGAGTGATGGCAGCCGGAAGCGCACTCGAATCGATGACTATGGCCACGGCGAAGGAAATTGCCGCCGAGGAGTTTGCCGCGGTTGCGCTGGCGCACCGCCCGCAGATCTTTCGGTTCTTGCTGGCTTCAACCCGGGACGTGGACCTGGCGGAGACCCTCACCCAGGAGTGCTTCCTCAAGGCGCACCGCAACTGGGGCGGCTTCCGCGGTGAGTCCAGCGCGTTGACCTGGTTGATGCGCATCGCCATCAATATTCAGAAGGACCACTGGCGCAATCGCCGGCTCCAGTTCTGGCGGCATACCACCGGCAACGCGGTGGATGCCGACGAAGCGAGCGAGTGGCTGCCCAGCCGGGATAGCTCCCCGGAACAGCAGTTGCTGGCCCGCGAACAGGTGGCTCACGTCTGGCGCGCGGTGGAAGGACTCAGTGAGCGGCAGCGCACCGTCTTTTTGCTGCGCTATGTGGAAGAAATGGAGATCGCCGAAATTGCCCGGGTCACCGGCCTGAGCGACGGCACAGTAAAAGCCCACCTCTCCCGAGCCTTGGGAAGAGTGCGGGCAGGGTTGGAGAGGTAAAGGTGGAGCCGATGAACACATCCGTGAATGAATACGACAAGTTCGGGAAGGGAACTGCCCAGGAGCTGCAGGACCCGGCGCTGGCAACGGCTCTACAGAACTTCCGCGCGAGTGTGCACGCCTGGAGCGACGCTGCCTATGCCGCTCCGCGGGCTCTGCCGGTCGCTCCCCCCCGGCGAGTCCTGTGGCGCAAGGCAACTGCTTGGGCCTGTGGCAGCGTGCTGGCCCTCGGGCTGGCGAGTGGCGGGGTCTACGAAAAGCACCACCGCGCTCAGCTGGCTCAGCAGGCAGAGGCTCGCCGCCTCCAGCAAGAGCGCCTCGCCGCCGAAGCGCGCGCCAAGGAAACCGAGCAGTTGCTGGCCCAGATCGATAGCGACATCTCTCGGGAGGTGCCTGCCGCCATGGATCCTCTCGCCCGGTTAATGACGGACGGCGACGGTAAGTAGAAAAGATTCAGCAACTTCGAATAGGACCACCCTCGGGATGGACAGGAGATCTCCGTCCCGGCCACGCAAGAACAGGAAAACTCAGGTGAAAAGATACGAGGAGAGCGTAATGAAAAGAAATGCTTGGATTTGGAAGGGCATTACCGGAGCTGTGCTGGTGGTTGCCGGCATGGCGGCCAGTGCACAAGGGCCGGAAGGATTCGGCAATGGATTCGGCGGCCATCGTCCCCCCATGGAACGGGCCATGGGCCCACTGGGCGAACACGGGCGCTGGTGGAACAACCCGGAAGTCGCGGAAAAACTGAAGCTAACCGACGATCAGCGCAAAGCCATGGACCAGATCCTGCTCCAGCATCGCGAAACCCTGATCGACCTGCACGCCAACCTGGACAAGGCCGAAGTGGCCATGGAGCCCCTGATGCACGCCGATCAGCCCGATGAGGGCAAGATCCTGGCGCAAATCGACAAAGTTGCCCAGGCCCGGGCAGAACTGGAGAAGGCCAACGCCCGCTTCCTGCTGGCCCTCCGCGCCAAGCTGACTCCAGATCAATGGAAGCAGCTCCAGACCCTGCGCAGTGAACGCTTCGACCGCCACGAGATGCGCCGCGACATGCACCCCGGCCCCGGACAGGCCCCCCCACCCCCTCCCCCGGGCGGTCCCCAGGGCGCTCTGCACCTCCCCGCCGTCCCTGACGCTGGTCCGGAAACAATGAATGGTCCCAGTGGGGCAATCGAATAGGGGGGAAGCCGCATCAGAGAAAGTAGGCAGAGAGCAAAATACGGTTGAAGCCAAAAACCGGTGGCGGCGGAGGAACCCTTCGCCGCCGTTTTTTTTCTGCGCCATTCCACACAGCTACACAGGCCACCTCCCCGGATCCGTCTCTCCTGCCGCCCTAAAGCTGAACAGCCCCTGTCGCGATCTGATGCACTCACTGTCCTGAACTGCGACACACTCCGCCTCGCCCTGCCACAAACCTGTCCAAAGAAAAAACACAGTGTCTCGAAAAAAATCACTGGCCATGACTAAAGTTCCCCGCGCCTATACCGATGAAGTGGGTGGATGCAGTAGAGCCCAAAGCGGAAAACCGCTGGGGAGAGATGACCGAGAGAACCCGGCATCAAGGCATCACTAAAAAGGAGAAACTTCCATGGCCCTCGGTGTATTGAACAATCTGTCGGCGGTGTACGCAGAGAACAACCTGAACAACACCAGCAACAGCCTCCAGAAGGTACTGGAGCAGTTGTCCTCGGGTTCCCGTATCAACTCCGGTGCAGATGATGCCGCTGGACTCTCGCTGGTCAACGGACTTGAAACCAACTCCACAGCCCTCACCCAGTCGGCAACCAACGCCAAGGAAGGCGTAGGCCTCCTTCAGGTAGCCGATGGCGCCCTCTCGCAAGTGACGAACCTGCTTAACCGTGCCGTGACGCTGGCGACTGAAGCCTCGAACGGTACCCTAGACGCGGCCCAGGAAAGCGCGGCCAACCAGGAATACCAGTCGATCCTCTCCGAAATTAACAACATTGGCATGACCACCACCTACAACCAGAACCAGGTCTTCACCGGTGCTGCGGCAGGCGTGGCGGTCTACACTGGCGACTCCTCCGCCACCGGCGCCTCGATCGACAACCTCTACTTCGCTAAGCTGAGCTCCGCCAGCGTGGGCGACTCCGGCGGCAGCGTGCAGCAAAGCACCTCCGGCCTCTTCGTCGACCTGTCCAAAGACAGCGGTGGCGTCCTTGCTACCGCAGCCACACAGAGCGACGTGCTTGGCGGCTCGGGTATCGTCTTCTCCATCAAGAATGCGGATGGAACCACCAGCACGCTGACCACCAACGCCACCTCCGTCTCCGCCCTGATCTCGGAGATCAACAAGGATGGCATCCCGGGCGTGACCGCCTCCTTCACCACGGCAGGCGCTACCGGCTACTCCGCTGTGGCTTCGGGCGACACCGGCATCCTGCTCAGCAACACCAACTCCAACGTGACGATCACCGCGGCCAATGCCAACGTGACCGATAGCACGACCGGTGCCACCACGTCGAACTACACGTCCACGCTGGCCACCACCACCATCAGCTACGTCACGAACAACGACAAGTCGGCCAATCTCTCCACCACCGACCTCACCACCGCCGGCAATGCGCAGAACGCCTTGGCTGTCCTCAACCAGGCGGTCACCTATGTCGCGGCGCAGGACGGCTACATCGGCGCGCAGATCAACACCCTGAACTCCATCAGCCAGGTGATGACCACGCAGCAGGAGAACGTGCTCTCCGCGCAGAACGCCATCCAGGCCACCGACTACGCCTCGGCCACTTCCAACATGTCCAAGTACGAGATCCTGAGCCAAACCGGCATCGCCGCTCTCGCCCAGGCCAACACCGTCCAGCAGGAAGTCACCAAGCTGCTGCAGTAAAAAAGTGAAGAAGTGAACGAGTGAAAAAAGTGAAGAAGTGAAGAAGAGAAACAGGGAAGCAGAGAAGCAGTGAACTGAGTGAAAGGTGAAAGAGTGAACAAGTGAATTCGTGAAGACCTCCTCCTTCACGCTTTCACTTGTTCACTCCGCCTCTTTACTTCACTGTTTCTCTGTTTCACTCCTTCACTCTTTCACTTCTTCACTCTCTTCACTTCTTCACTCCTTCACTCTCTTCACTTCTTCACTCATTCACTCTCTTCACTTCTTCACTCATTCACTCTCTTCACTTCTTCACTCATTCACTCACTTCACTTCTTCTCTATTTCTCCGCTTTTCCCCTCACACATGCTGCACCGCCTGCGCCAGGTGCGTCAGGCTGGACTTCGCGTCCCCGTACAGCATCGATGTGCAGGACTTGAAAAACAGCGGATTCTCCAATCCCGAAAATCCTCGTCCCTGTCCCCGCTTCAGCACGATGACGCTCTTGGCCCGATCCACCTCCAGGATCGGCATCCCCGCGATCAGCGACTTCGGATTGTCGCGCGCATCGGGATTCACCACATCGTTGGCTCCGATCACCACCGCCACGTCCGTCGAGGGAAACTCGGGGTTGATCTGCTCCATCTCATACAACGACGAGTACGGGACATTGGCCTCCGCCAGCAAAACATTCATGTGCCCCGGCATCCGGCCAGCGACAGGATGAATCGCGTACTTCACCGTCACCCCGCGGTCCTCCAGCAACTCGGCCAATTCCCGCACCGCATGCTGTGCCTGCGCCGTGGCCAGCCCATAACCCGGCACAAAGATCACGCGATTGGCAAAGGCCAGCTGCATCGCCGCATCATCCATCGTGATCTCGCGCATTACGCCGCCCGCGTCCGCGGACGCCTCTGCCACCACAGAACCAAATCCGCCGAACAACACGTTGCCAATCGAGCGATTCATCGCCTTGCACATCAGCACCGACAGAATGAATCCCGAGAAGCCGTCCAGTGTGCCCGCGATGATCAGCACATTGTTCCCCAACACAAAGCCCGTCGCCGCGGCCGCCAATCCAGCATAGGAGTTCAACAGCGACATCACCACCGGCATATCCGCCGAGCCGATCGGTATCACCAGCAGCACACCAAACACGAAGGCAATCCCCAGCATTGAATAGAAGACCGCCGAGGCCTCCGGATGGAACCAGAAGTAGGCGAAGCACCCGACCATCGCCAGAAAGGCTCCCAGGTTCAGCGCATTCTGCCCGCGAAACTGCACCGGTTTGCCATGAATCATGCCCTGTAGCTTGCCCGCCGCGATTAACGAGCCGGTGGTGGTCAACGCGCCCAGCATGATCTCGAAGCCCAGCGCGCCGCGCTTGATGGGCCCGAGCTCGTTGATGTTCACCAGAAACTCGCCAATGCCCACCAGCGCCGCCGCCAGCGCACCGAAGGCGTGAGATAACGCGGTCCGCTGCGGCATCGCCGTCATCGGCACACTCACCGCCATCCACGCGCCAATGATGGACCCGATCGTCAGACCGGCCAGCAGCCATGTCCACGTGATGATGTGCCCGCCGATCAGCGTGCCCACGATAGCCGCCAGCATCCCGCCTTCCGCCAGGAACATGCCCCGCCGCGCCGTATCCGGGTGCGACATCATCTTCAGCGAGAGAATGAACAGAATCGAGGCGATCAGATACGTCGCTTCCATGAAGTAGGTGCTCAGCGTCATCACTTCGCGGCCTCTTTCTTCACGACCGGATTCTTCCTGAACATCTTGAGCATGCGGTCCGTGATGCCGAACCCGCCCACCACGTTGACCGTCGCCGTTGTGACTGCAACAAACCCCAGAATGTGCGCCGGCAACGGATATCCTTTAGCTCCCGCCAACACCAGCGATCCAATCAGCGAGATGCCGGAGATGGCATTCGTGGCCGACATCAATGGCGTGTGCAGCAGCGGCGGAACTCGGCTAATCACCTGGTAACCGAGAAACGCAGCCAGCGCGAAGACGTAGATTGAAGCAATCAGTACAGCAGGGCTCATGCAACCATCCCTAAGCGGAGTTTGCGGCGCTTCGCGCCGGTTAGCGGAGTCGGTGCACGTTGGCGTGCACCCTGGGAAATGTCACGAACTGTCATCCTGAGCGGAATTTGGCGCAGTTGTTGCGCCAAACGAAGTCGAAGGACCCGCATTTGCACTATCCAGCCGAAACCGCCGTACTCTCCAGCAGCTTCGCCACCCGCGGATTCACCGGCCTGCACTCGTGCGCCACACATGCTCCCGCCAGCACCTCGTCGGACAGATCAATCCCCAACTCACCCTTCTTCACAAGCAGC
>CBJOJD010000351.1:0-5899 GCA_966443485.1 uncultured bacterium | reverse complement strand
CCGCTCATCGCAAAAAACGCGATGAACGGGGCACAGCCCTACGATTCATCCCGTGCATGCGGAAGAGATCAGTGGGCTACTTGCCGGAGTGGTCACCCAAGTCTCCGAAACCGGGAGATCTCCACCCCGCGAACGAAGACCGATTCGTGGGGACCCCGGACCGGGGGCACCGGGTATCCGCCAATAGGATCTGCTTTGTGCCCCATGCGAAACGCGTTCTCTGCGTTTTGCGTGGGAAACCGCAGACCGCCCGCTCATCGCAAAAAA
Organism: uncultured bacterium; assembly: GCA_966443485.1. Classification (GTDB taxonomy): domain Bacteria; phylum Acidobacteriota; class Terriglobia; order Terriglobales; family Acidobacteriaceae; genus Telmatobacter. Next base: position 5,632 of record CBJOJD010000351.1, on the reverse strand, counting down.
CGCGATGAACGGGGCACAGCCCTACGATTCATCCCGTGGATGCGGAAGAGATGAGGGGGCCAAATGCCGGAAGGGTCTCCCAAGTCTCCGAAACCGGGAGATCCGGGCAGGGCGAGCTACTTTCCGACGTAGGTCACGTGCCAGATCGAGCGTGATCCGTCGTCCGAGACGTAGAGCGAGCCATCCTTGCCGACCGTCACGCCCACCGGGCGTCCCCACACATTGCCATTGCCGACCGTGAAGCCGGTAAGGAAGTCTTCGTACTCGCCCGTGGCGTGCCCGTTCTTCATGGGCAGGCGAATGACTTCGTATCCTGAGCGCTGCGAGCGGTTCCAGGATCCGTGTTCGGCTGCAAAGCCGTCGCCTTTGTACTCGGCGGGGAACTGCGATCCCTCGTAGAACAGCATCTCCAGCGAGGCAAAGTGCGGGTTCACCAGGATGTCGGGAGTGATGACCTTCGACTGCAGTTCAGGGTGCTTGCCCGGATGGCGGGGATCCTGCACGCCGCCGTGGGGTCCCATGTAGTACCAGGGCCAGCCGTAGAAGCCGCCTTCCTGCACGTGGGTCACGTAGTCGGGCACCAGATTGTTGCCCAGTGCATCGCGTTCGTTGGTGGAGCACCACAGCTCGCCGGTGATGGGGTTAATGGCCTCTCCCACGCAGTTGCGAATGCCGTAGGCGTACACCTTCACGAACTTGCCTTCAGGCGTGTATTCGAGCACGTCGGCGCGGTGAAACTCGCCGGGGTGGGTATCGGGATCGTCGACATTCGAGAGCGAGCCAACTGAGGCAAAGAGCTTGGAACCGTCCTTGGAGAAGACCAGGTCGCGGGTCCAGTGACCACCGCCGCGCAGGCGGCCACCGCCGGGCAGCTCGGCGAGCTGCTGCATGGCGCCGGAGGCTTTGAGGTCGCCGTTCTTGTAGGGGAAGCGCACGATGGCGTCGGTGGCTCCAATGTAGATCCATTTGGGATTGGGCCCGAGGGGATAGAACGCGATCCCGAAGGGCTGATGCAGGCCGGTGGCAAACACCGAAACTTCCTTGGCCTTGCCGTCGGCGCCTACTCCGCGAAAGACCTTAATCTTGCCGGCTTCGCTCTCCGCCAGAAAGATATCTCCGTTGGGCGCAGTGCGCATCTCCCGCGGATTCTCAAGGTCCGAAGCGTACAAGTCCACTTTGAAGCCCTTGGGAGCTTTGGGCCAGGCGTCTGCCGGACGAGGCACCACGTTGGGGCCATTGTCGATGGACTGCTCGGGAGCCGGAGCAGGCAGGTCGGCGGCGGTGAGGTGGCGCCGGACTCCGGGAGACTCGTGTGCAGCGTCAGTGAAGGCGTTCTGGCCCGTCAGCACGCTGTGTTGCGCGACAAGGAGAGAACTGGGCAGTAATGCAGCCCCAACTGCTAGGGGAAGGATGCGAACGATTCGGCTCATAGGACCTCTAAGCTCAATACGGCGTTGAATTGGAGAACAAACATCAGGGGCACCGGGCTCGGTCCAGGCAACAACGCGCACGGATACGACTCCAGTGCAGTGACTGAACTATTTCGATGCTCCCGAGGGAGGCGCGGCTGCGGGGGCAGAGGAATTCTCATCCTGACTTGCGTTGGTAAAGATCGACGTAGGCATGGTGGCATTTACCTGCACTCGATTGCGCTGCTGGGTGACCTGGGCGGTCTTCAGCAATTCTTTTAGAGCCCGGTTCAACAAATTGTCGGTCAGAGGAGAAGTCACGGCGCGGGCCAGAACGATGACGGAGTTGAGCGCCGAAGCTTGAGAAGCGGCGGCCTGTTCGTCAGGAGCAATCTCTTCCATCCTGACGCGCAGACTGCGATCCAGCGACAGCTCCGGAGTCACACTGGCCACCAGCGTCGAGTCGGCTTGCAGCGGAAGTTGGAAGCCCAAGACAGAGACCGAGCCGTTTTCGTTGAACGGCAGCCCGATCTGGCCCATTCCCCAGGCGAAGGAGAGGAGTGGAATCTCCCGGTAGTGGCGGGAGAGCAGCGTCGATCCGGCAAAGGGCAGCGCTGCCGTGCGGTGCCGGTCCAGAATGGAGTGAATCATCTCCGCGGTGGGATAGTTGGACACCGCGATCATGTCATAGCCCACTTGGGCCAGGCGGACGGTGCGCCCCTCGGAGGGAAGGCTGTAGATGGTGTGCCCGGCGTAGAGCTCGCGAGCTCCGGAATGTGCCTCAATCCACGCGTTGAGTTTCTTTCCGGTAAGCTTGCCCACCAACACCATGGAGTAGGCCACTGGCCCGTTGGGACCATCGGGGTCGGGCATGCGGTGCAGAGCCACCGCGGCCTGGTCCAGGTCGCGCTCCCAATCCACCCCGGTAGCGTCCACAAACTCCTGATATTCGGGGACCCGCTGCGGCGGCTTCAGGTTCTTCTTCATGAACCCGTGCAGAGGCTTGAGATTGACGTAGACGATGCCGTCGGACTCCGGCAGCAGGCGGGCTGCTTCGGGAGGGGCCTTGGAGCGTAGGAAGATGGCCAGGGCCAGCAAGAGCAGGACCGCGGCCACTCCCCACAATGTTCTGCGCGTGCGTCGGTTCATCCGGGCGATCCCAAGACCGTCACAGATAACCCTAACATCTTCCTCTACACTGATCGCGAGGACCCCGGCTTGTCCCATTCCATCAACTTCGTCCGCATTCCTGCGCTGGCTCTCCGCCAGCATCTGCGGCCGCTGCCCTCCTTAGGGATCTTGGAGGAGGACCGGCTGCACATGCGGGTGTGGCCCAACAGTGTGGACTTCAATCTCCACCTCAACAACGCCCGCTACCTCAGCTTCATGGATTACGGGCGCACCCATCTGCTGGCTCGCGTCCGTCTGCTGGAGCACATCATTCGTTCGCGCTGGACGCCCCTGGTGGGCGCGGTGTGGATGACCTACCGCCGCTCTCTGCCGCTGTTCGCGACATTCACCCTGAGCTCGCGGCTGATGTGCTGGGACGAGCGCTGGTTCTACCTGGAGCAGACCTTCACGGCGCCAGAGGGCCTGGCAGCGGTGGGCTGGGTAAAGGGCATCCTGCGCGGAAGCGAAGGCAATCTCGATCCTCAAGATGTCCTGGAGCACGTGGCGCCGGGCGTGGTGAGTCCGCCTATCCCCGATGCGATTGTGGCGTGGAACGAGCTGACCAAAGAGAAGCTGCAGGCGGGCGGATCGTAGCTGGGTGGTAGAGCCCGCTTGCCTAAATCTTTTAAGCAGAGACATACCCGCACTCATCGGTGTTACGCTGTGTGTGTTCTCCCGACTTGGACTCGTTTTCATGGCCGATCATGTGGGTATCACTGGCGATTTGAATCGCGTGCGCGTGTTTCAGTGCCCGCACTGTAATCAGACGATCGACACGGGTGCGCCTAGATGTCGGTTTTGCTCTGCACCGATAGATAAAGCTGCCGCAGAAACTGCCGCTAGCCTCATGGAACGGGTTAACCAAGCGTGCAGTGACGCCAGCTACCTGAAAATTGCACTCGTGTGCGGTTTGGTGTTTTTCTGCATGATGTTCGTACCACTCATGGGAATGGTGGGTGCTGTCGGATTCTACTTCCTGCTCATCGCCGTCCCAATTTGGACGGTTCGCTGGTGGTTACGCTTCGGCAAATTGAAGGCGGCTGACGCTGACTTCCGCCGAGCAAGAAAGACGATGCTGTGGGTTGCGGTTCCCGTTGCGGCAGTCCTGTCGTTGTGGTGTTTCGATGCCGTGATGGGGCTTTTTCGCTTCCCGGACCATTAGCTACCCTAGGACCTACCGCTTCTCCACGAATTCTTCAAGGGTCTTCCACGTGATCCGGGGCGGGTAAGCCTTTGCCGCAAGTGAGGGACGCGGTCTCGCTCCGCCGCGCCCCTCACGCAGCCGGCCCTACTGCTGGCCGAGCCGGAAAACCACGTTGACGGTGGTCTCGACATCCACCGGACTGCCATTCAGAAGAAACGGTCGATAGCGCCAGCTTCGAACCGCATCCAATGCGGCCTGGCGCAACATGACGGGACCGCTCATCACCGACAGCTTTTCAATGCTGCCCGCCTTGGAGATCGTCGCCTTCAGAACGACACAGCCCTCGATGCGAGCCGCGCGAGCCATCGGCGGATAGGTCGGTATCACCTGTTGCAAGAGCAATCCCTGCGCCAACGTGGACGAGATCAGAGATGGAGATGCCGGCTTGGGCGGAGGCAGGACAGTTGGCCCGTTGTTGCGGCTGAACCCGCTCACCCCGCCGGGTACGCCCGAGCCAAGAGAGAATTCGCTCCCATTGCTGATTGCGCCTATGGCCTGCGGCGGATTGGAATCGTGTCCTACTCCGATGGGAATGACACGAGGAATGTTGATCTGCAGCGCAGACATGCTCGGCACACTGCGCGCGACTTGCTCCATGAGCTGCGGCAGGGCTGGTGGAGCACTGGGCGGCGGCGGGGCGTAGATGAGGACATGCGTCATCTGGCTGGGTATCGCCTCGGGGTAGACGAGGGGCAGCAGGATCAGTCACAACAGGACCGATCCGTTCAGGCACAAGGTGGCCAGCATCCAATCGCGGCTGTGTGTGCGGATGGTGCCGGTGGACTCGAACGTGGCGTCTTCGAACATGGCATACCTCCAGGGTGGGTCGCAGCCGCGCCGAGGAGGGATGGCTCACGCACACGTGTCCTGTGCGCACACCCATCACGGTCCGTTCATCATCTCGCTCGGTACCACTGTGTAGTTGTAGACACCGCGCGAGCAAGAAGTGTTCCAGGTCCGCAAAACACGCAGCCAATGGTGGAAGCTGTGCGGTACACTCCAGAGCAACGACCGGCAGAGTCCGGCAAGCCCACTATGAAATTGCTTCGATTGTTTGTTTTTGCAGTAGCCGCAATCCACATCGCAGGAGCACAGGAAAAAGCAGAAGCGAGCAAGCCCGATCCGGAAGCCACGCTGCGCTATATCCATGCTGCCTGGGACACGCTGACACGCTCCATGACTGATTGCCACTCGCTGGTGGACATCAAGGTCACCGCCAATCCCATCCTTTACCTGCCCGCCGATACGGCCATTCCGCCTGCGGTGGCCGAGTTGCAACAGAAGTGCCATGTGCGGGTGACCACTCTGCCGCGGCAGATCGCGAAGATCGGCGATTTGCAGCCAGAGGAGCTGCCCGCCGAAGGGCTGCTGTATCTGCCCCATCCCTATGTGGTACCCGGGGGCCGCTTCAACGAGATGTATGGCTGGGACAGCTTCTTCATCCTGTTGGGACTGGAAGCCGATCATCGCGAAGCACTGGCCAAGGGCATGGTCGATAACTTTCTCTTCGAGATCGAGCACTACGGAGGGGTGTTGAACGCGAACCGCACGTACTATCTCACGCGCTCACAGCCGCCGTTTCTGACCTCGATGATTCGCATGGTCTACGAGAACCCGGCCAGCTTTCCCGCAACGCCGCAAGGACGCGCGGCCGCACGGACCTGGCTGGAGCACGCCTACATACTGGCGGAAAAAGACCACTCCACTTGGATTCGCCCCGAGCACCTAGCAGGAACGACGGGCCTGGCGCGCTACTTTGATTACGGGCACGGGCCAGTGCCGGAGATGGCCGACGACAGCACTTACTATCCCGATGTGATTCGCTGGCTGGTCGCGCATCCGCACACCG
>CBJOJD010000350.1:0-5959 GCA_966443485.1 uncultured bacterium | reverse complement strand
AGGCGATCTTTGGACCTATTCGCTTTATGCTCCACATGACGTCGCCAAGCTGATTGAACTAAGCGGTGGAAAGGAAAACTTCGTACACCGGCTCGACACCCTCTTTCTCCATCAACACTTTGATGTCACGAACGAACCAGGATTCCTGCTGCCGGTTCTCTACAACTGGGCTGGACGACCCGACCATACGGCCGATGTGATTCGCGCCTACCTTGAAAAGTACTTTTCCGCACGACGCAGCGGTATACCAGGCAACGATGATTCCGGTGCGATGTCCAGCTGGTTTATCTTCCAGTCCATTGGCTTCTACCCAGACGCCGGGCAGGACTTCTATCTCATCGGCACACCCAGCTACCCGGAAGTCGACCTCACCCTTGCGCCGGGACGAGTTTTGCACGTAATTGCGGAGAACCTCGATTCGGAGCACATCAATCGATACGTTCAGTCCGCAACTCTCAACGGACAGCCGCTCAATCAATCATGGTTCCGTCACGCTCAAATCGCCAGAGGTGGAACACTGCGCCTCCGCATGGGCTCTGCACCAACATCCTGGGGCCGGGAGAATCCGCCGCCTTCCGTCTCAGACGGAACATCTTCACTCTGCGCCGCCGCTCTCGAGCGGTGACACCGGTACGGACAGGAGGATTGCGTAAGCACGTGAGCACCTCACGCAATCCTCTCAATTTTCTGATCCACATTCACTTCAAAGGGCTGTCTAGTACCTGCTTGCCAAGCATGTCGTAGAGTCGCTGCACAGGACGTATCTCCGGCGTCTCATCCGCGGTAGACACGGCAAGAATACGGATCTTCTCATTGTCCGGAAGCGTGAGGCTGTGTGCTCCCTCAGGTACGTCCAGCGCATAAGCAAACAAGTATGAGTAGCGATATGGCTGGTTCAGGCCCTCCGCCGTGTGCTGATGCGAAGCATACCAGGCCAACTCTGCAGTCTTGGTGTAACCCGGCTGCAAGCCCACGTAATCCTCGGGATAGCGGGGCGAGATGGGTCGCTGCTCTCTGGTTTGTAGATCCGCGGGAGGCCACGCCGCGTGATTGGCAGAGATGGCCCAATCACGTTCATCCTGGGTCTTCCAAATGCGCGTATCCCACTGGCCGATGAATCCCGTCCAATTTTCAAGGTCGACTTGAGACTTGAGATCTCCCACCGTAAACGTGGCGCTCTGGTCACCCCCGGCAGATGCAGCCAGCACATAGACGCGATTGTAATGGCCGGACGGCAGCTGAATCTCTTGTCCTTTGGCGATCACCGCATTGAGAGTCCCCGTTTTCGCTTCGCCAAGCTTGAATCGAACGTCGTGGAAATCAATCGCGCTTGGTAGCATCTCAGCCGGGATTGCATCTCCTTTGCCATCGAAGGCCCCTCCGCTGCTACGGGTATCATCGTTTGTCGCCACAGCAAGGTCATAATCAAGAGGCACATAGGCAGATTGGACGGCACGCAACTTCGACTTAGCCTCACCCAGACGTACGGCGAACGTGCGCGGCTGGTAGGGTGTGAAGTCGGCTCTCAAAACTCCGCCGTCGATCTTCGCCTCCCCGATTTTGCGCTCCTGCGCATCCAACTCCTCCGCGCTTACAATCGGAGCTGCGAAGTTTACCCGTACATCCGGAGCCGCCTTACCGTCCAGTTCGACCATGCGCAGAACGATGTCGTCGTTCTCCTCGGCCTTCTTGAGTGCGAGCACCCGAATGCGGGAATTGTTCATATGCAGCAGCGAAAAGCTCTTCCCCAGCGAACCCGGATGCTGCTCCGTTTGAAACGCGATCAGCGGGTCATTGAGTCTGTACGCCTGCCAATCTGTTTGAGCTTCCTGCCACGTACCTTTGTGACCGGCAAGCCCAAACACGAACTCGTGATGTCCCCAGTCCTGGTTCGCCTGATCGGAGTACGGTTGAGGCCGGCCATTTGGCGGCGGCTGCATGCCAGGAGATCGCAGCAGGGTGAGACGAATTGTGTTGTCGCTGGGCTTATCGGATCCATTTTTACAATCGGTCAGGATCATCGTTCCAAACTTGCCTGACTTATCCGACAAATCGATCCAGCGATGCGAGGCAACCTCGAACTGGCGCTCCTGCGCATTCGGCCTCTGAACGGTTCCAATCTCCCAGTTGTAGGTAGCATTCTCGTTGGATGCGCTCATTGGAAACGTCACCTTGAGGTTTGCCGACAGAGTCCTCCAGTCAATCGCATTTCCGAACTCTACGCGGTTGCCCGGATCACCCGCAGAAAGCCGGATGGTCTGAACGAATTTGGATTTTTCTGTCTCTCTCGATACCTCGAGCGCAATACGAACCGGACCATCTTCGACAATTCGCACCTTCGCCGGACCACTCACGTAAGAACGTGGCGCAGCTTGCTCATCTTTGAAATCCATATTCCATGCTGGATAAACCTTTGGCACATCGTTTGAGATGGCAAGGCGAATCGGCGACGCAAGGAGTTCCTTCTTCAACTCTTTGTCGTAGATGCTGGACACATCGCCGTGCTGGTCGAGCAGCACCTTGTACCGCGGATTCTCGAGCGATGAATTCGTTACCTTCAGGCTGGAAATCTGACTCGACCTCTGTGCCGGCACTACGTTGTAGACTGCGTAACCTACAGACGGAACCTTCGCGAGGAATAGGATCTTGTCTCCATCGACCTGCGATGGCACTTCACGACCATCAATGCCCAGCACCCGAACAGCATGAGGAGCTCCGCCCGAGAAGGTGATCTTTGCTTCCACTACATCTTCACGGTCGATATTGAGGGGATTGAAAACAACGATGGGAACTCCAGCGCCCCGCGTATCAAGACCAGAAGCGATGGACTGCGTGGCCGCGGAGAGCACACCTGCGAACTGGTTTGCCGCGATCGTATCGTCATTCCAAGCGAATTGATAGGCGCGAGGAGTTGCGGTTCCCGCACCCGTATCGTGGAAGTGTCCAGCCAGTTCCAGCATCCACGCGTCGTTCAGCCTCTGTTGTGGATACCGGAGCCCGCCCAACCATGCAGCGGCAACCGAGCTTTTTTCCGCGGCGTCGGCCAATAGTTCATTCTTGGTAATCCAACGTTTATGGTAGGCCTGCGATGTCAGCGATCCAGCAGAATGATTGATCAGTTCAAGATCACCTTGGTATTGAGGCAGCTTCAAAGCCATCGCAGGACTAATGTCGTTAAACATCTGGTCCGCTGCAGCTTCAATCACGTGTACGGGACCGTCTCCTACTGTTATTTCCGGCCCAACTGACTCCGACTTCGGGGCTTCTCCCATCGCGAAGGATGAAGTTGGCGGACTGGGGAGGGCAGTTTTGCTCTGCGTGACGATCGCTTCTAAAAGCTTGACGGTCGACTCCTGAGTTGCCCCGCCGACATCGCCGGTGCCGACATAGTGATAGTCAGCGAATACGCCTGTCACTTTGCCGTCCAATGCAATTCTCTGCACCCAATTCTGCTCCCCTGGCCGATGCCGGGCCACGGCGTTCGCCTGTTGTGGAGTAAGCCTGGCTCGTTCTTCCCCGGTCAACTGTGGAGCGGAGGCGGGTAGCGGCGACGTAGGTTCTTTGCTCAAATCGGTATAGACGTTGCTACCGTATCCGCCTGGATTCAGCGCGGCTACGATCCCCTTCCCATCTGGCCCTATCCAATAACCGACATTGAAGGGAATGCCTTCCGGCGTGTGCTCGGGTGAATCAGGGCCTCCCACCTTCGGTGCCGGCTGCCATGCCGCGCTCAGCTTTTGGGTCGAAAAGCCCTTCAATCCAGCATGCGCAAGAATGCTTGGCAGCGATGCGGGAAAGCCAAAGCAGTCGGGCAACATGTATTCCGTGCTCGCCTTTCCGAAATCCTTTCGAAAGTATTCATTACCATAGAGGATCTGCCGGAAGATGCCCTCTGCGCTCGGAAGATTCACATCTCCTTCCTCGATCGACGAACCGGCTGGAAACCACCGTCCCGCTGCGGCATATTTCTGCATCCGCGCGTAATCAGACGGGAAGTATTCCTTCATCAACCGGTATCGGTTCGCTCCCGTCCAGTTGAAGACGTAGTGAGGATATTTGTCCATATACTCGAAGTTCACGCGCATGGTCTTCAGCAGATACTCGCTAATAGTCTGCGGGAATTCCCATCGCCACTGAGTATCCAAGTGCGCATACGGAACGACGTAAAGTGTCGGATCCTTCGTGATGTCCGGCGCTTTCATGGTCTGTCCGTGGGCGAGAACACACCCGAAGCACGCATCCAGCAAACACACGGCTATCAGGCGCAGCTTGGAGCGGCGGTTACGCTCCATTCGGATAGAGAAGCGAGTGAAATGACGAGCATGCATGTGGTGGAGATCCATTCGGCGGGTGAAGAAGCGATTGAAAAGAGCCTTGAAATCAGAATGAGATCCCGCAAGCAAATTGCTCACGGGATCTCGGCAAGACTACTCGATCTAATTCAGTTACGAGCCTCTGCGCTTAGAAAGCGTAGCGAAGGCTGAACTGCAGCTGACGATCGGAGGCGTAGGTATTCCCCTTGGCAGTCACACGGCCAAAGCTCCCGCTGGTCGGGTCCACGGTCGGGTTATCCCAGTTGGGGTGGTTTGGGTAATTGAAGGCCTCAGCCTTGAAGATCAGCTGATGATTTTCAAGGCTGGGGATTACGTGGAAGGTCTTCTGCATCGCTGCCGAATAGCTCTGGAACCCAGGCCCGTAAACGGTATTGCGGGTACCGCGCGGGGCAAACGTTCCAGGAGCCGCAGGAGCAAAAGCAGTCGTCTCAAAGTACTGCGCTGTCCCCTTGGCTCCGGCGAACTTGTGAGGGAGCTGCGGAGTGTGAGTCTTCACGTAGAACTGGTTGCCCGATCCCGGTCCTACTCCAGCTTGGTCCTTGGCTCCAGTCGAGATCCCGCCACTGGGCGGCCGGCCGGACTGCAACTGGATCGTCCCCGACGTCTGCCAATCTCCAAACACCGTACGCATCAGGAAGTTGGAAGAGTGTCGCGCGTAGGGAATATCCCACACGTAGTTAGCTACAAACACGTGTGGCGTATCGAAGTCACTCGGACCGTACATCAAAGAGTTGTCGTACGCATTGACAATATTTGTGCCATTCGATGAGCCGTAATCCAGGCTCTTCGACCACGTGTACGCCGCACCGAAGAGCAAGCCCTTGGTGAGACGACGCTTCAGGTTGGCCGGCATGGCGTGGTAGAACGATCCGCCGACATTCTCTCCTTCAATGATGGTCGAAAATCCCTTGAACGGACGGAGAGAATCCGCGTTGACCTTGTTGGCAAGATTAGTCGATCCAGGAGCAAGAGTTCCCGGCTGAAGCTGATTGATATTGGCCAGCTGCTCAAGATGATAACCGCGACGGCCTACATAGCTGAGCGTGAAGGTGCCAAGGCTCGAGATCTCCTGCTCTGCCGTTACGTTCCATGCCCACGCTTCGGGACTCGGATAGGTGTACGAGTGGGAGGTGAATGCCAGGGGCAGTTGGTTTTGGCCCAAGCCACCGGGATCATCAACGCTACCGTTCGTCACGGTAGAAGCAGGCTGGAACGGAGCGTTTCCTCCCACGTGCACTGTATCGCTGATTCCTAAGCGCTGCATGTAGCGCCCAGCACCCGCCCGGAACACCGTCCCCGGCAGTGCCTGATAGGCGAATCCAAGCCGCGGTTGGATGTTTGTATAGACCGTCGGCGAGTAGTTGGAGCTATACCCGCGGAAGAGCCTCTGATATCCACCGTTGAGGATGCTGTCTGGCACGTGGCCCTTCGCCGCACTCGGAAAGCTCGAGCCCGGGATCACTACACCGTTGTAGGGATCGCCTCCAGTCAGGAAGCCGGTGGTCGGACTGACGATCGGCGCAAGTGAGTTGCTGTAGTCTCGCGGACTGAAGAAGGACTGATTCCCCCACAGCGAGTGATAGGAGTTCATGATGCTATAGCGAACTCCGTACTCCAGTACGAAC
>CBJOJD010000349.1:0-5978 GCA_966443485.1 uncultured bacterium | reverse complement strand
AAACCAGCAGTTTTGGCCGGCCTCGCCGTATGCGATACTCAAAACAACATGTATAAAAGGATCGTCCTAAAGCTTTCAGGGGAGGCCCTGGCCGGTGCCCGCGGGTTCGGTCTGGACGCCGATAAAGTAGCAGAAACAGCCGCCGAACTGGCAGAAGTGCATGACCTCGGCGTGGAAGTCGCGGTCGTGGTGGGCGGCGGAAACATCTTCCGCGGCGTCGCCGAGCAAGCCAAAGAAATGGATCGGGTTAGCGCCGACAACATGGGCATGCTGTCGACCATCATCAACGCCATCGCCCTGCAAGATGCGCTCGAACAGCGCGACGTGCAGTGCCGGGTCATGACCGCCGTCTTCATGAACCAGATCGCCGAGCCCTACATCCGCCGGCGCGCAGTCCGCCATCTGGAAAAAGGCCGGGTCGTCATCTTCGCCGCTGGCATCGGCAACCCCTTCTTCTCCACCGATACCGCGGCCAGCCTGCGCGCCATGGAGATCAAGGCCGACGTCCTGCTGAAGGGAACGAAGGTCGAAGGCGTCTACAACGCCGATCCCAAGCTGGTGACCGATGCCGTCAAATACGACGAGATCACTTACATGGAGATCCTCAAGCAGGGCCTCAAGGTCATGGATCTGACCGCCGTCAGCTTGTGCAAAGACAACAACTTGCCCATGATCATCTTCAACATGAACCATCCCGGCAACATCAAGCGGGTTGTCATGGGCGAGAAGGTCGGTTCGCTCGTCACGGCCTAAGATGCGGGGTGCCCGTCCAAGCTCCGCTTGGGCGGGAGACCAGATACCTCCCGTGCCATCCCAAGCGGGTGCCCCATGTTCAGGGCCTCGCGAACGGGTCGTTGTTCGTGGGGTGGAGGTCTCCCGGTTTTGGGGGCCTGGGATCCCGAATCTTCAAACTATGAGCACTCTATTCCGCATCTGCATTCCTCAGGGAGTCGTCTAACGAGCAGTGGACATACGCAAGCCAGACCGGCTGAACGCGTTGACCGGCTTGCGTAGCTTCGCAGCCGTCAACATCGTCCTGTTCCACTTCTCCAACCCTAAGTGGTTCGGATTTCTCGCTCCGGTCGTCAATGCCGGCTACGCCTCGGTCAGCTACTTCATCCTGCTCTCTGGATTCGTGCTGGCCTATAACTACGCAGCTCGCGCCCGCGCCGGGCAACTGAACGCTATCCGCTTTTACAAAGCGCGCTTTACCCGCCTCTATCCCATCTATCTGCTGAGCCTGATCCTGGCCTGGCGCATGGTTCCCCAGGAATACGGTGCCCATTCCCATCCCATGTTTTGGGCTGGAATGATTCTCTCTCCCCTGCTTTTGCAGGGCTGGATTCCGGAGATCGCCACTTTCCTGAACACACCGGCCTGGACCATGTCCGCCGAGTCCTTCTACTACTTCCTGTTTCCGTGGATGGCTCGCTGGAAGAGGCCCGACCGCATCCCGCCCATCCTGCTGAGGCTGGCTCTCGTGTGGATGGTGGGCCTGATCCCCGGAACCTTGTACATCCTCTACAGCCCCGACGGGATCGTCCATCCCGATCGCTTCAGCTATGGCCCGTGGCTGCAGGCCCTCAAGTACACGCCTTTGCCTCACCTCATGAGCTTCACCTTCGGAGTGCTCCTGGCCGGGGTCGATGAGTTAATTCCGCGAGCCTCGCGCGTTCGCTTCGTGCTCGGCGTCGGGGGATTCGCCGCCACCTTCTTCTTACTCTGGCTGGGCTCCGAGATTCCCTATGCGGTGATCCATGACGGCCTGTTGATGCCGCTGTTCGGCTGCATCATCCTGGGCCTTGCGGGGGATAACCCCCTCGCCCATGCGCTTGGAATTAAGCCCCTGGTCTTCGTGGGTGAAGCCAGCTACTGCTTGTATCTCCTGCACTTCAACTTCTGGAACCTGATTCACGATACCCGCATCCTCGATCGCCTGGGCGTGGCCCGCTTTGATCCCTGGATCAGCTATGCCATTCTCATCGTGCTCGCTCTGCTGGCGCTTCACTTCGTCGAAAAGCCCGCCCAGCGCAAGCTGCGCAATTGGATGAGCTCCGCCGAGAATCCTCCCGCTCCAGCCATCAAGGAGCCCGCTTCGCTGGCGAGTTGACTCGTGAGCTAATTCTTTCCCGGTACGCTTTGCCCTCCGCGCGAGGACCTTCCAGTTCTCCAGCTAGATCGAAGGTGAGCCGCCGAGTGTTGCCCGGCAGCTCACCTTTGTTTTCGTCACTGAACCGCGGCCCAGGTTGAGACTGAGCTTATCTCCCCATTGGTGAAGACCTCGTAGTAGGTGAACTGGTGCCATCCCGGGGTCACGTTCACAATCGCCTTGAGAACATTGGTTCCGTAGGTGGAGTACAGCTTGGTGCTGTCCATCCACACCTCCATGCGCACGATGTTGTTGCTGGCAGGAGCCTGCGCATAGGCGAGCATCGGCGAGGTTACAGTGCCGTCCTGGAGCGGCGTGCACGAAAGCAGCCCGGGGTAGGTTGGAAAGGCGCAGGAGTCGGTCCCCACCATGAAGTTCAGCTGATAGACCGTCAGCATGTAGTCCCATCCCACCGCGACTGCATAGGCTGTATGCTCTCCGCTGCTCAAAGAGGAAGCAGTCGCCGAGATGAACCCGTAACGCGAGAAGTTGTTCTTCAGGTTCTCTCCGATCTTCTTTCCATCGAGCCAGATCTCCATGTCGCGCAGCTGCGTCTCCGCATTGGCGCCAAAGGTGAACGTCACCGTAGACGAGTTGCCGGTCATGCTTGTCGGGCTGCACACGTTGAAACCGACGCCCTCGAAGTTCGACGGCGTGCAAGCGGGGAAATTTCCTGACGTAGTGTTCACCAAGACCAGCTGCTGCGGATTCTGGATCTGATTTCCACCCACAATCTCAGACTGCCACACCGTCAGATCCGGCTTGCTTGAGTGGCTGGCGCGCAACACCGAATAGCTGAAGATTTCGTCGCCGGTCGAGTAGATCACCTGCTCCGGCGCGAAGGTCGTTGTGCCTGTTCCGCTAGTCGTGTTCTTCAAGTAATTCAGCGTGTAGGGCCCGCCTCCTTTGCAGTCGGAGTCCTCCGCCACAATCAGATCTTTGTTCCCGTCTCCATCGAAGTCAGCCGTGAGCACCGGAGGCGCGACGGGGCAGCTCTTCAGCGTGATCTGCTGGCTCGTGAACACCCGGTTATAGTGTCCGTGCTCCAGGTCCAGGACTTTGGAGTAGCCACCCGTTGAAGAGGGAAGAATGCCGATCAGCGATTCGGTTCCGTTGCTGTCCGCGTCGGCAGGATAGTACGGCGTATGCGCACTGAAAGAGAGACTGGACGGAGTAAAGTCGCCCTTGCTGTCTCCGTAGAGAACGGTGTCTACCACCGCGCTCACCCCAAGCACCAGGATGTCTCCATTGCCGTCCCCATCGAAGTCGCCGATGAAAAGATTCCCGGCCGGTTCCGCGGACGTGTATTTGATCGTCGCACTGGCGGGATTCCAGACGCCCACGTTCCCCGTTCCGTACACAACGCCGATCTGTTGTGTGTTGCTCGTATTGGTGGGCAGGGAATAGACCAGATCCAGATGGCCGTCATGATTGACGTCGGCAGCCACAATGCCGCCCGCTTCGCTGGGAAGACTGATGGTGTAGGCGAACGTCAAATGGCCTTTGCCGTCGTTGGTGTAGATGAAGACGTCGCCAACCTCATTGGTCACCGCCAGGTCCATCGTCCCGTTATCGTCAAAGTCGCCGCTGGCAAAGTAAAGCGCCACGCCGTTGGGGACGGTATAGCAAGTGGGTGCGGCATAAGCGCCGTCTCCGGTAGAAGTCGCGACAGCGAAAGAACCGCCACAGCCGCTGTTGAAAGAGGCGGTATTCTCCGACACAAAATCTTCTCGGCCATCTCCATTCAGGTCGACATGGATGTAGGCGTTCGATTCGCCGTTTAGGTTCCAGAGATTGTTGGAGTAGGTAGTGGTGTGAAAACTAACGGTCTGGGAAAACGCGGTTACAGCAGGCAGCAGAGATCCTGCTGCAAGGATAGCCACAAAGCGAGACAGCATAGGGACTCCCGAAAAAGCTTTGGCGAAGAGCAGGAAAGATGCGGCTCCCATCTCGCGTGAGCAGGAGCCGCACCAAATACACCAAAGGAAGGGAATCAGCGAACCTCGGCCCAGACCGTCTGCTCCCACAGGGAGCCATCGGTGCCGGCGGCGTAGTAATCGAGCTTGTGCCAACCTGGCTTGATGGTGAGCTGCGTCTTCAGCACCTGTGAGCCGAAGGTGGAGTATTCCTTTACCCCATCCACCCAGATCTCCATGCGCTGAATGCCGTAGCCGCTCGCGCCGTGGCTGGTGGCATAAACCGTCACCGGCGATGTGAGCTGGCTGTAGTCGATCGGCGTGCAGACGTTGAGACCGACGTTCGGTGTAGGACAGGTGGTTTGGCCTACCAGCACCGGGAAGCTATCCCAGAGCGCGTCGTAGTCCCAACCCACGGAGTAGATATCCACCCGATGCTGGCCATTGGAGAGCGGTACGCTTGCTTGCACGAAATCGTGATAGGTGTAGGTGCTCTTCAGACTCTGGGCGACCTTCGTGCCGTCTACCCAGACCTCCATGTTGCGTCCGGGAACATCGTTCGTGGCAGCGAAGCTGAACTGCACGGGCGAGGAGGGAACCAGCGTCGACGTTGGCCCACAAACCGCGATCCCCGTTGCCTGGAAGTTCGGCGGCGTGCAGATCGGGAATCCGCCCGAGGTCGTGTTCACCAGCACCACCTGCTCTGGATTGCTGACCTCGTTTCCATTGGTGACCAGCGCCTGGTAGAGAGTTACATCAGGCTTGCTGGTGTGGCTGGCGCGTAGTACGTTGCCCTCGAAGATGCTGTCCGAGCTCGAGTAAACCACCTGCTCCGCCGCAAACTTCCCGTTGCCTTCACCCTTCATGAAGTTCAGCGTGTAAGGCGCGCTGCCCTTGCAATCGGAGTCTTCCGCAACCAGGATGTCGCTTACACCATCCCCATCAAAGTCCGCCACCAGGGGCGACAGATTGGCCACGCAGTGTTGCAGCGGAACATGCTGGCTGCTGAGGGTGCGGTTGTAATGTCCCCACTCAAGATCGAGATAGTTGTAGTGAGTCGGGGAAGTGGTGCTTGAGGAGAATGGCGCGCCCACCAGATCCGTCGTGCCATCGCTATCGAAATCGGCAGGCGTGTAGCTCGTTAGCTGACTGCTGCTTACCTGCGGCCCCGGTGTGAAGTTGCCCTTGGCATCTCCGTACAGGATCAGCGTGCTTGCCAATCCCGCTCCTTGCACGATGATGTCCGCGCGGCTGTCGCCATCCACGTCACCCAGGAACAGCGCGGCAGCAGGTCCGCCTGCGAATTTGAATGAGGTCACCGGACCAACATCGAATGTGCCGTTGATGTTGCCCAGCAACAAGTGAAGGGAACTGCCTCCATCCCCGTTCACATCAGTCAAATCGTAGGCCACATCGATCAGGCCGTCGTGGTTGAAGTCCCCGGCTACCAATCCCGCCGGAACCCCACTCAACGTGATGTTGTCGACGAGTTGAAGATGGCCAGTTCCATCATTCTGATACTCAAATAGCGTACCCTGGTCGTTGGTGACCACCAGGTCCAGCGTGGTGTTGTGATGAAACGATCCGGCGGCGAAGAACATCGCCACACCGCTGGGAAGGGAATAGCAGACCGGTGCGGCATATTCACCATCGCCAGTCGACAAGGCTACCGCGAACTGGCCCGAGCAGCCGCTATTAAATGAAGCGTCGTTTTCTGAAATGAAATCCTCTCGGCCGTCGCCGTTAAGATCTGCGCGGATGTGGCCGTTCGGCCCTCCGTTTTGGCTCCAGAGGTTGTTGGTATAGGTGTGATTGGTGAAGGTGACAGCATGTACAGATGTGCTGACCGTAAGCAGCGTAGCTGTGACACTACAGGCGAATAGGCGTACGAACATGACATCTCCTCAAGGCGG
>CBJOJD010000348.1:0-6010 GCA_966443485.1 uncultured bacterium | reverse complement strand
CTCCAGACGAACCAGAACCTGACCGGGGCGAACCAGCTCTCCCTCCTGCACCAAAACAGCAGTCACCCGGCCCACCATCTGCGCAGCCAGCGCGGCGGTCTCCTTCGCATGCACAGTTCCGGCTATCTCTACTCCAGACGGAATCTGCTGCATGCTGGCCTTTGCCGTAGCAAGATGCATCACTACCGGCGCCTTATCTGCCACTGGAGTGGTGCGCGAACAGCCCGCCAATGCGACGAACGACGTGAGCAGCGTGAAGCACAGCGCGGTAAATGATGGCGATTTCATGGCGATCCTATTCAAAGTCGGAAAGTTGATCGGGGCGGAGCGTTCCCATCGCCGACTTCAATTCGGCCCAGGTAACGGCATTGCGTGTGATGGCGCTCTGGTAGTCGGCTCGAGCCTGCCGCTGCACATCCTCGGCGCGCAGCACCTCGGTCATGGTGGTCAGGCCGGCGTCATAACGGTCCTTCAGAATGCGCAAGCTCGCCTCGGACTGATCTACCGCCGCCTGGGCAACGTCCAGCATCTTGCTTGCGGATTGATGTGCGTACCAGGAGCGTGTCACCTGCAGTCGTATCTGTTGATCGGCTGCGTCGATCGCAGCGGCCGCACGCTGCTGAGCCACTTTGGCGAGCGCCAACTCCTCGCGTCGGGCAAGAGGCAGTATGTCGACTCGAAGCTCTGCGCCAGCTTGCCAGTTGTTTCCACCCGCATCGGCAAACGAATCTCGATCCGCCTCCCAGGACCCGAAGGTGTTGATGGTCGGCGAAAAAGCCGACTTCGCCGCCCGCACCTGAGTAGCCTCCGCAGCGGCTCGATGATCCAGGCTCGCCCGGTCCGCCCGGCTGCGCAGGGCCATGGCAACAGCCTCCGCCAATGCAGGCTGCTCATACCGTCTCACCGCGGCAGGCTGCGCCGATCGCCTCTCTTCCGGAACCGGCGCTCCCATGGCGCGCTCCAGCTCTGCCCAAGCCACCCCCACGTCCCCTTGCGCCGCAATCAGCTCCTGCTGTCGCCGGGCCAGGTTTGCCGCGGCCGAGAGCTGATCTGCATCCACCGCTGTCCCGGCATCTACCCGCGTCTTGGCTGCGGCCAGCAAAGCCTCGGCAGTCTCCACCTGGTGCTGCGCGGTTCCAAGCTGATCCTGGGCCAGACGCACGCCCTCATACGCCGACACCACCTGAAAAACGATCTCCTGATCGGTCCGGTCAGCAGAGGCTTGCGCGCTCCGGGCCAGCTGATCGGCACGCTTGATCTCCAATTCGGTGCGCCAGCCGTCGAACGCAAGCCACCTGCCCGAAAGCCGCGTGGCCACGTTGTTGATGGGGGTGGGCCGATTCAGGCTGTTGAGAGCGAAATTACTCTGAGTAAAACGATCCTGGCGAAGCAGTGTTCCAAAGACAAAAACAGGATCATTGCCTCGCACTACCTCTTCCCCAAAGCTGAGTTGAGGAAGCAAGGCGGTACGCGCCAGCCGGACGCCAATCCGAGCCTCCGACACGCCCGCTGCGGCGATATGCCGTTCAGGACTCTTGTCCAGTGACACCGCCACCGCTTCCGACAGCTTCAGCGGAACGGCCGTGGTCTGCTGGGCATACACGCCCACACCTGCGGCTTGGAGTATCAGAGCAAAATACGGTATCAGCCTGCGCATCGCCTTCCCTGGGGTGTCTCTACCGACATAAAGACAAGGAAAGGCCAGGCGTTACAGGTGCGTGCTACTTTTTTTCGATTTGTTTCTCATGCCGTCTGCCCAAACAGGCGAACGTACTCGTCCAGAAGAAGCCGGGTAAGCCGCTCCGAGACGGCCGCATCACAGACTGGATCGAACGAACGGCATCGGTCGATCGCCGCTCTCAGCTCTCGAATAAACGCCACACACGCTGGACAGGCCTCAATGTGCCGCTGCATCTGCTTGCAGTTTGCCGGATCCAGCCGTTGGTCGATGTACTCCGATAGATTGGCAAAGATCTTCTTGCAGTCCGCCGGACGGTCCGTCTTGGCCGTCCGCTTCCGCCGCCGCCCAGGTCGCTTTGCGTGAAGCTCCGGGTCTTCCGCGGTGGTTTCCTGGACGGGCACGCTCTCCAGCAGCTTCAGCAGGTTCTTGCGCATCGCCAGCCGGGCGCGATGCAGGCGCACTCGCACCGTCCCTGGTCGAAGCCCGAGCACCGTCGCAACCTGCTCAGTTTCCAGCTCTTCCATGTCATGCAGGACCAGCACCAGACGATAAGGCGCTGGAAGCGACAGGACTGCGCGATGCAGCAGTGCTTCGTACTCCTCCTGCATCGCTTGCTCCTCGGGATTGGCAGACCCATCCTCCAGAATGCGCTGCAGTTCCGGTTCATCGGGCACCAGTTCATCCAGAGATAACGTGCTCGTTGGCCCCGCCACGCTCTTGCGTCGGGATCGCCAGCAACGATTGCGCGTCACGGTATATAGCCAGACCGAAAGCGCCTTCGCATCCTGGATCCGCGCTAGATGCGGAAGAGAGCGCATCAGCACCTCTTGCATGGTGTCTTCAGCATCTTCGCGATGGCCGCAGACCTTCAGACTGAACGCAAACACCGTTCCCTGCAGCAGGCGAATGGCCTCTTCGACCCGCTGAGGTTCGCCGGTGTGCAGAAGCGTTAGCGCGTCTGTGATCTGTTTCCGCATTCTCGAGCCGCTTAAGTACTGCCAGTATAGTGTGCGCCAATTCGCCTTCCCTCCGATTCCAAAATGGACCCGCAACGAGCGCGGGTCCCATTCCTGCAATCCCGCCGCGGCAAATCGCGCCAATCCCCTTCACCGCACCCTTCGCAGCTCCTAGCATGCAATTAGTTCCTCCGTCGCGGTCGTCCTTTCTCTACTTGGGGCGGTGCAGCACAACCGCACTGACGTAAGTGTTTCCCTCTGCCGATGAGATTGAGCAGCACGATCTCCCGCGCTCGCGGAGCCTTGCGTAAATGCCATGAAGCTCATCTCTGCCTCTCTGCTGTCTCTTGCGATCGCGCTGATTTCCGGGTGCGGCTCCGTGTCGCCTAACATGTCTTCCAGTTCCGGAAGCTCTTCCACTACAACGCCCTCGGCGCCCTCCACCCCGTCGAGTCCTTCGGCTCCGTCCAGCCCCTCGGCGCCCTCGGCTCCTGCGCCGACCCCGCCGACCACCTCTGGACCGCCAAGCAGCTCAAACCCGGCTCCGGCCAATGCCGTGCATCTCGCCAACATCCAGTCCGCCAGCGGTTGGAACAGCTGGGGCCAGTTTGCCCCCGTCTACGCGGACTGCAACGCACCCTGCCCGGGACTGAATTGGTCCATTACCCAGGGCGTCACAGCCCCATCTCTCAGCGGCAACGCAACCGAGTTCACCCTCACCGGCACCACTCCCTACGCGGATGTGCTCTTTTCCAACCCGCTGATCGGTCAGTTCTCCACCCAGGGCCTCCCGGACAACGACCACACACTCTTGCCGACCATCCACAACTTCATCTACGACGCCGACTTCTACGTCACCGATTCCTCCATCACTCAGGTGCTCGAGTTCGACGTCAGCATGTACATGAACGGCGTCAGCATGATCTGGGGCAATCAGTGCAACAACCTGGGAGACCACGACTGGGACATCTGGGACAACGTGAACGCCAAGTGGGTCTCTACCGGTGTGGCGTGCAGCTTCCTCAATCAGGGATGGAACCACGTGACCCTGCAAGTGCAGCGTGAAGCCGATAACTCGCTGCTCTATCAGTCCTTCACCCTGAATGGGGCCACGACCGAGCTCAACATCACCTATCCGCCGTCTACCGTACCTCTCAGCTGGTGGGGGATCACCGTCAACTACCAGATGGACGGCAACTACAACGAGGCCAGCAACACCACTTACGTCGACAACTTCAGCCTCACGTACTGGTAGTCCCCAGTCCCCTAGAAGGTGCGGGCCTCGTGTCTTCTCTGGGGCCTGCCTTCTACTCTGGAAAACCGTTTTAGTTCTCTCCTGCTCCCCGGCCCAGCACCGCAACTTTTCGCCCCCTCTTCCATCTAAAGGAAAGAGGTATTAAAGCTATGACACTCCGATCGGTGGCGGCTGCGCTGCTCGGTCTGGGAATAATGGCCGCGCCGGCCTTCGCCGCTCAGCCCGCGCGTCCTGGGACCGTAAATTACATTGAGAGAGCGGCTTATGTAGATGGACAGCCGGTCACTGCCAAGCAGATTGGCAGTATCGATCTCGAAGCAGGCCAGGAGATCTCCACCGGTCCGGCCGGAAAGGCCGAGGTTCTCCTCACTCCGGGCGTGTTCTTGCGCCTGGGGTCGAACAGCGCCGCGAAGATGATCTCGCCGGCATTGGAGCTGACACAAGTCGCACTGGAACAAGGCGAAGCGGGTGTCGAAGTAGACGAGATCCACAGCGACAACAACCTGCAGGTGGTCGACAGCGGAGTCGCCACGCGCCTCAAGAAGACCGGCTACTACGAGTTCAAGGCTAACCAGCCTCAAGTAGATGTCTTTTCAGGAAAAGCTGACGTTCTGCTCGATCAGAGCAAGGGAAAAGAAGTGAAGGGCGGCCACGAGTTCTTGTTCGCAGACAGCCAGTCTGCGGCCAAGGAGAAGCCTGCGCGGCTCGGCGATACAGCCGAGGACGATCTCTATCACTGGAGCAAACTTCGCTCCCAGTACTTGGCTGAGGCTAACAACCAGATAGCCCCCGAGTACGCAGGCTACTATCCCGGTTGGTACTGGGATCCATATCTCTACGGCTACACCTTCATCGGAGCAGGGCCGTTCTTC
The DNA here is from genome assembly GCA_966443485.1 of uncultured bacterium. Lineage (GTDB taxonomy): Bacteria > Acidobacteriota > Terriglobia > Terriglobales > Acidobacteriaceae > Telmatobacter. The sequence continues at coordinate 1,246 of CBJOJD010000348.1, read as the reverse complement.
AGCCCCTTCGGCTGGGGCTTCTACCCCGCAGGCTGGGGTGGCTGGTATGGCGGCGGCTGGGGTTGGTACGGACGCGCTCCTTACCGTCACCACTATGAAGGCTTCGCCGGTCACCCGGGAACGACCTTCCGCGGAACTGGAGGGTTCCACGGCGGAGCCCGCCGGTAACCCGCCCCCCTGGTCCGAGTGTCTCAATTTGAGACACTTTACCGATTTCTCCGCCCTCGCGCTGCCACTGCTGCCAGGACGGAGAAATCTTCTCGAATCTGCCGCCCGCCGCCCTGGATCTCTGATTCCGGGGTATCATGAAGCTCAAGAACCCATTTTTCCGGCTAATTACCAGGGTTCGAGCCATTAACCAGGCAGGCACCCCCGGGTAGTGATCATGCCGATCCTGCCGATTGGGGGGAAGAGTGGAACCGGTTCGCAGATGCGCGAGGCATGATTTTGGGATGCCTCAAGGTAATCAACATCAAAAAACCAAGGTTTCTTAAGGAACTCTTAGGGCCCGCCGATACATGGGGCAGGAGGAAAACACATGGAAATCCGTACCAACTTTGAGGGATCGAACGCCATCGACAACGTGACGCCGATCTCCCAACCGTCGACCCCGCGCCCCAGCAGCTCTCCGTCCCCGTCAGCGCAACCGTCGACCAGCTTGGCCGCAGATCAGGCCACCGTCAGCAACGTGGCCAGCGGCGTAGCCCAACTCGCCTCGTCGGACGACGTTCGCATGGAAAAGGTCGCCAGCATCCAGGCCGCTCTCGCCAACGGAACGTACAACGTGTCGGCTTCTGCCGTGGCATCCAAGCTTGTCGATTCCATGCTCGCCGGCAAGTAATCTGATCGCTGAACCCACCTGCTTCATCGAGCGAAGCAGCACCGCACTTCCCCTGTAGCAATCGGAATCGGCTCCGCCGATACAGGCCAGCCGGGGAACCATATGAATTCAGTCACAACCCGCACCGACGTTATCAGAGAGCCTTGAGGGCCGAAACGTCCGGATTGTGCACCCTTTCCTGATTACCCCTTTTATCGTCGCTTCTTGCCTTGATCCCATCCTGCTCCCTCCCATGTGTGCGCCCGCTCGGGCGCCCCGGAGATGAGCTCGTGTGAGAAAACCCTGTAGGCCGCCGGAGCGACAGACCTGATCGCGTTTCCGGTGGCCTCGTAACCAACCACCCCACCCCCGCCCCCCCCCGGCCGGCTCAGACCCCGGCCGTCGACTGGATCCAGGCCCGGCTCG
>CBJOJD010000347.1:0-6025 GCA_966443485.1 uncultured bacterium | reverse complement strand
GTGCCGCATCAAGCCAGTGCTGCAACAGAAAAGTGACTCGGGCGCAAGCGGATTGTTTTTTTTTGGAGCCTTCTCTCATCTTGAGAATTTGGGGGCAACTGTGAAAAAGCGAGACCGGATTCCGCTCATTTGTTCAAACTGATTAGCTCATCGCGAGTCCGCTGGAGAATCTCTCGTGAAAGACTCGGGTCTGACACGGCACGAGAGAGGTTGATCGCTCCCAGCATTGCACTAATCGTGAGAATTGCGCGGGCACGCCGATCAGAGGTGCCATTGGGGGAGACAAGGCCCGTCGAATATGCCAAAGTGCGCTTGAGTCGAGCTGTATATACGGCCTTCGCCGATCGGCTCGCCCGAGACATGTCCCCCAGCAAAGCGCCCAATGCGCAGCCTGTTCCCGGAGCATCCCGGTGCTCTTCGGACAAATAGTTCTTTAAAGCCTTCGTCAGGGTATCTGTATGTTCCTCCCAGCAGTCGAGGTCCTGGAATGCTGCGGCCAGCGCCTCAACGACCAATTCATCGCGTGAATTAAAATGTTTGTAAAACCCGCCAACCGTGACACCGGCCTCCTTCATCACGTCGGCGACGCCGATGCCTTCCAGACCGAGTTCGCGAAACCTCTTGGCGGCAACACTCACGATCCGCTTGTGCGTCTCCGCCTTGTCACTCTTCGAATAACCCATCTGCCATTACCTTTTCTTCCTGAGGCCGCATATCACTCCAGGCAGAAATCCTCCTAGATTATTATCGTACTCTTCCTTGATTCGATGCAGAGCGTCTCAGTCTGGGGCGAGGGACCTCTTTGTGCACCCCGTAGCACGTTGTCCAAATAAGCAAGACGCAACGACTCGGCACTATTTGAAAAATTTAGTTGCAACTTCTGGATTATGGTCATACTCTACTGTAGTGAAAGACGGGAATTGACCCCGTCAAATCACAGGAGAGGCAAATGAGCAACTCGTCACCAGAGCGGAATAAGGCATTCGTGCTCGAAGCATTCGAGACACTGTTCAACAAGCGTGACTATGCGGCGGCGGAACGCTTCTGGTCGCCGGATTACATCCAGCACAGTGCAAACATAGCACCAGGCCGCAAAGGGCTGTTTGATCTCGCCAAAGCGGCGCCCCCCGAGTTTCGCTATGAAAATGGACTGGCCGTGGCCTCAGGGGATTATGTCGTGCTTCATGGCCGCTTTTCAGGATTCGGCGCCCCGGTAAATTGGGTCGTGGCTGACATAGTTCGCATCGAAAACGGCCAGCTCGCCGAACACTGGGACGTGATCCAGGAAGAGGCCACGCGCGACGGATCGAAGAGCGGGCTCCCAATGTTCGGCGATAGCTTTCCGAACTGATCGAACAGCGCCGCCCTCGGCGGCGCCCACCAATCTTCTTAATGAGAATTGCCATGACTGATGCAAAAACATTGCTGTTAGACCTTCTTGCCGTTGTCCCCGACGGCAAGAAATGTGCCGAGCTGTTCGCCGAGGACGGCGTGCTGGAGCTCCCATTCCTCCATTCGCTCGGTATCCCGACCCGCCATCAGGGGCGCGAAGCCATCGCGAATCTCTATGATTTTGTCGGCGGTACCCTTTATCCCGGCTTCAGCTTCAAACCCGAAAATACTACGGTGCTGATCAACACTAAGGATCAGGTGTACGCCGAATATCTGACGCACGCGCGCGCGGCGGCGACCGGGCGTCTCATCCATCACTTGTTCACGGGATACCTCGTTGCCGAGGACGGCAAAATCAAGTTGCTTCGCGAGGCTCTTAACACGGTGGCCGGGGCACAGGCACTCTACCCGAACGGCGTTGCCGACCTGACTCCGCCTGAGGCGGAGATTTTCTCTGTTCCGCCGGGATATGAAAGCTAGGTCTCTGACCGAGTGAAGTTGTATCAGTACCGAGCCCCATCCTTTCGCCTATTTCCTGGTGAAACGGTGGGAAAGCACAGACCTGAAAGAACGCGATCATGCGGTCAGAGACCCATGGTGCCGAGGCCGCCGAGTCCGCGCCCACATCGAAACGCGCTTCATCGCCTCACTTAGTCTTCAGGTACGAATGTGTCGCTGGCTTTCCGGAGGATTCGCCGGAGTTCAGATGGCAATCCAAACGTGAGAAGAACCGATTTGCCCTCGGTTAACGATCCTTGTAGTAGTTCGGGGCGATGAATGGGAGGCCCGGCACCCCGCGCGGAATCAGGTCTATTTTGTTTCGGGAAATCGCGTAGACAGTCCGCAGAAGCTCGGCTGCGAGCTCGCTCATGACGACAAGTCGGTCGGAAAGGTGTGCTATCTGCTCCAGCACAATGCGTTGATCGGCATCGGACTCGCGCAGAACCGTATGGAGCGTCGTGACGATTCGCATCTTCAGCCGCCGCAACAGTGCCACGATGTAGCGGCCTGATTTGCCACCGTAGATTCCGTATTCATGTTGCACGCTGACAAGATCGTTTCCCTTGAAGTTAAGGAAATCGGCAGCACGCTCATAGGAACCGAGATCTTCCTGGTCAAATTCAAGACGCACTCTGTCTGGGTACTCATATCTTGAATCGGGATCGTTGACAGGAATCGCAAAGAGGCGCCCGTCTCTATATTCTGCGGCCATCGCGGTGCACAGGTCGGTGGTGAACGTGGCGATACCACACTCGCGAGGGAGGTAGTTGCCGATCACAGCTATGCGAGTGGGCAATGGCATAGTGCTTTGCCTTGCTTGCTCACGCAGAGTCTCTGACGAGGGATAATGCCGGCCAGCCGGGCTGTAGCCATTCGCAATTGAAGACGCCATTGACATCCTGCTTTCGGCGCTAGCTCGTGAGTGATGCGTCGGAACTGACGCCAGGCCGAGAAGGCGTGCTCCTGGTGCAATGCTCGGACCATCTCGTCGCGTTCGATTTTGAGTGCTGTGCATTCTGTAATCGCGGTGGCCGTGGCCAACCGTCCACCCGCAGCGACTGCAAGCGCTTCTTCCCCAATGAAGTCGTTCGAAGAAAGCAACGTGATTGTAGCTTCCTTTCCGCGGCAGATACGACCGTTACCCTGGCGCGGCCCTTTTGAAGGAAGAAGACCGAGTCAGCAGGATCTCCCTGGGAAAAGAAACTTTCCTCGGACTGTAGCACAATCGTTTTGTCGCCAAGCCCGGCGCTCGCCAGAAAGGCTGCAGGATTGAACTTGGATTTCTCCCCAGGTATCACTAGTTAAACCTCTCAGAGGTGGCGAGGCCCCCTGAGGAGCAACAACTTCAAACCGCTCGGCCGGGCACACGTCACCAAGCCTGATCTTCGCACGTCCGTCAGGCTTAGTCTGTCTCGTTTTATGCACCTGTTGCGCCTGTCTTCCGCGGCCACCTGCTCCGACAAACGCGAGCTAGTGGGAGAGCGTGACAGGTGAGCGGTGATACTCGGTGCTAACGTCTTCCTGTATTCAGCGACATTGCGATATCAGGGCCTCTCTCCTGCGGCCCTCTGAACGAGCGGCCCAGGCGTCGCCGAAAGCTCCGCAGATCTAAGCTCATCAATATCGGCCGACAAAGCTGCCCATCGACTTGGATTGTTCCTCTCCGCAAACGGAAGGGACAAGTCGGAATAGAAGGCCAGGATGTTCTGTCGCAGTTCGGGCGCGACTCCGACGAATTTCTGGGCTGCCAAACTCACTAACAGATCTGCATACGCCTCGTCCGCAAGCGAGTACTCTGCACCCGTGCTGACCTCGCCGTCGTCAAGATCGCAGTTGGGCAGCACAAGCGTGCCGGCATGAACCTGGGCAAGCAGAATGCGATATCGATCGACGCTGGCATTGATGCTCTTGATGTAAAGGTCTTCCGTCTGCGCGGTCGGGTTGTCAAAACCCATCCCCTTCAGAGGCCCCACCTTAGGAATGTATTCCAGAAGTACCGCGATCAGCCGTGTACCAAAGCCTGGCTTGGCATAGATCTTTCCCCAGTTCCGTTCGTAATCGGATCGCGACAGACGAAACAGAAATCGCCTCTTCGCAGCGTTCGAAGTCTCTTGCATGAAATCCTTTTTGTGCGTGCGCAAAGCGACTTTGGTCATTTGCGGAATGAGCCTGCTGACCGAGAACCGATACGAGCCGACCGCCAGCTCTTCATGTGGAAGCACTTGCTTCAATTCCAATCCATAGATGATTGGAAACGTGCGCTCCAGCAGATTCTGCGCGACTTTGAACCCAATGAAGGCATGGTATTGCTCTGATGCGTAGCGGTTCTTTGCCACCTGCAGCGTGTCGAATCCGAACTCCGTCTTGAGATGCGCGCTCTTACCCTGCGCGTAGCGAACGGACTTGCCGAACCTGGCCCTCAGCTTTGGATAGCGGAGTGCCACGGCTGCGTTTACCGCTGGATGTCCATCGATATCCGCCACGTAATGCGACAGCGCTCCGATCGCAAAGGCATACTCGTCCGGGTCCGCGCTCTGCCGCATGAGTTCCACGACAAAGTCTCCGGTTCGAACATAATGAACGAGATCGCTGAAGGTTCTGCTGCCAAAGGGGTAATATCCAAGGTCCTGAATGACCGATCCGCCGTACGCGTAAGCGTGCGCTTCCGTGATCTGCTCTTCGGTCAAATCTGGAAACCGATGCAGGAGGAGGGGGCGAATCTCGGACGCCCACGCCAGATCGACGATCTCTTCGTGCGTAAGAACCGAGTACGCAAACAGGGTTCCGCTGGAAGCCAATGCGCAAAACACACCGAGAAGCGCCCACCTCATACGGCGCCATTGCGGCCGTGCGAGTAGGTTCGCGAGGAATGCAGTGACAAACAGGGAGCATCGCTCGCAACCCACCACTCCTGCCCTTGCCAGGAACGTACAGCACCTTCCGGACACGAATCGTAGAAAATTGGACACCTTCCGAGATTCTTCCACCAACTACATCGCGAAAGCTGTTCAATTGTGCTCAGTCGCGCCACGTCTCTGCACTTTAGCGAACTTCCTTTCCCAAATGCACGGGTGTAGAGCCCAATTGCTCTGACAGCGTTTCGCAGTGTCGGTATGCTCATAACATCGGTGCACCCAGCGGCAGACTTTCCAATGTGGTGTGCGCGGGTAGAAAACGGTGAAGGAATGAAGAAGCATCCGAGATACTTGGCAATGATTGGTTTTGCTTGCGTGGCGGCGACTGCCTGGGCGGCATCAGATCGCCAGGCCACAAACGAGCGCATGGACCATGCAGGAAGAGTGCTGCAGGAGATCATGGCCGCCCCGGACAAGGGGATCCCGGAAGAAGTCCTGGAGCACGCGAAATGTATTGCCGTGGTGCCCCACATGCTAAAGGGCGGATTCCTGCTCGGCGCTGAGAACGGTCGGGGCGTTGCAACCTGTCGAACTGCCGACGGATGGAGCGCGCCCGCATTCTTCGCAATCACAGGTGGAAGCTTTGGATTCCAGATCGGCGTTGAAGGCGTTGACCTCGTCATGATCATCCAGAACGAACGGGGAATGCAGGATTTGCTGCAGAGTAAATTCGAGATTGGCGCGGACGCATCGGCAGCAGCCGGCCCGGTAGGACGCCACGCCTCGGCCGACACCGATTGGAAGATGAACGCGGAAATACTGACCTACTCAAGAGCCAAGGGCGCATTCGCAGGGCTCGCCATCAAGGGTGCTTCGATCCGGCGCGATGACGACTCCATCATGGCGATCTATGGGCGTCATGCAACGACCAGGTCCATCCTGACCGGTCGCGTTCCCGCCACGGCGGGTGCCATGCACTTCCTTGATGCAGTGCGGGGCGCCAAGGCCCAAGCAGTCGCTGCCGAATAGCAGCGCTGCGTGCACAGGCAGCGCGGGGCTGACGAAAACCACCGTCGCCCCCGACTGCCCTTCAGTTCAATTAGCTCGGTGAATCTCAAGTAAGAACAGATCAAGGCCTGTCAATAAGCCGGCTGGCTTCAGCATCCGCGTCAGCTTCGTTGCCGTCGACATTGCGCAAGTGAGATGCTGCTTGCGCCGTTGCAACGCCTCCGCTCTGCACCACGCCGTGCTGGCCGATCTGATGTTCTCGAGGCAGG
>CBJOJD010000346.1:0-6042 GCA_966443485.1 uncultured bacterium | reverse complement strand
TTATCGCTCGCGTGGGGCCGATGCGCGCACCGCCATGCTTCATGCCGCTCGCCGCCGCCTGCGTCCCATCGTCATGACGGCGCTGGCTGCGGTCACGGGCATGCTGCCTCTGGCGCTCGCCTTGGGCGCTGGATCGCAGATGCTTCAGCCCCTGGCCATCGCAGTGATTGGCGGGCTCCTCATCTCCATGGTTCTTAGCCTGGTGGTCACGCCCGCCATCTACTACCTGCTCACGATCCAGCGCAGTGTCGCAGAGGGCCAGCTCATCCCCGAGTAGTGCGTGCCGCTCGTTACCGCACGCTGTGGCTCGTTTCAGCGGGCAGGGAAGGCCGCCGTAACCGTGGTGCCTTTCCCTAACTCGCTCTGCACCCGGATGGTGCCGCCGGCCCGCTCCACGATGCTCTTGCAGATGGCCAGACCCAACCCGAATCCTCCCGTCGCGCGGGACCGTGAGGGATCGGCGCGGAAGAAGCGTTCAAACACGTGCGGCAATTGGTCGGGCGCGATTCCATCGCCAAAGTCCTGCACCGCGAAGATAATCGGCCGATCCGTCCCTTCCTCGCGCCGCGTCGAGACCTCAACCTCATCGCCTTCCTTGCTGTGCTGGATCGCGTTCATCACGACGTTCGACACCAGCGCCTCCAGTGCCTCGGCGCGCAACGCCAGCCGGATCTCCGGCGCAAGGGACACCCGCAGCCGTACATGGCGGTCTTCCGCATAGCTCGCCAGCATTTGCACTGCGCTCTGCACATGCGCAGCCAGATCGATCTCGGCCGCCGTGGCATCGCTGCGCTCGTCAAAGCGGGCCAGCGTCAACATCCGCGCCACCAACGCTTCCACTCGGTCGTTATCGGAGAGCACCTGCTCCAGTCCCTGTCGGTACTCCTCACTGGATCGCGGGCGAATCGCCATCACCTGTACGGTCGAACGCACCACCGCCACCGCCGTCTTCAGCTCATGCGCGGCATCGCTGATAAAACGGTGTTGCGCATCGAAGGCTGCGCGCAGGCGATCCACGGTCTGCGAAAGCGCTTCGGCCATGGGCTGCAGTTCGCGAATCGGCAATGCCGAGGCCGGCGGCTGAAAGTGGAGAGCGTTCGCCTCAATGCCGGCTGCCTCCTGAGCCAGCTGCTTCAGTGGATCGAGCAGCCGCCGCAGGAAGTACACCAGCGCTAGCGCCGTCAGTCCCAGCAGTAGCAGTCCGCCCAGCAGATGAAACCTTACCGCCTCAAATACCTCATGCCAAATGTGGTCGGCCCGTACGGCATAGATCACCGTGACGGGACGCCGCAGACCCACTCCCGCCGTCTCTTCCCGATCGATGATGCGCAGTGCGTTCCGTTGCAGTACGCGATACCGGTGCCCGTTCGCGCTCGCGTTGTGGAACCCATCCGTCCCACGCACCATCACGATCAGGGGAAGATCGCCCGCGCTGCCCACCAGGCTCCCATTCGGGTTGTACACCGCGTAGGCATCCCCTCGTGGCAGCTTGAACTCGGCCGGATCTACCTTGACGTTGTCCCCTGGATCCTCCGCGTCCTGCACCGCGCCGATGAGCGAGTCAGAACGGCCCTGCAGCATCTCATCCAGCGCGTGAAAGCGTATCTGCGACTCATGCCACAGATCGGTCCCCATAAAGGCCAGCGCGCATAGCAGCTCGATCAGCAGCACCGTGAGCGTGGTCCGTCGCGCCAGCGAATAAGACTTCATACCTGCCCCGGACCGCTGCACGCCAGGCGGTATCCCCGCCCCCTCAGGTTCTCGATGAAGACCGATTCGGTGGCGTTGCGCAGCTTGCGGCGCAGATTGGACACGTGCGCCTCAATCACGTTGGAGTGGTGTTCCCAGGTGAAGTCGTACAGATGCTCCAGCAGCTCGCGCTTCGACACAATCGTGCGCGGCCGGTGCATCAGGTACTCAAGAATCCGGTACTCCGTCGGCGAGAGATCGACGCCCTGATCCTCGACGCTCACTGCCTGCTCAGCCATGCTCAGATGGATGTTGCCCAGCCGCAACGATGTCTGGCGCACGCCCTTGCCGCGGCGGACCAGCGCTCTTGCCCGCGCGATAAGCTCGCCCAGGTCGAAAGGCTTGGTCATGTAATCGTCAGCACCGCGGTTGAGCAGGTCGATCGTGCTTTGGGTATCGGAGACGGCGGTCAGTACCAGCACCGGCGTGACTCCGTCGCGTTGCCGCAAACGATGCAGCACCTCCGTGCCACGAAGCTTGGGCAACATCAGGTCGAGCAGCACCAGGTCGTAGGCCACCGACCCGCACATCAGCAGAGCATCTTCGCCATCATGGCAGACATCCACGGCAAAGCCCGGACCCTCCCGCAGCGCCGTAGCGATGTTCTGCGCCAGGCGCAATTCGTCTTCAACCACTAGCACGCGCATTGAGTATTGGATAGGCCGGGGCGAAGCCATCCCGGGACTATCGAGATGATACGTCACGACCGGGCAGCCGGTTGTGACGCGTTCATGAAGCCCGGTGCGCTACTGCGTGGTCATCGCCAGCAGCACCAGGGACTCGAACTCCGCCCTGCCCACCAGAACCAAGGCCTCCCGCACGGAGTTGATGGGCGGACCAGGCGAAGCGATCCAGTTGGCGCGCCGCATCAGTCGGCACTCAATGCCCGGCTCCAGATCCACCCATTCGGCAAGGTCATCCACTTGGAAATCCGGCAGGAGCAGCAGGTCCAGCATCCGGCAGCAGTGGTCGGGATTGATCCGGTCGCGGGTCTTCATAAACATCGTCTTCTCCCGGAAAAAGTTGCCCTGGAAGAGCCCGAAGCCCTCGCGGACAGCCATGCAAAACTCCGCCTCTGACTCGATCTTCTCTGCGATCAGCTCCACGTTGCGCTGTCTCAGCTGGTTGACCATCAGGCTGCGCTCCGTCTTCGTCGAGGTCCTGAAGTCGATCTTTACGAAGTCCGCCAGGTCCACCAGCCGGGTCATCTTCTCGGGCTCGGTGAAGTCGTCCAGGGAGATGCGGAACCCCATTCCCTTCAGCATGCGGCAGGCCGCAATCACCTCCGGGTCAGGTTCAACGTCCTCCAGGATCTCCAGCACCGCATTGCGGGGGAGCAACGGCAGAAGTCCACTCAGCAGGGTCTCCCGCGTGCAGTTGATGAAAATCGCTGCCTTGCCCGCCAGCTCGTCAAGGCCGTACAACAGCCAGTTGTCGATCATGGTCCGCGTCGCAATGTCAGGATCGGCTGCAAAGCAGTCGTCCCAACCCGTGCGAAACAGAACCTCAGAACCCAGTGTCTCGCGGTTGAACTTGAAGATCGGCTGGAAGGTGAAGAAGCGGCTGGTGTCGCCTGTGTAGCGGCTGGGCCCGGAGATGACCGAGGTCCACTGGGGAGAAGGGGATGGCAGATCGCATCCCACGTAGGTACGCCGGTTGGAATTCACTCCAGTCCCCCTTGAACATTGTTGCGAGTGGAGAAGACGTCGGGACGATCCCGAGTGATGTAGCTCGAGCCTAACGAGGAACCGGCGTGGTGGGAATGTTACATACAGTTTTCTTCCCGTGCTCAGTAGTGCTTCTTCAGGCAAGTGGTTTATTATGAACAATATGCACGCGTGCCGCCTCAGGCCCGCAGGGCCTGCTGCTGAGCCGGCAGCCTGCGCGTTTCACCGTTGCTCTGGCGGTGAAAGATGCTCCAAACAGTGTGAGCCAAGTGGGTGAGGGGGGCTTCCGGGCTTATCGATGGAGGAGCAGAACGATCAGTCCCAGCAGCGAAGCTGCGAGGGCGATCAGCGCCGTCGGCAGGAGATACGACCGCCGCCGGGGGGAGGGCTGCGGCGGCGGCCCAGGCTCCTGGATGGCAACCGGCGTGGTTGATTGGCGCAGCTGTTCCAAAGCCTCCAGCACAACCGTGAACGCATCCGGCACTTCCTGGGTCATCGTGACGAACTGCTGGGTCGCGGAGGCGGCCGGCGCCTCTACCTCGTTCTCCGTGGAGGCGTCCCTCCCGGGAGGGTCGGGCAGCCGGGTATTCTTCCAGTGAAATTTGGGCACATAGGAGCCCGAGGGCAGCTCGATCCGTACCGGTGCCGGCTGGCGCAACTCCCGGTAGTAGTGGGCCAGCTTCTTGCGCACTTCGCTGGCCTTCACCCGGACTACAGCGTCATTGGCCGTGTCGTAATCGATCGGGCGACCGAACATCTCCGCCCCGATCACCCGCTCCCGCAGGTCCTCATGCCGTCCGGCAAGAGCACGCTCCACCACGAGTGCCAGGAAGCTCTGGGCTCGCTTGCTGCCTTCAAAGGCCTGGCTCGCCAACACGTCCCGCAGATGCGAACGGATCAATTCGCTCTGCGCCGGGGAAAGCTCCTCGGCCGCCGAGATGGAATCAGGTAGCGGCATTTCGGTTTGCCGGGAGTATAGCACGGGAACAATTTACCTTTGCCCGGTACCTCAGTTCGAGCCCTCTTAATCGCTGCTGCGGGTTGAGAAGAAACGGTGGTATACTTCGGCATCCTTTAGCCGGACGTTCAGAGGAGTGTTTCCAGACGGGCAATAACTGGAGCAACGCCATCGCGTTTTCCGTTCCATCCTGAGGGAACCCGTCGCCTGGTCTCGGCTCTATGGTGCGGTCAACAGACGCAGAAGAGTCGTCATGGAGAGAACAATGGTCAGCGCGCCGGAGCTGGAGGTCCTCCTCATCGAGGACGATGAAAACGATATCTTGCTTACCCTGCATGCCCTCCGCTCTGAAAACATGGCAAATCGCATCCAGGTCGCGCGCGATGGCGAAGAGGCCCTCAGCATCCTCACCGACTATGAGCGCCAGATCGTAGAAGGCCAGGGAGAAGTGCCGCCCCGGCTCATCCTCATGGACCTCAAGCTGCCTAAAGTGGATGGATTGCAACTTCTGCGCTGGATCAAAAGCAATCCCCGGATGCAATATATTCCGGTCGTGATCATGACCTCCTCGCGCGAAGACGTCGATCTCACCAACAGCTATCGCCTCGGAGCCAATAGCTATATCCAAAAACCGGTCACCTTTGAGCAATTTCGCAACAAGGTAAAACAACTCGGCTTCTATTGGCTGCTGGTTAACGAGATGCCCACGATTTCCGCGCTCCGGAGCAATCACAACCTGGAGGGACAAGATGCTGGGTCAGCAGAGCACGGATCTTGAATCAAACGTTCCCAGCCGCACCCTCCGCATCCTGGTCGCCGAAGACAATGGAGTGGACTGCGCGCTGATGATCTCGGCCATCCGCCGCCATGGCTATGCCGTAACTCATCTGCGCGTGGATGCCCCCGAGGTTTTCCGCCAGGCGCTCTCTGAAAACGAGTACGACGTCGTCCTGTCCGACCACGACCTGCAAAACTGGACCGGCAGCGATGCCCTGGAGATCGTGCACCTCACCGGCAAAGATATCCCCGTCATCATCGTGACCGGGTTCCTCGGCGATGAGCGCGCCGTCGCCTACCTCAAGCAGGGTGCAGCCGACTACGTGGTCAAAGATCACCTCGACCGCCTTCCCTTAGCCGTCTCCCGCGCTCTCCAGGAGCGTTCCCAGCGTGCTGAAAAGATCAAGCTGCAGAAGCGCATGGAGCAGGCCAAAGAGGATTGGGAGCGCACCTTCGACGCCATCCCCGATCCCATTCTCCTCCTCGATCGCGATGGTCAGATCGTCCGCGCCAATCGCAGAACCGCCAAGCTCTTCGACGTCTCGCTTGCCAATCTCGAAGGCGCGCCCTACTACGCTCTCACCCACCGCAACCAGCCACCCCCGCCCGATTACCCGGTGCGCCGCATGATGCTGAGCGGCAGAACCGAACAGGGCGATGTCGAAGACCGGCGCCTGGGTAAGATCTTTCACGTCTCCGCGATTCCCCTCAAAGACGAACTCGGCCGCATCACCGGCGCCATCCTTGAAATGGTGGACATCACCGAGCGCAAACGCGCCGAGAATGCCAAGACCTTACTGCTGAACGAGGTCAACCTGCGCGTCAAAAACAGCTTCGGAGTCATCGGTGCGTTGCTCGAGCTCCAAGCCAGCCAGAACTCTTCGAATGCCG
>CBJOJD010000345.1:0-6046 GCA_966443485.1 uncultured bacterium | reverse complement strand
GTGCCGCATCAAGCCAGTGCTGCAACAGAAAAGTGACTCGGGCGCAAGCGGATTGGTTTTTTTGGAGCCTTCTCTCATCTTGAGAATTTGGGGGCAACAGTGGGGGCAACTCTCTCGATTGCCAAAAGTCATGCTGCTGATAATTAGTAAGTTATAACAGTGTTTTCGGTAGTCGTTAGCGCTGCCAGAAGTTTGACGCAAAGCCCGCGACATCCGCGGGCTTTGCTTTTGGGTCGATCGGAAGGTGAGGGAAGCTCAACGACCGGTTTGGCGATGATTCGCTCATTGATGAGCGCGCGGACGATGAGGAGCGTGAACCTGCTTGTCCAGACTTGTGGCAGGAGGGGCCGCCCATTTGCGCCTGTCGGCGACGAAAATGGGCGGGTTGAACAAGACCGCCTATTGAGCGGTTTCAATAAAGGAGACTGTGGTTCCGCCCAAGGCGAACTGTGATTGAGCGCTGACTGTCACGGTTCCAGGCGACGACGGCAGCGTGAGTGTTACCGAAGCTACGCCAGAGGAGTTCGTATTCGCAATCACCGTGGTTTCACTGGAGGTTCCATTTGAGAGCGTACCGGCGGAAGTGGTGAAGAGAACGCTTGCTCCCGTTGCCGAGAAGCCGGTCGGGATGGAAGAGAGCGTCACGGCCAGGGGTTGCGAAAGGCCCGCCCCGGCGGCGCCAGACTGGGCTGGAGCCGCACGTAACCGTTGTTCCGCGCGAACGCTCACAAACTCCTGGATAAATTCTAATGTCGCTTGCGATCATGATCGTGAATCGATCCTGATACCACATTGAGCCCAAATGAAGATTACATATCAATTCAACGGATCCGGGAAACGCACCGAAATGCAGACTGGACAACCCACCACAATGAAGGATCCAATCTTAGGTCACGAATAGGAGTCCTGCAGACGGACATGTTCAAGAGCCGCATCATTGCCCGGCGGAGCAATTTACCTTCTGAGACCCATAGCAGCGAGAGCTCGAACGCCCCCAAAAGCGCGAAAATCTCGGATCAAGTGGGCCCAGTCGAAATATCCGCGATCATGCGCAAGTTCCGCCCAATTCAAGCGCGCTCTAAAGCAGAGAGGGGCGGAGATTGCTATGGCCGAGAGGACATTGTGGGGTCCGGCTTAATCTGTGAGCAATACCGAACAGATCTCAACGCCCAAGCACAGTAGAGTACTCTCGACCTGAACAAGGCGAACGAAACTGCACAGTCGTGAGTTACTCACGGTGATGGGTCTCCGGTAAAGCCGTAGCTTTGTCTTGTTGTACGGCTACTCCATTCGCGTTGGGAAGCGCTTGGCCGATAGTTGATGCTCAGGGCGCCGCAGTTTCCGCCGATTGCCGATCCGATTGCATCTGCTACACAGTGACGTGAGGGGGTCTGTTTATGTACACCATACGAGTGTCAGTGTTGAAGGTAGCGCTGTTGATTCTTCCGGCGCTGTGGGTTTTGCCTGCAAGCTCTCAAAGCTGCCGATGGGCTGGCACCGCCCCTTTCTGCAGCGGTGAATGCAGCAATGGCGAGACAGAACTCTCACGACTGGATGCAATTCCCAATTTTTGGATTTCTCCAGTGGTCAACACGAACCCGCCGTTTGGGGCCAGCTGTGCGACAGGATCAAAGGCTTTCTGCTGCACCGCCTTGCGAGGAACGGTTTGCCGTTGGGATGGCACGGCTCCATTTTGCGAAGGCGGTTGCAGATCTGGTGAGACGAAGGAGCAGCCACCAGAGGGTTCTTCAGGCGGGAATAAGTGCCTGACCGGGTCCAAAGCATATTGCTGCCACAGAGTTGGAGATACGACTGGCACTTCGGGACTACCACTCGCGGTCGTGACTGACGACGTTATTTACGGCGTTGCCGCGAACGGCGACTTGGATTGGTTCCGGCATATCGGACGTGAAGAGGGAACCTTCACATGGGCATTTAGCGATGCAAGAAAGGTGGGTGTCGGCTGGGGGCCGAGGCAGGTATTTTCTGGCGGAGACGGCATTATGTACGCCATCATGCAAAACGGAGATCTGATGTGGTATCGGCATGATGGTCGAAGTGATGGCTCATTCAAGTGGGAGTTCAAAGATGGGAAGAAAGTCGGAGTTGGCTGGAACGTGAAGCACGTGTTTTCCGGGGCAGGAGGCGTGATCTATGCCGTGCTGAACAACGGGGATCTCATGTGGTACCGGCACGATGGGCGCAGCGACGGCAGCTTCAAGTGGGCCTTTCCACAAGGGAAGAAAGTCGGCGTCGGTTGGGATGTCAAGCATGTGTTCTATGGCGGTAATGGCGTTATCTATGCGGTCATGAATAACAACGACTTGAATTGGTATCGGCATGACGGTCATAACGACGGAAGCTTCAGGTGGGCGTTCCCGGAAGGGAAGAAAGTCGGCGTCGGCTGGGATGTAAAACAAGTGTTCTCGAGCGGAGACGGGATCATCTATGCCCAAATGCCGAACAATGACCTTCTATGGTATCGGCACGATGGACGAATGGATGGCAGCTTCAAATGGGGTTTTGCCGAAGGGAAGAAGGTCGGGGTTGGCTGGAACTTCGTCCAGCTGTTTACGGGGGCTGCGTTCCAGAACTGAAACGCCTCTGGAGCATTGAGGAGAAGCCATTGCATCTGCTGGTGGGACCCCGATGCCGAATCTGCCACAAAGGACAGGGTTCGGGAATTGAGGCCAGGACCTTCCGCTGCGGGAATGTGCTTGCTACCGATCTCGAACCGGGAACTGGAGCCGAGGGTCTTAGATGAGGTGCAACGAAGTGCCCATTGACAAGAGCAAGAAAGGCAGCCGCAGCAATGTCCGGGATTACAAAGTCCCCACATCCATTGTCGACACGGAGGGAACTGCGGTGATCACCGGGATCACCCCCGGGCCCCCGGGTCCTGCTCCACCGCGACCAGTGGTGCTAAGCGACTTACCTCTTGCGGCCCAAGCGGTACTCGGAACTGTCTGCCAGACTGGAGATTGCCTCGATCAGCAGCCGATCTGCCCTCCAGACCCGAGGATTACGTGTCAACTGATTCCGGCGGATCCTTCGAAAAAGACGTGGATCAAGGATTGGGTCTTAACGCCATGGCTTGTCGCAAACGCCCAAAAGGGTGATCTGATCTTGTGCCCTGGCGGTTCTGGGGGCCCGATTGGCGGGTTGCTATCGCAACTCTCTCCTCCGCAGCACTACACCCATATGGGGATCATGACCCGCGACCAGGTGGAAATCCGTCATGCCACTGCATCGGACGACTGGCTGCAAGACCATCCGAACGGCAGCATTTTTCTGGCCGGACCGCAACCGTCAGATGGTTTTCAGCCGGATGCCCTGCGCTATGGCTGGCCGGGAACGATCACCCAGAGCATCGACACCGCGTACCGGGCATCGCTGGATAGCAACTTCCCCGGCGCTCTTGCGAAGGATGAAGTCTCCGGGAAAAGCTATGCCATTCATGCGCTGGGATTCGACGCCACGATGGTGAACGAGGCCTCGCCATCGGTCAATACTCCAACTTGGAAGCGGCTGGATGCTCTGGTGGTGAAACCGTTTCATGAGACCACGATTGTTCGCGACGCACTCGGCCGCATAGCCGACGCAGCCATTGCGATCCGTGGCCACTACCGTTTCTACTCCTACTCTAATGCGGCTATTTCTGAGGATCCCAAGTTCTACGGCCCTCCCGCTCTGGAGGGTTTTTCGCCTGACCCTAAGTCTAGATGCAATCCGTGGCTGCCGGTCGGCAAGTCCATTCCGGTTGTCTGCTCGTCGTTCATCTGGGCAGCTATCCAGCGAGTCAACGCAATCCCGGGAACCCCCAAGCTGATAATGGATAGCCGTCAGTGGTACTTCCGGCAGTTGCGCACTCAGGAATGCCCCAGCGCTTTCGATCGCCATCCGGAATGGGGCGTGCCCGATTCCCAGGACGGCTTGTATGTCTACGACGAACAGCAACGGATTAATGCCGCGACCGCCCTCCACGAGGTGCTGCTTACCAGGGTTCGATCGGAAATCGCAAAACAGGTTCCGGGGATTCTCAAGGTCCTCGGCGGGGTATTGATCACCGCCGGAGCAGTCATCGGGTTGATGGCCCTGCCGTTCGCGGTTCTCGCTGAGGTTCTCGGAATCTCGCTGGCCGACGCCAAACTACTGGTCGAGTGGACCTCTGACATGCCGGACGACGTCGCCACTCAGCTTGTCAATGCTTTTGCGAGTGACTACTGCGACACCGCCGCGAAAGACTCGGACAATTGGAGGAAACCTGGCATCGGGCACGCAGTCAGCCCCGATAACATCATCAACTGCTGGTCGTCGCCCTTACCCCAGAGTGAGGGCGGACCGGATAGCCGGGAAATGCTCGTGGGACTCTATGGGTTTAACATACCGGTGGTCATGCGGCCTCCGCAATGGCAAGTGCGTCCCCTGACCGCTTGGACTCTCAGCCCGGGAGACGGCCGCATGGTAGGACGCGTAACTTTTGAGGGGCGCCCTGTGGATGGTGCAGTCGTAAAACTCTGCTGTCGTAAGACAGTCACGCACAGTATGAATGACCTTAGACTTGCAAACCAGGCAGGGGTCTATGATTTTCAGGTTCCAGCTGGGGACTATATGGCAAGCGCGGCTTACCAGGACCCTAATACGCACGTATGCCTGTTCGACGAAACGCCCGTCTCCATACGTTTCGGTGGCACCGCGCGAGTGGATTTCGATTTGCAGCCTCCTCCTGCAAGCAATCGCCAGATCGAGATCTCGGGGCATATGGACATCGTGAGCCGCGTCGCCTTCGGGCACGACTGGTGGGGGCATCCGGAGTTCGCGATGCCGACCGTCCATTTGGGGCCCTACGGCCGGCCCGGTACACCCGACGAAAAGATGGGGCAGAGCGCGCCCACGAATACATCGCAGCAACTCAGCGACTACGGGTCGGTACGTGTCGACGTTACCCTGGATTGGCAACCTGACTTCTCCGTCAAAGTGAAGTGGAATGCCGCAATCTACGATGGGGACGATGTCGAAGTATCCACCTCACTGGACGACTTTGGCATCCCGGCGGATCAATCGCACGGCTGGATCGTCGATCTGAATACGGGCGGCGCGTGGCCAGATCGGGCGCACATCGAGTTCACAATAGCGAATAATCGCCAGCAATGAGCAAACGGCCGAGGAGGACGATTCGTTCATCCTTTTCAGGACGATCGCCGGGGCTCCGGCCGCCGTAGCACCGGGATCAAAACGCTGGAGAGTATCCTTCTCGGCCATGGTGGCGAACCACCACAGCATCCGGAACGACGTCAGGAAGAAGCCAGCGAACTGCGATTATTCCATGGCATCCAAGCCGCCGGATTGCCGCGCACCTCGACGCCTTTCAGTTCGCAGGTTTGGATCACGCTCATATATGTTGGTTGCGCACGCTGGCGCCGTTATCGGGCTCATAGCTGAGCACGTTCTTGAAGGGCAAAATAGCCTTTTTCAAGCGGTACCGCTAGCATCAAGGCTTTATCGCCTGGAAGCTGATCTTGCAGAATCAGTCGCATTGCAAGGAATCTTTCGAGAGGGTCTCTCTTGTACCGTTTCCTCCGGATGCGCGGAAACAAAATACTTTGGGAAGGCTCAAAACGGCGCCGCCGTCCAGGCGAGTTGCGGCAAGCAGGGTGCATCTGTATTGCTCTACCTGGCGGCGATTCCCGCGGGGTTTTACTGGCCTGCTGCATCCCTGGCTCTGATCGCAGTGGTAGCGGTGATGGCCGGTGCCACCGAAACGCACGGTGTAAGAGTGAATCGAAGCAGGCTGCTTTCGAGTTCTTTTAAGGCGGGGGCAACAGTGGGGGCAACTCTCTCGACTGTCAAATCACATGCAATTGATAATTAGTAAGTTACGCTGCGTTTTCGGTAGCCGTTAGCGCTGCCAGAAGTTTGACGCAAAGCCCGCGACATCCGCGGGCTTTGCTTTTTGGTCGACCGGAAGAGGAGGGAAGCTCAATGAGCGGTTTGGCGATAAATCACCAATCCACCGTGGAAGAGTGCGCCCGCAATCCGGAAAAAC
>CBJOJD010000344.1:0-6047 GCA_966443485.1 uncultured bacterium | reverse complement strand
GCCGTTGATCACCCAGTACTGTCCTTGTGCCTGATCGTCGACAGCCGTGCCGCGAGGATCATCATTGCGCATGCCCATGCCGGGCTCGATGAATACGCCGTACACTTTGTGGCCCATGATTGTGATGGGGGCCATATCTGCCATCGGCAGATTATTGAATCCACCTAGGGCTGGGCCGCTGAATCCGCCACGCGGCGCCTGGGTCAGATCATTGTGTTTGGCTGACTGATCGTAGATCTTGGCAATCCAGCAGTATGTGTTCGCGCAAAACCTGTCCTGAGCAGCAGCATCGGCATATCCGCCTGGATCAGTCACAGGAGATGTGGAAGGCTGGACCACACCAATGTCCAGAGACATTCCGTCGGACTGCCGCAGAACCCGATAGAGAGGCCCGTTGTAGGAGGCATAGAGGGCACGAGTGGTGCTGTGAGCGGCCACGCAGGCATCGCCCGCAGCAGCATAAATGTCGCAGGGTCCCTTGGGTCGCGACGGCGCCGCCTTGGAAGTCGTTCCTGCTGGTTGCGCCATCACCGAAAGAAGGCCTATGTAAGTAATGGCCACCGCAACGATCCCTGCAAAACCTACCTTTGATCTCATTGTTGTCCTAACTGGGCTTCGATCCATTTCGTGCACACAGGCTGTGCATTCCGGTGTTGATGCGCACTCTAAGCTTCAGTCCGGAGACTCGTCTGGGCGATCTAATTCTCACGGATGGACCGGTGATTGTCGAGAGGAACAGGCACGGGGAGGTCCGAGCCATTTTCCAGGCAACGGAGAGGCCATCGTGGCTAGGACCGACCGATGAGCCCTGCCTCGCGTAGAGGCATAGTGCTCGGCCGATCGCGGAACCTTACTCAGGAGGTGCGCTTATCGGCTGTCCATGGTGCGGGCGTCGGCCGCTTCAATCAGTCTCACGCCTCGCTTTGATTTCCGGTGGGCAGGTCATCAAAGGGTACGTGAGCCCGCGATCAGGATGTCGACGAGCCTCCTGGCGCTCTGCTGCCAATCAGAGCCGAAGCCTACGTGCGAGACGCCGATCAGTGCTCGAAGCAGGTCTGATGCGTCGACATCCTTCCGGACACTGCCGCTCTTTTTCGCGCTCTTTAGCAGATCATCCATCGCCCCTTGAATCAAGAGACGAGAACTCTCATAAAGCCTGGAGGGCCCCCCGACAACGCTATTGAGAGCAGGCGCGATGATGTGCTTTGCTGCGATGTAATCCACGAACAAGAGCATCCATGCTCTGAGCGCTTCCAATGGCTCGAGGGTCTCGGCGAACCGGCGGGAGGTCGCTGCTAATTTCTCCACTTCGTTGAGATAAACGCTCTCGATGAGCACATCCCGGGTAGGGAAATGGCGGTATAGGGTACCGGCTCCGACCCCGGCCTGTTTCGCAATCTCATCCAAACTCGCATCCGCACCATGGCGCGTGAAGGTTTCTTTTGCCACTTCGAGGATGCGCTCGCGGTTGCGCTGAGCGTCGGAGCGTGGCTTGCGAGTAGCAGATCGAGAATTCTTTGGCACGAGCAAAAATTTCCTGCAACCGGAGACAGTCTCCGGTTATCTCTTCATTCGGAGATTGTCTCCGTTTTATCCGAACGGTGGCTGCCCGTCAATGTTGAGGAGATCCATATGCGTGTTTTTGTAACAGGTGCAACAGGGTTCATCGGTTCCAGGGTAGTTCCAGAGCTTATCGGGTCGGGGCACCAGGTGCTTGGCCTTGCGCGCACAGATGAGGGCGCACGAGCCCTGGCTAATCTCGGGGCTCAGGCGCAGCGAGGTGATCTTGAAGATCTTGACAGTCTGCGGCGGGGTGCCGCTGCATGTGATGCCGTCCTTCATATCGCTTTCCGCCATGACTGGACGAGATTCGCCGAAAGCTGCGAGCTCGACAAGCGCGCTATCGAAGCCATCGGAGAGGAGCTTCAGGGGTCCAGCCGACCATTCATCGTGAGTTCTGGGGTCGGAGTAGCTCAAGGGCGCCTTGCCACTGAAGATGATCCGCCGCTTTCTGTTCCATCCCTTCCACGCGTTTCAGAAGTGACGGCACTAGCGCTTCTTCAACGAGGTGTACAGGCTTCGGTGATGCGTCTGCCTCAGGTTCATGACACTGAGAGACAGGGGCTTATCACTCCACTCATTGCTATTGCCCGCGCAAAGGGAGTCTCGGCATATGTTGGGGAGGGCCGCAACCGCTGGCCTGCCTCCCATGTAAGCGACGTTGCTCGGCTTTACAGGCTGGCACTGGAGAAATTCACCGCCGGAGCCAGGTATCACGCAGTCGCCGAGGAAGGCGTGCCTTTGAAAGACATCGCCACCACAATCGGGCAGGGCCTGAATGTTTCAGTCAGATCGATTCCTGCCGAACAGGCTCAGGAGCACTTCGGCTTCCTAGGGTTCTTTGTCACGAGGGATGCCTATATTTCTAGCGCGCAGACCCGCGCAAAGTTGAACTGGAACCCGACTGGCCCCGACCTACTCAGCGATCTCAAAAATATGCGCTACGCACAAGACTGAATCGAGCAGTAAATGCCATCACGGTTAAGGAGATTGCAACATGAAGAAGACATGGTTTATCACCGGTGCATCGCGCGGTTTCGGCCGCATTTGGGCAGAAGCTGCTCTCAAACGGGGCGATCACGTTACAGCCACGGCACGTAAGCTCGCCGATGTTGCGGATCTAAGGGATCGTTTCGGCGACGCAGTCCTACCCCTCGCCCTGGATGTGACGAACCCCGAGCAAGTGCACCAGGCAGTTGAGAAAGCATACGCACACTTCCGCAGATTGGACGTTCTCGTTAACAATGCCGGCGGCAGCCTGCTTGCTGCAACCGAGGAGGCAAGCGACGAGCAAATCCGGGGCCTCTTCGATGCCAACTACTTTGGCATGGTGCGAGTGCTGCGCGCGGCTCTACCGCTGCTTCGCAAGCAGGGAAGCGGGCACATTATCGGGGTTTCTAGCGGCCTTGGCATCACTGCCATGCCAATGATCGGCTTCTATTGCGCAACAAAGTGGGCCGTGGAGGCGCTGCACGAATCGCTTGCCGCGGAAGTGAAGCCGTTTGGAATCAAGGTGACGCTTGTCGAGCCTGCGGCCTACGCAACTGACTTCGGCAAGTCCGCACAAATCGCTGATGCTCTCGAACCCTATGCAGAGTTCCGAAAGCAGTTTGTGACGCGCCTGGCGAGCCTGGAACGTGGCGACCCGGAGGCCACATCCGATGCCGTTCTTAAGCTGGTGGATACTGATGATCCGCCTCTGCGGCTGGGGTTGGGCGACTCAATTCTGCCGCGGGCGCGTGCAGCCTATGCCGACCGCCTGACCACGTGGGAAGCATGGGAAGACGTGTCGATCGCTGCAATGGGCGAGCCGAAAGCGAATGCGACAGAGTGGATGGAGCAACTTGCTGGCGCAACTTCGAAGGGAACGGAAACAAAGTAGCTTGGCCTATTGGGCTAAGCACACATTTCGGCTTCATTCACAGATCACGATCGGTCTCAATGGCGGGAAATCGAGTTTGTGCTAATCGATGTTGACATCGAGATCGGAACGATTGCTCCTACATCGTCCATGTCAGCGGTTGGGAGGCCGTTGACATGGGCAGAAGCTGCTTGCTACTCCTGCGCGCCACAGCACGACCAGTGGACTTTAGCAGCCGTGATTCCGTCTGAGGCTCGCAGAGAATGCGCGGGGCGAGTCAGGGTACTGGTGGGGCGGCATGTCGCACTAAGATTGCGTCCACCGCCTCCGAACCACGCGCTAGAAGGAGCCTGCCGTTCCTTGCCCACCGAAAGTTGAAGATCTTTCCGGCGGTGAAATGGGTCACGGGAACAGCCGGGCCCCCGGCCAGCGGTTGTTTCCAGATGTTATCTACCCCGTTTGCCGTGTTGATGAAGGAGATTGTTTTCCCATCCGGAGTCCAGACGAGCCACCAAGGGGCTGGGCCGGCGGGTAGAGGAAGTACCTTCATGGGAGGTCCACCTGTTATGGGCAGGATCGCGATGGCTGCCGTGCCATTCGGTCGAGGCACGTAGTAGCAAGCAATGAGGCGGCCATCGGGTGAAATCGAAGGATGATCCGCATTGTAATCGGTTAGCTTAACCGCCGCGCCACCATCGCTCGCCACCTTCTTGAGAACTGGCTGTCGGTCTTGAACACTGCTGTAAACGATCCAGCGTCCATCGGGAGTAATCGAAGGTTGAAGGTCATGCCTTCCCTCGCTGAGTTGCTTCGCACCGCCATGAGCCTGATCGAACCGCCAGATCGCTGACTCATTATCATGGAATCTCCGAGCAGCGACCAGGAAATCTCCTGCTGGCGACGCCACTGGATCTGAGATCCATGTGTCATTTCCTGCCGCGCTGTGGAGGGCGGTGCCATCCTCGTCAGACTCCATCAGGGTGCCCTGCTCGTTCGTGAACAGAAGCTTGCCGCTCCGCTCCCAATCCAAGCCACCAAAACCAATCTCGTTCTGGTTCTCTGGGCT
Organism: uncultured bacterium; assembly: GCA_966443485.1. GTDB lineage: Bacteria > Acidobacteriota > Terriglobia > Terriglobales > Acidobacteriaceae > Telmatobacter. Next base: position 1,560 of record CBJOJD010000344.1, on the reverse strand, counting down.
CAGAACCCGAAGCTCCGCTTCGTGGCCCGGCGAAACAATTTGGAGGGAGCTGACGACCACATTCTGAAGCGCCAGCAGTTCCGACCCATCGCTATTGATTCGAACCAGCTTGTAGTTGGACAGATCGTGGGTGATCGCTTGAACGTGCCCGTCCGGCAAAGAAACCATAAACAATTGCCGCCGAGACGCGGCATTGAGTTGACCGACAACCACCATTCCGCAACATTTCGGAAGGACCCGGATGTCGTCGATCTCCCACCATGGAGGTCCGGGTAGAGGATGCGGAGAGCTGCCGTTAGCTCCGATAGCCATGACTTGCGATTGCAGAGGATAGACTAGCGACTTCCCATCTTCGCTCCAAACTACTCGATTGTAGTGAATCCCTGGAGCAGGATAGGTGACCAAAACGCGCTCATTGGAGCCATCAATGTTCGTCGTTACTATGCTGTCTTCGCCGTGGGTGCCAAAGGTGCTGCGGACAAAGGCGAAGCTGCGCCCATCAGGAGAGATCGCTGGAGCGCCCGAGATGCCCGCCAAAACCCGGATTGCATCCCCACCTAAAACTGGGACGCGATATAGAGCGCCACTTGATTCGGAAGCGGGCTTGCGAGCGAAGTAGATGTACGTGTCGTCAGAGGAGAAGACGATTCCAGGGCAGTTATCCTCGCCAAGTGATGCCAACTGTTTTACCAAGCCGGTCGACACTTGCTTTAGCCATAGAGTCCGTCCTTCCTTGGCCGGGCGCACGTAAGCAACGTATTTGGTGTCGAGGGAAAGGTCGGCAACCTGAACACCCCATCACAACTCGGTAGCAGAAGATTCCTGAGTTAACCGGAGGTTCTACGGTTCTTCCTGCTGGTGTCGCCTATAGCGAGCGCGTTCCTATCGACCTGACCGGCGTGACAATCATATACTTGGCGACAACGCTAACTGTATCGTTGTCGCAACCGGGATCGGACAGACCGGGAGCGAGGCCGATGTGATCGAAAGCTGTAGGGTGTCCGTCAGATTTCCTGCTCACTTGTGAATCAGCCCACTGACTTCGTTTTTTTTTGAGGACTGCCGTCCATGAACCGTCGAACCTTTCTCATCTCGTCCGGAGCTGCCGGAATCGGTGCCTTGTTTGCTACACACGCATCCGGCCAAGTCACGGCGGCAACGCCCAGCCAATCTCTTTTGTGGAACACGGGGGACTTGCAATTCGAGTTCTCCGTCGTCGACGGACACCTTCGGCAGCATCTATTCCTGCCTATCGGGATGAGTGCTCCTCAAGAGTCTGCCCATTGGGTCGGGCCGGAAACCGGACTTCTTTGCACAGGCGAAGATTCGCCGGATTCGGGTATGAAGCTGTCCGGAGGCTCGCCAGGCCTGCGCCTGCAGTTTGCGGGAAAGGACGAGCGACAAACTGATCGGGGAAAGACTTTGGTCTTGCGCCACGCGGACCGCGACCTGCACCTCGAGATTGAATCGCGCTACGAAGCATTCGATGGCTCGCCTGTCGTCCGCCGCCATGTTGAGATCACAAACACCGGTAACGGGCCCGTGGGAATCGAATATCTG
>CBJOJD010000343.1:0-6051 GCA_966443485.1 uncultured bacterium | reverse complement strand
CAATGCAACCTATGATTCCATGCGCAAGCAAGGCGCCATCCTGCGTGGGAATGGCGGCGATAACAGCAACGGATCGCAGGGCACCTTCGATGAAGGCGCGATGACGGCAGCAGGCACCTTTCCGACCGATGCGACCGATCAGCTGCTACAAGAAAACATCGTGGCAGCGCACTATGGCGTTGCGCACGTGAGTCTGACGCCAGCCTCGGAGGCGGCGGCACCACCAGGCCTGGAGACATTCGTTCCGGGATCTTCGCAGAACTGTACGGTGACGTTCACCAATACCACAGCCGCTCCCGTCACGGGAGTCAAGCTGAGCATTGCAGTTCCGAGCAAACAATGGACATCGGTTGTTCAAGACACTAACGACACGTCCAAGAGCTTCGCAGAGGCGGTCCCGCCGGGGGCAAGCGTGAGCGCAACGTTCAAAGTCACTTCGAGCTCTGCTGCGTTCAACGGCGACTTAGTAGGTACGGCTTCGTGGACCGATCAGGCGAGCGGTGCGAAGCAATCCGAATCTGCGGTCGAAAAGGTGCGGAATGCCAGCCCGATCAAGATCAACGAGTTCCGTGTGGGTTCGGGCGCGAATACCACCGACTCATTCATCGAGCTGTACAACGCCGGCTCGCGTGAAGAGGACCTATCCAACTGGAGCCTCACCGAGCATCCGGCGCAGCAGGCTGTGTTTTCGTCGGTAACAATTCCGGCGGGGACCAAGCTCGCCCCTCACGCTTTCTACCTGCTGGGATTGTCCAACTCCGGACTCGCGGTACCTGCGCGCCCTGGTGATCAGGTCATCTATGTCAGAAATGCATCCGGCATGTCCGTGGGAGATACAGTCAGCATCGATATCGGCGCCAACGCCGAGGCGCACAAGATCGCGAAGATCGGGACGGCGGCAAGCAATCACACGACGGTATGGCAACCGCTTCCGGATGGCCCGGTCATCACGATCTCCCCGGGTTCGTCGAATGTGCCGGTCATGAGCACGTCCGGTATGGAAGTGGGAGAGAAGATCGCGCTAGGTTATGGCGCGACCGATCCCGCCGTGGCGCGAGACGTGGAGCGCTATGAGGTGGTCACGGTAACCGCGGTTGGAAAGCCCGGCACCCAGGCGTACCTTGCGGACGATGTGAGTGCGGGCGCGACCAACATCAAGGTCACAGAGGTGAAGAACATCTCCGTTGGCGATAAGATCCGGTTGGACATCGACAGCGTCGGACATGGGATTGAAACAGTGACGGTCAAGCACGTCGGCACGGAGGCAGTGAAGACGAATCTTGCTGCGGACGCCGGCGTGGGCGCAACGAGCATCAAAATGCGGCGCACTGAGGGCATCAAGGTTGGAGACAAGATCACCGTCGGCACGCCCGCAACAAGGGAGGTCGTAACCGTCAGCGCGGTCGAGTCTGCAGGTCGAGGCGAAGCATCCATCGAGGTTACGCCGGCGCTGGCGAATGCGCACATTCGCGATGAGTGGGTCGTTTCTCCAGGAACCGGCTTGGACCTTGAGGCTCCCATTAAGTTTGCGCACGCAGCCAACCTGCCCTTCAGTGATCGCGGCACAGGAATCACGTTCACTCCAGCCACAACCTTCGCGCACTCCAGCAACGAGCCGGTACTGTCTCTTGGAAGCGGCATTACGCTCGATGGTTCACTAGGAAAGGCGCATGCGATTTATGCCGCAGTGCGAGATGCGTCAGTAACGACTGCGGGATATCAAGGCAATCCCCAGCCTGACCAATGGTTCGGCGGTCCGGAACTCAGTACCGACTATCCCCTCTTCGGCCGCACGGTGAACATCAAGGAAGGGAGCATGGTGCTGCGAGATGCCGCCGGTGTGGTGGTCGACAGCATCAATTACGGAGCGCTTGTCGATCCCTGGGCAGCCGAGGGCTACCAGGCAAATCTGGGATCAAGGCGTAGCGGCTGCAGTGTGCCAATCGCGGGTTCCACTGCCGGGTTCGGCCCTGCGGCGATTCTTACCAACACGAGTGCAGGACGCTTTCCAGACGGAACGGACGCGGACAGCAATTGCACGGACTTCCTGACACAGGCTGCTGCCACGCTGCCCATAGCCTCCGCTGTGGGTGCAACCAACATCAAGGTGACCAGTGTGGAGGGGTTCGAAGCCGGCGAAAAAATCTACATTGACGATGGCACACGTCGGGAAACTGCTTCGATTGCTACGGTAGGCACAGCAGGAGCTACTACCCTAAGTGAACCCACCAATGTGGACGCGACAGTGATTCCGGTTGCAAGCGCATTGGGCTTCCGAGATGGTGAGACCATCACGATCGGCGCAGGTGAAGACGCTGACACCGCAGTCGTCTCCGCCATCCGAAGGTTCGGACCTGCATCCATCACGGTGAAGGCGCCGCTTCTGCACGCGCACGCGAACGGAACAGAGGTGGCGGGCAGCGGTATCACGCTCACATCTGCTTTGAGCCAAGCTCATGAGAAGGGCGCTCCCGTTGCCGACAATCTGCCCACGCCCGGCACGGCCAACCAGTATCGCAGAAAGGGTAACTAGAATCCGAGTTAGATGTTCCTATTCCTTGGGAGCGGGGCGCTGGACGTAGTCTTTACTTCCATCGCCCCCCGCTTCGCCGATCTCGTGTTGCAATTTCGATTGCGCCCCATGAGGCGCTAATCTCTGACGATCATAGGCAGCGCTCTCATGCGCACAGGTGATCCCGTCGCCATCACTTGCGCGTCAGTTTCACAAGCACGATGTCATTGCTGTTCATGGGAATCGCGACTTCCACCGTTCCATCATCTCCGCTCTTTACGACTTTGCTGGTCTCCGGTCGATCGCTCGTGAGTTCATTCAGCTTGGAGATCTGCTCTCTGGTCAGTTCCTTCGGCGACCCCATCTCGAGGTAGGCAGTATACGCATCGTTCGAGTGATAGCCAGTTCGATACACTTCCAGGCTGTAGCTCGCGTTTCTCACAAGGTGCGAGACCTTCAGGCTGACGGGCTGTACAGGATGTGAAGGAATGGGTTTGGTGTAGAAGGAGCGGTTGCTTACTTTTTGATCCGGCTGCTCGAAGTTCCAGATCACACCCGCGAAGTTCCCCTCGTCCGTCGACGCCATTGCCTGGGGATCCTGGGTAGAGATACTGTTGCCCTGCAACGCGTGAAGGTACTTGTACGCGAAGTATGCAGGCTTGCGGATACCCTGCGGGTTCATCAGGCCAAATCCGCCTTGAAATGGAGCGGTCGGAGGACCCGGCTCTTCGAACAGGTCTGTATAGGTCCAGTAGCTCATGCCTTGCAAAAGGCCCTGCGCGCCTTTGAGCTTGGTGAGTATGTAGGGTGAGCTGACATAAGAATCGTGCACGGAATCGCGAGGGGTGTAGCTCGTGCTCCATTCGGTGAAATACAGCGGAATACCCGGATAGGAAGAGGCCGAAATCTGCTCCCGGACACGACGCACGTCCCCTAGAATGGCGTCCGGTGATGGGTCGAGCTTGTTATCGCTTTGTCCGTATTCGTCCAGGAATCCGCCCAGCACTCCGTACGTGTGAGTGGTAACAAAGTCAACGGGGGTGCCACTCTGCCTGGCGTGAGCGAGGAATTCGGGCACCCAAGCTGCGCCGGCCGTCGCAGGTCCCCCAACCTTCAGTGCGGGATCTACCCCCTTCAGGGTTTTCGCGGTCAGGTCATAGAGCTCGAAGTACGCCTTCTGGTCTCCTCCTTCGAAGAACCCAGAGAGATTGGGCTCATTCCAAACCTCAAAAAACCAGGTGCGCACCTCGTCCCTGCCGTAGCGCGCTTCAAGGTGGCGAGCGAATGCGTCGATGAGGTCATGCCAACCCTCGGGCTTCGGGTGCGAAGTATTGCCCTGCCAGTAAAAGATGCTGCTCGGCGAGGAGGCCAGGGCCTTGGGCGTAAAGCCAAGTTCGACAAACGGCCTGACATGACGGGCCAGCAGCTGGTCGTAAAGCGAATCGATCCCTGTCCAGTCATACGTGGTCCGGCCATTTTGAACCTTCACCGTATGAAGGACGTCATGGAAGATCGCATGAAATCGAATGTAGCGGAAGCCAAGTTCGTCGGCGACGGTGTTAAGCTGCGCCTGGCTGTCATCCCGGATCAGCGTCCCGGGGTAGTCGGAACCGACTGAGAGGTCGAAAAAGCGGTCAACTGGGCCAGCCGTGTTCCGCAGATCCACCACAATCTCTCGAGGCGCAATCTGAGCCTGGGCGAACGCCGAAAACGTGACCAACAGAGAACCAAGGACCAAGTACGGCAGGGCACAAAGTGTCTTTTTCATGAACACCGCGTTTTCTTAGTAGGGTTAGGCGAACGGCATCGCTGTTTCAACTTCAGATCGAACGCGCACAGAAGCTCGCGGGGTGTCCGGGAAGGTCAGTTTCGGAACCCCACGAGCGGAGACGAAGTGCGCCGCTACCCGCCTCCAACTGATCAGTCATTGCGCTCCCTGATCTCAGCCCCGCGGCTTGACCCTGACGCCGCTTGCAGAAGGTCCGTCGTTTCTCGCCGAGCCGCGACCCTCACGCGCTGAACTGAAATCTCGTCCTCTCCAATCCCCTACCTTTCTCCAACCGGAAAAAGTGCCCGGCCGTACGCGCTGAACCCGCTTTCGGCCGGGGCTCAGGAGGACAACTCCATCGAACCATTGAGGCTGGAAATTCAGCGTCCCTTAGCGGTACGACTGTTTTCCACACTTCTGGTGCCATCTTGTCAGGGTTGCCAATTTCAGGCTCAATGAAAGAGAAATATAACTGCCCCTCCAGAGCTCTGGAACCGTCAATGATGTCACGGAATTGTTCCAGATGTGGAAGGCTAACAAATAGCACAGATTCAACACGTTAGCAGGAAAGATGGGAGCGAAGCGGGAATGTTCAAGGGCCTGCAACGAATGTTTCCAATGTTGTATGAGCGGGTTAAAATGACGAATGATCCCGGAGTAAAACTATGAATTTGGGCTCCGCCTCCCATTCAGCGGATACAGAACGCGCCGAGTTGGAAACGGTGGTCGCCACCTTGGAGCGATCTCCAAGGCTCGCGAAACTCCTGAATTTCGTCGGGCAGAAGTGCTTGAACGGCCAGGCTGATGAGATTACGGAATACAACATTGCGACAGAGGTTTTTGGCCGTGCCAAAACTTCTTTTGATTCGACCGATTCAGTCGCGCGTACTGAAATGTACCGCCTTCGGAAGAAACTCAAGGAATACTACGAATCCGAAGGAAGAGACCATCCCGTCCAGATCCTCATTCCGTTCCGGACTTACGTGCCGGAGTTCATCCATCGCGATTCCCCGACTGCAAAGCAGCAAGCCGATATCGACGAGCTCAAGAGCATTCCAGGGGGAGAGCCGTCTCAAACCGCTGAGGTACAAGAAACCCCCGCTCCCGAAAGAGCAGATAACGCTTCTCCGACAGATTCCCACATTCACAAAGCTCGAACTTTCCCTTATGGCCTCATAGCGGCTGCCGCATTCATACTAATATTGATAGGCTTCGGCGCCTTTCGGATCTTCAGGGCAAACAAGTCCGACACCCCCGCCACGAGCGCGGCCCCAATGTCGCTGAAACCGGAGCAGTCGGTCGCTTCAGGCAATGTTGCACAAGTCCCTCTGCGCTTGCTCGTGGGCTACAGTGGCAGCCCAAAGATCGACAGCGCGGGCAATTATTGGGAGCCTGACCGCTACTTCCTCGGTTCCGCGGGATTCGAGCGTCCGAGTGCGCCGATCGCCCGAACCAGCGATCCAATGCTGTTCGATCATTGGCGTCTGGCCGACTTTGCTTATAACATTCCTCTCGCGCCGGGAACCTATGAGTTGCATTTGTTCTTTGTGGCATCGCCTCCCGATGACAAGCTGCAGTTCTTTGATGTCACCAGCAACGGCCAGCCGCTTTTGACAGGATTCAACATCAGCATCGATGCTCTTGGTCCGAATGTCGCCGATGAAAAGGTGTTCAAGGACATCTCCCCCGACCGGGACGGCTTCCTTCATCTAAAGTTCACCGGGCGCCAAAGCACAGCCACGCTAAACGCGCTCGAAATTCTGCCAGGTGT
>CBJOJD010000342.1:0-6076 GCA_966443485.1 uncultured bacterium | reverse complement strand
CACTCCGCGCGCGTTCTCGCCCGGCAAGCCCAGCCGCTTGGTCCCCTGGGCGCCGCAGGCGAAGACCATCGCTGCCGGACGCCACAGCTCCAGCTCCTCCACGCGCAGGTCGTACTCCGATCCCACCTGCACATGGCCAAAGTAATGCGTGTTGGGCAGCTCCAGAAACTGCGCGAACTGCCGCCGCAGCCCGGCCTTCATCTTGTCCTTGCGCGGATAGATTCCGTACTCGGCCAGGCCGCCCGGCTTGATGTCGCGATTGAAGAGGAACACCTCGTAGCCGGCCAGCGCCATCTTGCGCGCAGCAAACAAGCCGGCCGGCCCAGCCCCGATCACGAAGATGCCTTTCATGGGCCGTCCTCCTCTCTGTTGAGGAGTTCCCAGTGGAGGATGAAAACTCAATGCCTACGCAGAACGCTGGCATAAGGCTTTGAGCGGAACCCGCATCGGGTCAACCCGCGGTCTCATGCTTCTTCTTCTGCTGGTTGCATTCACAACCAGCCGCTCAGGCGGCGCGGTGCAGCTCCACCGCAATCTGCACATCGTTGCGGTCGTCTGGATGCCCCGCTACCGTGGCTGTATCTCCGGTTACCGAGCCGCGCAAGAACAGCGTGAAGGGCTGCTCGTGAGGGTTCGGCGTAGGCACCCCAGCATAGGGACTCACGCGTACCGAGGCGTACACATGGCCACCATCCCACTGGTAGGTGCCTGTGTACGTGTGGTTGGGATCGCCGCCCAGGATCTCGCCATCGCGCAATACCGCCATCCCTTCGCCCTGGATCTGGGGGCTCTTGAAATGTGCATACCAGAGACCTTCCATCCGATGATCCATCTTGCTACCTCCTCGTCGGAAGACTCCAACTTCGGTGCACGAGCATACGACGGTTTCATCTCCCGCGCAATGCGCATGCATCGCATGCAGCTGAACTCAGCGCTTGAAGGTCCCCATCCACTCCGCTTGCGCCAGGATGTGTCCCTTCATCGCGCGCTCCAGTTGCCGGCGCTCCGCTCCCGCCGCCAACTCCGGCGAGACGTTGAGCGCATACAAGCGGAAGAAGTAATGGTGGGCCTTGCCGGGCGGCGGGCACGGGCCGCCATACCCGATGCGTCCGAAGTCGTTGCGCCCTTGGCGCGCCCCGTTCTCCAGCACCTCTTTTGCCGGTACCGCCTCCGCCAACGATGTTGTGTGCACTGGCAGATCCCAGATCGTCCAGTGCGTCCACGTTCCTCGCGGCGCGTCCGGATCATCCACCACCAGAACCAGCGACCGCGCCGCCGGACTTACCCCGCTCCACATCAGCGCTGGCGAGGAGTCCGAGCCGTTACAGGTGTACTTCTTGGGAATCTCCCCGCCATAAGAAAAGGCGGGAACCTTCAGCGCCAGAGTCATCGCAATCCCTCTTTCTTCGCAATCCACAGGGACGTCTGTTCTAACCCGCGCTTAGCTTGCGCGTGGAGAGTGCGGCCCCTGTCCTTCCCAGGCCCATGCTGCCGTCGCAGCCAGAGTGCTACCGTCGTAGCCAGAGTGCTACCGTCGTAGCCAGAGTGCTACCGTCGCAGCCAGAGTGCTACCGTCGTAGCCAGAGTGCTACCGTCGTAGCCAGAGTGCTACCGTCGCAGCAAAAGTGCTACCCAACACCCGGTTTCCCTCGCCTGTCATCCTGAGCGACCGCAGCGCAGCGTAGGGAGTCGAAGGACCTGCGGTTGCTTCTCTGCGATCTCAACAGCACTGCTCTGCGTGCCCTCCCTGTCTTCTTCAGGCCCGCGCATTCCGGCTTCAACCCGACGCACCACCTCACGCGGCCTGCGCCGGCAGCTCCACCGCGAAGCGAATCATGCTGGGACCCACCAGCCGTTTGAAGTCCTCCCACGCCATCCGGATCAGCTCTCGATGGGTTCCGGCATTGAAGGCAATCTCCTTGTCTTTCTCCAGGCTCTCCTCGGCAAACACCGGGATGCCGAACAGGTTTCCGAAGGGCGGCATCGCCCCCGTCTCGCACTGCGCAAAGCGATCGCTGAAATCCTCCTCCGAGGCCAGCAGCGCCGTCTTGGCGTGTGCTCCCTTGCGCAGCTTCATCAGATCCACGTGATAGTTCGCGGGCAGCACCGCCATCACCAGCTTGCCATCCAGCTTCACCATCACCGTCTTGGCCAGCTCCTTGCCCGAAATGTGCGTCAGTCCGGCAATGGCTTGCGCCGTAAACGCCGGAGAGTGAGAAACAACGACGTAGCGGACGTTATGCCCGTCCAGATAGTCCAGTAAACTCGCGAGCGCCATGACAACCTCCTTCTCTCCGATTGCCGCTCACCCGGGCCGCTCGGCTCAGATCCCCTCTGCGCCCGTCCCAGAGTGGCAACCGGTGCTGTGTCGCGTCTGTTCAGTGCCCTGCGGCGCTAGCGCTTGTAGCCGATCTCGCGCAGCAACGTGTGCCGCCAGGCCATCTCCTCTTCTCCTTCCACCCCCTTGGGCGCGCTGCCGTCAATCACGCCCAGCACGCCGTTGCCTCTCGTTCCGTGTGCGACAACCACCTCCACGGGATTGGCGGTCGCACAGAAGATCGTGCACACCTCCGGCACTTCGCGCAGGGCGCGCATCAGTGCAATCGGAAACACATTGCGCACCAGCAGCACAAATACATGCCCCGCCGCCAGCGCCTGCGCATTGCCCACCGCCGCCGCGCGCAAGCGCTCATCGTTGCCCTCCGTGCGGATGAGGCAATCTCCGGAGCTCTCGTTGAACGCCAGGCCGAACTTCGCCTGCGGAGCGCTGGTGGCCACCGCCTCGTACACGTCCTCCACCGTCTTGATGAAGTGCGCTTGCCCCAGGATCAGGTTGGCGCCCTCCGGAATCTCCATCCCCACTGTGAGCAGCTCCACCATGGCTCGCTCCTCCGCCGGCTCGCTCCCTCACGCCCCCCGTTTGTGCAGCGCGCGCACCCGCTCCACGTAGCGCCCCGTCTTCACGTCGATGGCGACAGTCTCTCCTGGAGCTACAAACAGCGGCACCTGCACATGCATGCCGTTATCCAGGGTCGCGTCTTTGCGGGCCGCCTCCTGTTGTGCTCGCGCCGGTGGAACCGTGCTCTGCACATGCGCTTCCATGGTCGGCGGCAACACAAGGTCAATCGGCTCGCCCTCAAAGAACTCCGCCGTCACCTCCGCTCCCGATTGCAGAAGCTTCTCCGCCCATCCCAGCGCCGTGGCCGGAAACTCCACCTGCTCGAACGAGTCCAGCCGCTGAAAGATGCACTGCACGCCATCGCTGTAGAGAAACTCCAGCCTGCGCTTCTCCAGCTCCACATCCTCCAGCTTTTCCTGAGGCCGAAAGTGCTGGTCCCACAGCCGCCCGCTGTGCACATTCGAGAGCCGCACCCGCACCGTCCCCGCCATCTTCGCCGCGCCGGCCTTGGACTCCACCTCCAGCACCCGGTAGACGTTGCGATCGATGCGGATCGCCATCCCGTCCCGCAACTCCGACGCCGTCACCATACGCCCCCCCGGCCTCTGGTCACCGCCCCTGCGCTCTCCCTCTGCCCCGCTCCAGCCAGCGCTCGGCAGAGTTCCCGGGCCGTCGCCGTGCACCCGGAGACATTGACACCACCATTCTGCGCTCCGCCCTCAGCAGTTCAGTGATACTCATCACGAGGGCCCAAGACCTGTGGTCCACATCACTGCCGGATCCCCCCAGCGGCGCTATCACAGAGGGGTTGCTGCTCTCTGCGACTGCCGAACCATCCTCGCTGCGCAGCAACCTGGGCAACCCTGCCGCGCAGGCAACCCTGCCGCACAACCCCACGGCACGGGGGGTGCACATGCCGCTTCACGATGTTGTGCAGACCGCTTCCGGTCTCGACGCCGTCACCGCCACCGAGAACCCCTTCCGGGTCGAAGCGCGCTTCTACGATCAGTGGCCGAACGCCCGCGTCCAGTGCCGCCTCTGTCCCCGCGCCTGCGTCATCCCGGAGGGCAAGCGCGGCCACTGCGGCGTGCGCGAAAACCAGCACGGCACCCTCTACACTCTCGTCCACTCCCGCGTGTGCACAGCGCATGTTGATCCAGTGGAGAAGAAGCCCTTCTTTCATTACTTGCCAGGATCGCTGGCCTTCTCCATCGCTACCCCCGGCTGTAACGTACACTGCAAGTTCTGTCAGAACTGGGAGATCTCCCAGGCCCTCCCTGAGCAGCTTCCCGCCCAGTACATGCCCCCGCGGCTGGTCGCCGAGCTGGCCCGGCAGGCGCGCTGCCCCACCGTCGCCTTCACCTACAGCGAGCCCGTCGTCTTCACGGAGTTCCTCATGGACACCGCCGACGCCGCGCACGCCCTGGGCATCCGCAGCATCGTGGTTTCCAACGGATACATCCAGCAGGAGGCCCTGCGCGCTGCTTACGGCAAAGTGGACGCCGTCAAAATCGATCTCAAGGCCTTCTCCGAGAGCTACTACCGCCGCATCGTGCGCGGCCAGTTAAAGCCCGTCCTTGCGACCCTCGAGACGCTGAGCAAGATGGGCAAGTGGTTCGAGATCGTGTACCTGGTGGTGCCCACCCTCAATGACCACGACGATGAGTTCATCCGCCTCGCCCGTTGGATCAAAGAAAACCTGGGCTGTAGCGTGCCGCTCCACTTCACCCAGTTCCATCCCGACTACCAGCTCCGCGCGCTGCCCATTACCCCCGTCGCTAGCTTGGAGCGGGCCCGAGAGATCGCGCGCGTGGAAGGCCTGCACTTCGTCTACATCGGAAACGTGCCCGGGCATCCCGCCGAAAATACCTACTGCCCCACCTGCCAGCGCCTGCTGGTGGAGCGCGAAGGCTTCGACATCAAGCAAATGTCGATCGCCGACGGCAGATGCTCCTTCTGCAAACAGGCCATCCCCGGCATCTGGCATGTCTGATTTTGCCGGGAGGGGGTCCCTATGAAACCCAACTCGCGCGCTTCTGAAAATCCTCTCCAGCCTCACCTGCGTCCACCCGCCGTCGCGGGCAGCTTCTATCCCGCCGATCCGCGGGCCTTGACCGCGCTCATGGATGGCATGCTCTCCGATGTGCCGGAATATCCCGCGCAGGAGGAGATCCTTGCCCTCATCGTCCCTCATGCCGGATATATCTTCTCCGGACCGGTGGCTGCCCATGCCTACGGCGCTCTGCGCGGTGCCGCGATCTCCCGCGTGGTCGTCATCGCTCCCTCTCACTACGAGATGCTGAACTTCACCTCTGCCTATGAGGGCGATGGCTATACGACTCCCCTGGGCTGTGTGCCCGTCGATCGCGAATTCACCCGCCGCCTCACGGAGTTCTCTGCCTCCATTCGCCTCTCCGAGCTCGGCCATCACATCGGAGTGCAAGGCGCGGAACATGCCATCGAGGTGCAGTTGCCCTGGCTCCAGCACGTCCTCGGCAACTTCAGCCTGGTGCCCCTTATCATGGGCGATCAAAGCTACGAGAACAGCCGCGAGTTGGGACTGGCCCTCGCCCGCCTCATCAGGAAAGAAAGCTCTGACGGCGATGGGCAGTTCGCCAAATCGCCCCAGCGAACCCTCATTGTTGCCAGCTCCGATCTCTCCCACTACCACGCTTCCTCTGTGGCCGAGAGCATAGATCGCAAGACCCTCGCCGCCATCGAAGCCTGGGACTACCTCAGCATGGCGCACAACTTCGACTCCCGCATCTGGGAAGCCTGCGGCGGAGCTCCCATCGTGGCCGCCATGATCGCCGCCGAGCATCTCGGCGCCGGCGAAGCCCAGATCTTGCAGTACTCTCACAGCGGCGCCGCCTCCGCGGAAAGCAGTCATGTGGTGGGCTATGGAGCCGTCGCCCTCGTGAAACATCCCGGCGAGACCGCCCAGCCCTCGCCCTTCTCCCTGGATGCCGCAGACAAGGAGCAGCTCCTTCAGATCGCGCGCCGCTCTGTTGAAACGGTGGTGCGCCGTTACGTGCGTTTCGATCCGCCCTCGCCCGCCAGCCTGGCCCTGCACCAGGATCGCGCGGCCTTCGTTACCTTGCGCGAAGGCGAGTTCCTGCGCGGCTGCATGGGTTGCAGCTCAGCCATCGAACCCCTCTATCTCACGGTTCGCGATAC
>CBJOJD010000341.1:0-6207 GCA_966443485.1 uncultured bacterium | reverse complement strand
GTGGGTGGGAAGAGGAGCAGAAAAGAAGAAGGCCGCACCCGTCTCCAGCAGGGCGCTGGAGGCGGATGCGGCCGAGGGTGGTTTACTGCGGTCCAGACTTAAAGATCTGCTGGATCTGAGTGGCGCTCAGGGCCGAGCCGAAGATGCGGAGATCTTCGATGTTGCCGCTGGTGAAGTTGGTCTTGCCTCCGCGCGAGAACAGGTACATGTTGTTCCAGGCGAAGCCATTGGTGTTGGTGGCGGTCCACAGCTGCCGGACCGGCTTCTGCAACACGCCATCGATGTAGAGCGAGACCACATTGCTACCCGGCTGGGTCTTGTCGTAGACGGCCGCAAAGTGGTGCCACACTCCGGAGGAAGGCTGGGCGTAGCAGTTGAGGGAGAAGCCTACGTCGCCATGGACGCCGGTCATGATGGTGTTGGAGATGCCGCAATCCGGGCTGTCATCGGGGAAGAACCCGAATCCGGTGCTGGTGAGGTTGAAGTTGGAGCTGTTCTCGATCAGCACGCCGGAGCCGTTGCCGTAGGTGCGCTTGATCCAAGCCGTCCAGGTCACTGCCTGGGTGGTGCTGAGGTTGACGCTCTTGCTCTGCGTGTAGCCGGTTTTGCCTGCCGAGTAGACGGCATAGCTGCCACCGTCGCCAGCAGCCCAGGTGGCGCCGCCGTAGAGCGTGGAGGTGTAGCCGTTGCCCGAAGAGTCGTAAGCCGACCAGCCGGTGCCTTCGTTGAACTTCCACCAGGCGCGGGGGGCGGGCAGGGTTGAGGTGGAGACAGTTACGGCAGCCGTGGAGCTGACGGAGCTGTAGACGCCTTTGATGGTGGCGCTGCCGGCCGCTACAGCACTCACGAGACCGGAGGATGAGACCGTCGCGTAAGCGGTGTTGGACGAGCTCCAGGTGACCGAACCCGTGACCGTCTGCGATGTCCCGTTGCTGTACAGGGCGGTGGCGGTCAACTGCTGGGTTGCACCGGGAATGAGGGACATGGTGGCCGGAGTGATGGTGAGCGATTGCAGGGTGGCCACGGATCCGACGGTGAGCGAGGTGCTTCCGGTGACTGAGCCGTAGACAGCCTGGATGGTGGTGGTGCCGGTGGCGCTGGCGGTGGCGAGGCCGGAGCTGCTGATGGTGGCGACCCCGGTGCTTGCCGAGCTCCAGGTCACGGAACCGGTCAGGTTTTGCGTTTGCCCGTTGTTGTAGGTGCCAGTGGCTGCGTACTGCAGGGTCTGGCCTACGGTCAACGAGGAGTTCGAGGGGGTTACGGTGACGGTCTGCAGAACCGGCTGAGTGACGGTGATCGAAATGCTAGCGGTGACCGAGTTGGACGTCGCGGTGATGGTCGCCGTGCCTGCGGCAACGCCGGTCGCCACGCCAGCATTGCTGACGGAGACGATGCTGGCGCTGCTCGATGTCCAGGAGACGGAGCTGGTCAGGTTCTGGGTGCTGCCATCGCTGTAAGTTCCGGTAGCAGTGAGCTGCGTCGTGCCGTTGACCGGAATGCTGGTGGTGCCGGCAGTGACGGCGATGGATTTAAGCGTCGCGGTAGAGCCGATCTGCAGGGCGCCGCGATCCCAGGTGCCGTTGGAGCCGCGGGATACGCCGAGCAAGTCGGTGCCGTTGGCTGAAACCAGGGTGCTGGTGCTGTTGCCGGTATTGGTGTTGGAAGACAGCAGGAAGTTGTAGCCGCTGGAGTTGACGAAGGGCGCCAGAGAGCTGGAGACCTCGGCGTTGGGATCGGTGTCGTTGGCCCCGCTGTTGTCGGGGCTGGCGAAGTAGGCGTTATACCCCCAGTTGACCGAGGTGCAGGAGGCGTAGCCGCCGGAAGAGGGGCAGCTATTGTCGATGTGGGTCTGTGCCGCGCTGGCCCACAGGTTGTTCTCAACATAGACGGCAGTGGCCGGAGCGGCGTAGGTCCCGTCGTTGAGCAGGATGCCGCTGCCCGAGTTACAGCTGGCGGGGTAGTTGTAGACGGTGTTGTCGAGAATGTAGATGGGTTGGATGAAGGTGGTGTCCCACTTATAAAAGAACCCGACGACGCCCGCGTTCTTGGTTCCGGAGAACACGGAGCAGGAGGTTTCGAAGGCGACGTTGCCGTAGATGTACCAGGGCCCGTTGCCGCCGTTGCCGCTGTTCCAGTCGGCGCCGCTCGCGGTAGCGATGATGCCGGTGCCGTTGATGTCCTGCCAGTAGTTCTTGGCAATGGTGAGGTTCTGAAGGCCTTCTGAGCAGGAGCAGCCTTCGGCGTGCTGGCTGGGATCGGAGAAGTTGTCGTAGAAGTAGTTCTCCTGCACCAGGATGTTGCTGCCATTGCCATAGCCGTTGCCGGGGCCGCCGCAGGTGACGTTGCCCGAGGAGCCGCTGCAGCTGGCGTGCTCACCGCGAAGGAACAGGATGGTGAGGCCGGTGTTGTGGATGTAGTTGTTCTGCAGGGTGTAGTCGTGGCTGCCCCACATGCCGGCAAAGCCGTTTTCGCGGCAGCCGGTGGAAGAGGTTTCGTGGGAGCCGTTGACGTCCACATACTGAATGGTGATGTGGTGGACGGGCAAGGGGACGGTGTTGGTGTTGTCTCCCAGGGAGATGTCGGCGTTGCAGGCTACCTTGCCGCTGTTATCCAGCTTGAAGCCGTAGCTGCTCTCATTGGTCCAGTCGCTCTGGGGCAGACCCGTGGCGGTGGAGCGGTAGACGCCATTGATCAGGTAGTAGTCGCTCTGGAAGGTGAAGATGTCGCCGATACCCGAGCCGTCGGAGGTCTTGAAGACGGCCTGGCCGGCGTAGCTGCTGCTCCAGCCGGTGGAGGTGCCGTGGGCGGCGGCGGTGGCAGCCTGCACGGTGATGTAGGTTGAACCGCTGTCGGGGTCCGCGAACATGTGTCCGGGATAGCTGCCGGCGGCTACATAATAGGTGACCCCGCGGGTGAGGTTCGCAGGGAGCGCGGTGTAGGCGTTGGTCCAGTCCGAGCCGGTAGCGGAGCCAGTGGCTCCGGCGCGAACGTAGCAGTTGCCGGCTCCGTCACAGCCGGCGGCGTGGGCCAGGCCAGTGAGCAAGCCGAGAGAGGTAACAAGGAAGCCGAGATAAAAGCAGGCCCTCATTGCACGTCTAGTAAAGGTTGGGGTGAGTGTTTTGCCCATATAACGCCCTCCTCGGGGGCATTCGACCGCGAGTGGTCATCGTTGGGTCCTCGCAAGGACACAGGGGTATCGCATGACTGAATGGAGGTTCTCCTCAGCCGGCAAACAGCACGATCTCAGGCGGGATCCTGCTTAGCTTGAATTGTGTTGGGCGCGGAGTGAGCGAAGTGAATGGTCCGGCAACTGCCCGAGCGAAAAAAGCTGCATCGGGGCCGATTTCCCAGTAACCGCGGGCAGGTGACCTCTGCCATAGATGGGAAACGGCCTGGTTACTGATTCAACCGTCCTAGGGCAGTTGAATCGGGTTAATCTTGCTCCGCTGGAGCCAGCGAGCGGCGGAGATGGGTTTAATCTGTCCAGCTGATCAGCACGCGAAGGTCCGTTCTTCGATTTTCCGTAAACCCTGTAAGAACAACGTTCCATTTCACAGCAACCGCTAAGAACCAGGAAAACTTTGCACTCCGGTTAAGTACTTCTTGCCGCGGCTACGGCTGTGGGGCCCGGTTGCAGCGGAAGACTGTGCTCAACTGGAGTCTCTTCCCGATTATCGTCAAGTAATTAGTTGCCGTCCACTAAGTAACATATCATTTCGCTTACTTTGGTGCCAAAATGGGCAGGTTAGTGCGAGAAGGTACTGGAAGGCCAGAAGGCCCCTGACCAATTACGAGACATCTCTATCATCCCTGTGGATTTTTACTCAGAGGAAAGTAGGCGAGGAGCCGCAGCCTCAGCGGCGATTCCCGCGCCACTTACTCCCAGCGTGCCGTTCGGTGCTCCTCTGGAAGGCCGGGTGGGCAGGTATCTGATCCTGAAGGCGGGCGGATAGGCTGCACTTATCCGCTATTTACTAAATGGTTAGCTTGGGCTGTATCGCAGAGGGCCAATGCACGATCGCGAGCTCCTCGTATTTGCTGCTCCTTGGGATGCCACCTTGAGGCGTTTTTTTCACCTTTGCCTGATCACGCTTAGCCTGTTGTTTGTGACGGCGAGCTGCCAGAGCCGCACCGCGGGCTGCGATCAGAGAGGCCACTGTTATGTGCGGGCTTCCGCACCGGCGGGCGGCGATGGATCTGATTGGGAGCGAGCATTTCGCGTGCTGCCGGCGCAGCTTACCCGTGGACTCACCTACTATGTGGCAGCGGGCACTTATCCGGGGCATCTGTTTGCCGATCCCGATCGCGGTGCGGACTACATCACCATTCAAGCGGCAACACCAACCAACCACGGCACGGATAGGGGCTGGAAGCAGGAGTATGTGGGAGAGGCGGTATTCAACACCGCAGATGGAGCTCGGACGGGCGATATCTTCACCTTTCAGACGGATTACTACATCGTGGATGGAGCTTATCGATCGAACTTCACTGGAGCTGGGGCGCAGGGATGGAATGAAGCCGGTGGGTATGGCTTTCGAGTCGATAACCGGGCCAAGGTGGCGTGCAATGCGGATATCGCGCTGGGCGAAAACACGCGCAGCGTGCCGATGCCGGTCCATCACATCTCTATCCGATTCCTAGAGGTGGATGGCTCTCACGAGTCCGTGACCAAAGGATGTCGCGAAGACGGATTCGCGGCATTGTGGGGAAGCCACGATTACAGCCTGCAGGACAGCTACGTTCATGACACGGGGCTGACGATTCTTCTGCTTCGCGGGGAGCACGCCAATTGCGCGGGAGCTTCGGGTCATGTGTCATGCGGACCTCCTCATAAAGGCTATGGGGATGGAAGCCATATTCAGATCTCCGGCAACTACTTCGCGAGAAACTTCTCCGATCCTGAACAGCATGCCTCCGGCTGTTCTTGTTCGGAAGGGCTTCACGATCTCACGATCGCGAACAACTACTGGCAGGACATTAATGGCACAGGCATTATCACTACGGCAAGCGGCGCGGACTGGAACAACGGCAACGGCAGCAATGGCCCCTGGTATATCCATGGGAACGTGGCGTTCGAGAGCTCATGCGCGGTGTTCTCAGGCGTGAAGAACCACGGCATCGCGGCATTCTTCTATAAGTGGGACACTACATTTACGCAGCCTATTTACATTGCAAATAACACGCTCTCCAACTTCCCCGGCGAATGCAACAGCGGAAGCGGCGTGCTCTTGAATGACGGAGCCTATCCGGCACCAGCGGGCGAGATCTTTGTGCAGAATAATCTGTGGGATCGGGCGGCGAGGATCGACATCCAGAATGCGTGCTCAGAGTCGGCCGGGTACGCCTCGTGTTCCGCAGTCCACTGGAGTCACAACGCATATTTCGCCAGTCCCGACGACAGTGGGGCGAATGACTCCGATACACACGTTCAAATCTCCCCAGCGCCGGCATTGTTCATGACGCAGCAGGGCCGCAGCTTCATGCTTGCCTCGCACACTAAAGGTGGGGCTAGTACCGCGGCGTTGATGGGATCGAACGAAACGGATCCACGGGGCGTTCAGCGCGGCGTGAAGGGCATGTGGGATCGCGGTGCCTATCAAGTGGACATTCCCAGCAACAGGCCGGGCTCGTAAAGCGCAAATGAGGCCGCGGCTGGATCAGGGCGCCGGGTTCACGCCGATGGCGACGCCCGCCCAAGCGACGTCTATTCCCGCGGTGCCGGTAATGGTCTGCGGTTTCCCTCCTGCAACATAGGCGAACTCGGTCAGTGTGACGGCTTCGCCCCCGCCTATCTCCCGCCATCCTGCGGGCACGTGATACGGTGCTCCGGCGGCTCCTTCAATAAACAAGCCAAACAACATTTCGTGACTGGATTGAAGTGTGCCTGATGTCACGGAGAAGGTTTTGCCCGTGCCCGTGGCGGACGCGATGCTTTGCAGATCCACTGGGTTCTTGCGATTGACTCCCGACAGCACCACGCTCTGGATCAGAATGCCATCGAACCATCCAGGCTGCGTGGGTCCGTTCACTGTGACGGTAACACCCTGCGGGCTGCCGGCATTCAGTGCGTACCAAACCTGGGTGCGCAGTACAGGCCCGACATTGGCAGGGCCTGATAAACGGCGATAGGTGTTGACCCCGTCGCTCACGGTGGCGGTGAGTTTCTGACCAGCCCAGCCCGCCTCCACCAGAATCAACTCACCCGGT
>CBJOJD010000340.1:0-6213 GCA_966443485.1 uncultured bacterium | reverse complement strand
CAGCACCGGAAAACAGAACGCCTCGGTTGATTGCCATGCAACGACGACCGCGCCGCTCCATCCGGCCTTCGTGTCATCGCATCTAACCTAACTCAGCGTCTACTTGATCCCTCTGCACTCACGCAGACCGATGCAAAGTACATAGGCTTCCGTGAGAGCGGCTTTCTTCAAGTCGCTGTATCCGAAGCGCCCCGCTCAAGTACATGCAACTGCGCCCTGGTGCACCGAGGGGCGCTCCAGATACAGCACTGAGACTTTTGGGGAGTGACCTGGCGGGGAGATTGGGAGGTTCAATCCCCGGTCCCCGGCTGCGAGGGTGTCAAGTGCAAAGACATCTTTTACAGCGAGGGCCGGGGGGGCGCCCTAAGTTGAGATTGCGAGACGTTGAGAACATTCTCTCAATCATCTCTCCGATCCACAGGCATCTCGACAATGCCGGGTGAGTTAGACATTGCGAGGTGCTGGCGAGTTTCCCTTGGGAGTCGATTGAACAGTACGACTCCAGCGAGACTCAAGGAGTGCATTGACAACTGTAGCGATCCTGCCCTTAAGAAGGCTCCGCAAGATCGGTCTATTTCCACGGCTTGAGGAGCGGCCACAATAACTGGAGCTCTGGAGTAAAACCGACGCAGTGGTACATTGGTTCATTCTCATCGGGCCGTACAAAGGGGTTGTTGGGGCGAGCGACCAGCCGGAAGGACTTGCAGTGCTTCATGTACTTTTCTGGGGAGTCCTCATCCATCAGGATTACACTCTGGCCAGTGTAGCCGCGCGGTCCCCAGATCCAGTAGTTATTCGCGGTGCTGATTGCCTTGGGTAAGCCGTACTTCGGTCCAAAGAGGTCGACTGCTCCGGCGTCGCCGTAATTGGACGCTCCAATCGCGGTCACTCTCTGCTCCTCCGGCGGCAATGAGTGAAAGTAATCCGCCACAATTTTCACCCGTTCTTCCCATCCCATCATGTCCGCATAGATCTGTGGGAGTCGGCTTTCCGGCTGGTTCTCGAATTTCTGCTGCTGAATTCCAAGCTTCTTCGTATACGCGATGTAGCTGTCGATGGGAAGCACAGGAATTGCAGTGGGTGCAATCAACGCCCCAACCAGCAGTAGTACCAGTCCATAGACCCGGCGGAACCACTTGAGAGCCCCACCAGCCGTCAGATGCTCGAGGAAAACTGCACCGGGAGCGAAAACTACCGGATAGGCAGGTGCAACATAGTAAAACTTGCCCTTGAGCAGGAGCATACACCCCAGCACGCATGAAAAACCCCATGCCAGAATTCCGTACCGCCTGCCCTGGGGAGAAATGAGAAACCACAGCCCCAAAACAACTAAGAGGGACGAGACGAAGCCTATCATCTGGGACTGCTGAGCCAAATATGGAAGAGGCGGAAGCATTACATCGCGCCCACCTTGTCGTACGCTCCTTATCAATTGCACAAAGGGGAAGTTCCAATGTAGCTGCCAGAGAAAATTGGGCAGCGCGATCAGCGTCGCAACAGCGGCGCCAATCCAGAAGCATGGTCGTGCAAGACTCCGGCGCAACGGCGAAAATGCCACACCGATCAGAAGACCACCAACGAAAAACAGTACGCCATATTTGTTGAGCAGAGTGATGCCGGTCAGAACTCCAATCCATACCCAGGTCTTCTCGTTCTCGGTCTGAACAAGATCGACGAGGAACCATGCGATCAGGATCCACAGAAGCGGATCAAAGGCATTCATCGTAAACAAATGCGAAAACGCCAGGTAGATCGGCGCAACTAGCACGGCGAGCGATGACAGAAACATCGCCGATTCACCGCCCCCCAGCTTGCGAGCAAAGAGACCGGCCAGCACGATGGTCGCCGCATCAGCCAACATCGGTAGGAGGCGCAGAGCATAGAGGGACACTCCGATCGTATGTTCGAGCAGCCATGCAATCCACGCGATCAATGGCGGCTGATCCATGTATCCCCACGCCGGATGCTCTCCACATGCGAGGTAATACATTTCGTCGCGGAAGTAGCCGTAGTTCGAAGCAGCTAGGAGATAGACCGCGAGGCGGACGAACGCAACGCAGTAGATGGCTACCATTCCCGGAGTCGGGCGAATTGGGCCTGAGATAGGGAGAGCAAGCGTGTTTTTTTGGATGGCCGACCTCTGGATCGTAGATTCGAATGCTCCCTGTACGTTCTTAGTACTGAACCGGAATTACGCGATTTCACGCATGATCGCATCGATATGTCCACGGGCTCCGTCTAGATGCGGAAAGTCCGTGTTATCCGGATTGAAGACAAAAGAGAGATCAGTCCCTGCAAGAAGAATTGCATCCAGTCGTTCACGCTCGACGAGTGTGTGAGCCAAGTTGCGCAAGGTTTCGTAATCCTCTCGTGAGGCTTGCTCCGTTTCTACAATTCTGACGTAGATTTCACTAATCCGGTCCACCTCTTGAGCGCATGGACACACAACGTCGGCGTGGCCCTCAAGCCTGCCGAACAATTTGGTTTCCATGGTCACGCGCGCTCCGAAAATGGCCATTCTCCGTAGGCTGCGGCGCTCGACCTCATCCACGATGACATCGAGTATGTTGATGAGTGGAAGAGGAGAGCTTACGGCGAGCTCTCTTGCACACACCTGAGGTGAGAACGCAGGGATTGTGGCAACGGTAGCTCCTCCGTCTGCCAATTGTCGGAGCAAGCTAGTCAGGTAATCTGCAAGCGGTTGCGCTTGCCGGGCGGCCGCAAGGTTCATCACACGACGAACATCTGCGTGAACCATTAAGAGACTAGGCGATTGGCCTCGTGCAAGATGCGCGTTAACCAGAGACCTGTAATAGAAAACGCCTGCACCGACGCCAAGACCGGCGACCAAACCAAATGTTGGAAGATAGGATTGATTGGCCATCTTGATCCTCAGTCTAATTCGTCGATTCGGTGGTCAGGTTCCTCTAATCGGCTTTGATGCGACTAGGTGTTTGTGGCAGAAAGCGGTAGCACGCAAGGAACGCGAGTAGCAGCACACACAAACCCACTGCACTTCCTTCCGGACCGGCGGCCCCTCCCGTAAGCCACGCGGCTCCGTGCAACGAGGAATGCAGCAATGATCCTCGCACGGTCATTCCGCTTCCCGGTGCTGAAAAGATGACAGTCAGAGAAAAATCCCAAGCCGAATGTACCCCAATTGCAAACCACAAGCTTCTGGTGCGTATGAGCGTAAAGGATGCGAAGAGAGCATAGAGGATGACGTCCACTGCTCCAATCGGGCTCTCACCTGGATTAAGCAAATGAAGGAGGCCAAATATGGCGGCGAGGCAAGTGGCAGCCGGCCAGAAGCCAATTGCTCTTGACAGAACGTGGAGAGCATACCCTCGATACAGAAACTCCTCATAGATCCCAACCAGGATGAATGCACCGCCCCAGGCCGCTCCATATTTCACACAATCCGTTGAAGAAAGTGCGAGCGAGCCGAACGAATAGCCACCGAGTAACCACGTCAT
This sequence comes from uncultured bacterium, assembly GCA_966443485.1. Lineage (GTDB taxonomy): Bacteria > Acidobacteriota > Terriglobia > Terriglobales > Acidobacteriaceae > Telmatobacter. Next base: position 2,737 of record CBJOJD010000340.1, on the reverse strand, counting down.
ACAGATATCGACGGCGGCCAGCCCAAAGCCGAGCAGGAGCCCAACCGCCCAATTCCTTCCAAACGCATTACGCAGTGGAAGGCCATAAGCAGCCAGGGACTTTTTTTCGCGGCGTGCAGCAATCGCGCAGTAAATGAGAACGACAGCCAGCGCTGCACTATCGATGATCCAGATCAACGCCGGATCGAGTTCGCCAGACTTCGCGGTATTCATCACGACTTCTGTCGCGGGGTTCGTCGTCAACAGGAATTGGATGGAGAGAAGAGTTACTCCCATTGCAAACGCGAATAAGAAGAAGCGACCAATTGCGGAGAGGCGTGGTCGGTCTCCGATTTTCTGCTCTGGGGCGGTGACAGCGGACTGGCTCATGATTTCGGCTGATTCGTTGGTCATCTCGACAATGTGAATACCTGAAGCTGAGCATTTCACAGAGATTGAGCGACGTATTGAATCTGTTTGACATGCTTGAACAGAATTGACATTCTGTCGATCTGAGCGGCAAGACAGCCCAAATCGGGTCATATTGGAGCAAAGAATGGCGAAGATCCTTCCCGCAGGTCACCATCACGGTACATTTCTCAAGAAATGGTCTTCCTGCACTCATATGGTGTGCCGGATTGAGTATCCGGGTAGATCGACATACGGCGAACACGGAAATGAGCGGGCCTCAGTTGTTTTTATCGAAAAGGGAGTCCATATAAAGCGCTTCGGGCGCAGTGTGCTCCACCTGGGGCCTGGATCAATGCTCCTGATTCCACCGTCATATCTCCAAGTCGATCACTTTGAATCGAACACCATCGTCCTCGCCGCGGAGATCCCCACCAATCTGCTGAAGGAACTCTGCAACCATGGCGTCGTCCTCCATGACCATATCCAAATTGCTAATTCGGATGCTCTTCTAATTAGAGATCGCCTGCGGAGAGAACTTCTGGAAGCCGATGACCTGTCAGGGATGATCTTTGAAGGGATCTTCGCCGAACTCGTCATACACTCAGCTCGCAGATCTTGGCGCAAAGAGAAGTCTCCAGCAAGTCGGATGCTGCAGGTACGTGATCTCCTTCACGATTGCGTTTTTGACTCTCCGCGATTACGGGAGATCGCAGCTGCAGTAGATATTCAGCCGTCCCGATTGTCGCGCGATTTTCGGCGATGCTTCGGCACAACTCCAGGAGAGTATTTGCGCCGTCTTCGCCTCGAACATGCGACGCGAGAGATAGAGGAAACTACAAAATCATTGGCCGAGATCGCTGCTGCCTCAGGATTTGCTGATCAGGCACATCTGTCGCGCGCTTTTAAGCGATACAAAGGCTTCAGTCCGTCCAGGCACAGACGCGCGGCAACGTCTCGATGAGCACGTAATCGCCTAAGCGCTCATTGAGCAGTCTGGATGGGTGACCAATGCGACGATAGAGGTCTGCTGCTAGGGCTCCGTACGTTTCCAGACGCCTTGGAAGCGGGCATTTAAACCTCCGCAAGCCTGATTGTCGCTTGCAAAAATATAGCGGTTGAGCAACGTCAAATCCATCGTGCAACTATCGGTTCCGCCCTCGATAAAATGCAAGTGGTTCCCCACCGCCGAGACGATCCCTTCTGTATTCCCGAATGTGCGCTGTGTTTGCCTCGCCATTCCGCACAGCCAGTCAATTGCAGCGTCCCAGGTAAGGCTCCGATTGCGAATCAGAACACGATCCTGTCCTCCCGTCCAGGTTCCCACCCACGCTCTTAGGGGCGGGTGCTCATCGTATGGCACTACACGCAGTGCGTCACTGCGGATCCAGGCTGGTCCAGCGCCGTCGCGAGCGGAGACATAACCGCAGGTCCACTCGCGCTCTCGCTTATCGCAAGGTCTTCGCACTTACTTCCGGCCCTAGGGCAAACGGTAGGCATTCGGGTCCGTCAATCAGCTGTTGCAACGCGGGCGAGGCCAGCTTCACCGCTTCCATGATGGCTTGCTCCAGACGCGTTACTCGTGCACGCATGTGCTCGACTTCGTGCAGATAATCCTGTCGCGTGGACTCCTGAGCTGGCTGCGTAAACCGTAGCTGTGCAACCCAGATCAGATAGAGCCGCGTCCACGGTCTCACTCCGGTTGGTGGACGCTGGCCAGACCGCAAAAGGAACTTGCTCAATCGATAGCGCGCTCGCATCTGGTCCTGCTTGGCGGCTTCACGAGCGCGCACCAGATCTCGTAGCACCTCGGAGCCTTCATCAGGAACCCATACTGCCGTCAGATCACCGGATCGATAGCAACGTGCCAACTTCTCTGCGTCCCGCCGATCTGTCTTTACCCGATCACCCGCCTTGACTGGTACCAGCGTGGGAGCAACAACCTCGCACGGAATGCCCAGCTCCGCCAGCTGCCAGTACACCACGTAGCCCGTCGGGCCCGCTTCATAACAAGCTCTCAACTTCTCTGCTGGACCGAGCTTCTTGATTAGCTTACGGATCGATTCTGCGCGGTTCTGAATCGTGCCCAGGCTCCGAACCTCACCATCCGGCTCTGCAACTGCTACGGCGATCGTCTCGGCATGGACATCCAAACCTAACAATCGTACCTTCTCCTTCATGACCGGCTCCCTTCCGCATGTTGCTCTGAACTGCGTGTCTTGATAAACACACAGCCTAACCCACGATCAGCGCATCGGCGCTGGTCACTCCATACTGACTGTTCTCATCAGCTCACGACCCCAACCGTTCAATGCTGCACCGGAAGGGCCGAAAGCTCTCAGAAGCATAA
>CBJOJD010000339.1:0-6218 GCA_966443485.1 uncultured bacterium | reverse complement strand
CATGACCAACATCGGGACCGGCTCGACCAACGGCGGCTCGATACCATAAGCAGACATCGGATTCTGGAACACTGTACAAAGGGCGAACCGAGTAACTTGTTAGGAAACCTGAGAACTCTTACTAGCTGAGGAGGTCATTTCCTTGTTCGCTTGGCTCGCTTCGCTCTTTGCGCTTTTCCTGCATGGCAACTCCGCCACATAACCACCCCGCACCAAAACCAATCCGCAAACCACAGCACCATTCACACCCTGGATGGCGGTCGTCTGGGGTGAGCTGGCGGTCTGCCACCTGGGGCTGGGCGATCATCGCCGGTCGCTGCATTTGCTGGAAAAGGCACTGGAAGAAGACCGCAAGGCTGGCACCGTCCATAATTATCTTGTGGTGCTCGCGAATATTGGAAACGTATATTTAGAGAGAGGCGACTTCTTGAAAGCGATCGACTATTACCGCCAAGCGCTTGATCTCGCGCGCGAGATCAAGGATCCTGTTTCGATCCGGAAATGGTCCGGGAATATTCGTCTGGCCCACGCCCGCCTTCAAGAATCTATAAATCAGCTCGCCCCCCAAACGGCCTGAAGGCTGCGCTGATGGATTCTCCAGGTCGGCGAAGAATTACTCTGCATTCCCGGTATCTACGGTGGCTATCCTTGTTCGGTCTTCTGATGGTCCTCCCGTTACGGCATTCACACACACCGACCGCTCGGGCCGACTATGACCACGCACTACAGCTTTTTCAGCGCGGATATCTTGAGAAGAGCCAACGCGAAGCGGCAATAGGATTCGAGAGGTTCGGAGCAAAAGATCGCGCGTGGTCTGCGAGGTTTCAACTTCTTGAAGCTAAATCCATGCTTTATCGCGGCATGTATGCTGATGCCATCAGCGCCCTGGCGACCTACCCTAATGACGACTCCGATGGGGCGGTTGAGAAGCTCTCGATTGAGGCGGTTGCCTTTACGAGGCAGCAACAGCTTTCGATGGCAAATCAGCGCCTGAAAAGAGCAGAGAAGCTATGTCAGATTGAGGCCTCTGCTTCGTGTGGGGATGTGCTTGCAGCCCGTGGAATTCTCTCAGTCAAGCAGAATCTCTTCGCGCAGGCCCGCCAGTATTTCCTGCAGGCCAGCTCCTTTGCTCGCGCACATTCTGATGCTTTTCTTCAAGTTAGTGCGTCAGCAAACCTAGGGTGGGTGGCGTTGCAGATGGATCTTTATGACGAGGCGATTGTCTGGTTGAAAGCCGCTGACAAACGTGCTACCGATCTTCGAAACGAAGATTATCTTCAGGTAATTGCGGGCAATCTTGGGTGGGCCTACTATCAACTTGGGGACAGCGAGAGAGCACTGAAACAGTTTGATACGGCCGAAAAATCAGCCGTGCGGCTCGGGAATATTCGTTATGAACTTAAATGGCTCAGTACTGCTGGCTATGTCTACCAGGATACAGGGGGTCTATCGCGCGCATCGCAAGCGTATCGACGCGCACTTGATCTTGCGCAACAGATTCACAGCAAAGAAGACACGATCAACGCCCTCGAAGATCTCGCTGACATTGCCGTTGCGGCCGGAAGGGTACAAGAAGCGCAGGGGTATATCGATCAGCTCTTACCGTTGGAATCCACAGGAGACATGCATCCCAGTGCGTTGCTTCAGTTGATTCAGGGAAAGTTGGCTGCTGCTCAACACCAAGATGCTGTAGCTCAGAAATATTATCGTGCAGTCCAGCACGATCCGGATAGCTTGCTAACGGTACGGTTAAACGCAGGTTACGAATTGGCGCGCCTCAATGAATCGGAATCCAATCTGAGTGCTGCCGAGCGCATGTTCAAGACCACCCTGACCACGTACGAATCCGCTCGGGCGGCGCTTAAGAACGAAGAGATGCAGCTCCCCTTCGGCGCCAACGCCGCGCAGATCTACGACGGCTACATCCATCTCCTCATCCGCGAAGGCAAATCCGACGCCGCCCTCGCCGCTGCCGATCAAAGCCGCGCCCGCACCCTTGAGGTCAAGGTCGGCGCCGACAGCAGCAAAAAAACAACGCCGCAGCCCTTTGCTCCCCGCGCCATCGCCGCCAAGACCAACTCCACGCTCCTCTTCTACTGGCTAGGCCAGCAGCAGTCCTATCTCTGGGCCATCACCCCCGCCAAAGTCTCGCTCTTCACCCTCCCCGCGCAGCGCGAGATCGCCGCCCACGTGGAGAGCTATCGCAAGTTCATCCTCGATGTGCGCGACGCCCTGGCCACCGCCAACCCCGACGGCCAGTGGCTCTATCAGCAGCTCGTCGCGCCTGCCCACAAGGTCTTGCAGCCCGGCAAGCCCGTCATCCTGCTCGCCGACGGCGCCCTCCACCAGCTCAACTTCGAAACCCTGCTCGTGCCCGGCCCCGCCGGCGAGATCAAGTCCGTCTGCAGCGGCTGCATGGAGGCCAACAACGTCATCCCAGCCTCGCTGCGAAGCCTCGCGCCGACCCACCTGCGCGGTCGCGCGGAAGCCGCGCCCCGCCTCCTCCCCATCGACACCCCGCAGACCGCGCCGGCCTCCGCTCTTCATTACCTCATCGACGACTACTCCCTGCGCTCTGCTCCGTCGCTGGCCATGCTGGCCGCCTTCCGGCCCCATCCCGAAGCCACCGGAAAGGTCCTGGTCATCGGCAACCCCGTCTCCCCCAGCGCCGACTATCCCACCCTACCCCTCTTCGGCTTCGAGATGAACAAGGTGGAGAGCCACTTCGGCCCCAGCGCCGTGGCCGCCTTCGCTGGACCCAAAGCCACGCCCGCCGCCTACGTTGCCAGCAACCCCGCCCAGTACGCCTACATCCACTTCGTCTCCCACGCCATCGCCAACCGCACCGATCCTCTGGACTCGGCCATCATCCTCTCCAACCCCGGCAGCGACGAGAACGCCTATAAGCTCTACGCGCGAGAGATCATTCAGCACCCCATCGATGCGCGCCTGTTCACCATCTCCGCCTGCTACGGCAGCGGGACCCGCTCCTATGCGGGCGAAGGCTTGGTTGGATTGTCCTGGGCTTTCTTGCGGGCGGGGGCGCAGCGGGTCATCGGCGCCTTATGGGAAGTGAGCGACGAGTCCACGCCGCAGTTGATGGATACGCTTTACAAAGACATTCAGGATGGCGATACGCCCGCCGCGGCTCTGCGCGAAGCCAAGCTCGGCCTGCTCCACTCCTCCGGCCGCTTCCGCCTGCCATTCTACTGGGCGCCCTTCCAGATCTACAGCCGGGAATAGGCTTCGGGACCGGCACAGGACAATCGAAGCGTCCCATCCGGTCCCTAGTGCCCCTAATCGCTTAGCTCCTAGCTTCTAGCCGCTAGCCCCTAGTCCCCATTTCACGCTCCAGCCGGTAGCGCGATCTCCACCGCGGCGCACAGGCTGCTGGCTGCGCACATGGGCGGCACCCCCCGCATGGCGGGATCCGGCCAGTAGCTCTGTTGGGTAGCGCTCTCCTGCATGATCTCCAGCACATCCTGCAGAAAACGATGGCTGTTGATGCGCTCCAGAAACTGCGCGAAGTTCTCCACCGCTGAAGCCGTCTTCCACTCCTCCGGCAGTGCGTGCATCTTCTGCCACAACCGGTCCACATCCAGCCCCGCCGCGCTCTTCAGCAGCGCCACAGGATTCAGGCAAGCTCCCTGGTAGATTCGGGAATCCAGGTACCGCGATGCCAAAAACCGTGGTTGCCGGTCGCCCGTGGGCCCGCCAAACAGATGTCCGTGGTCGATGAAGTGAGCGTCCAGCAGCCCCTTCGCATTCTCAATGAAGACCGCTTGACGGTGATCCGCGTGGAACGCGCAGATGTCGATCATCCATGCCCGCCAGAAGTTCTCCGGCGTGCGCACCCGCTTGAACCGGTTGCCCGGCAAAATCTCTAGCAGGCGTGTGTCCCCGCTCCCCAGATACCGTGTCCCGAAGCAGATGCCCGGCTCAGGCCGTTGTGGCCCCTGCGCCGTTTGCCACCAGCAATCGGGGTTTTTGTCCAGGAAATCGGCCGTGACCTGCACCGGCTTCCAACATGGACTCGCGAGCTTGGCCGCACGATAGACTTCCGTGCCCATGCTCTCATTGAAGGGCAGATTGGCGCCCTGCTGCGCGGCAAACTTCACCACGTACAACAGGCCGTCGCTCGCCTGAACCAGAATCGGTTGCGATCCCCCTCGCAACTTTCTGATGTGTCCTGTGACTTGAACCAAGGCCTTCCCCAAGCCAGACATGATAGCCCCCGACACCCAAATCAACAGTTACCGTCCAGTGCCGCATCTCTCAGGTCGACGGGGAGCGGATATTTCATCCTCTTCCACGATTCGAACCCGTATCCTTATGGTCCTGCTGGGTTTCCCGTTATGGGGGTAAACGGGCCTTCCACCAGATATCCTCAGGAATTACTACCTACTTTTCCACAGCGAAATCTTACCGTAGTGTACGAAAGCACGACGGTCAAGTGAACTAAGGTAACTTAACGTACCCAATCCGATTTGTGTTACCCACCTTCGTGTTAGTGCCCATCCCATTTTGGAATCAATCCCGTTCCAGATCTCCGGGAAAACCGCATCTCGCCCCCAAGCATCTCTCCCCCAAGCAGTTGAGGAGGAATCAAAAGATGCACGATGCGAATTCGGCTTCTTGGTCCAGGGGTGCCCTGGCCGGGCTGGCCGGCGGCTTGGTCGCGTCCTGGGTAATGAACGTCTTCATGGAACGCGCCGGCTCTCGAGTTCAGCAGCTTGCCGCGACGGTTACCGGTGAGCAACACCCCTCCGGCTCCAGCCAGCAGCAGGACGACGCGCCGAAAGAAGACGCCACCATGAAAACCGCCGACGCGGTGGTCTCTACCGTCACCGGCGGACGTCATCTCTCCTGGCAGGAAAAGGAAAAGGGCGGCCCCGTGGTCCACTACGCCTTCGGAGCCTTGATGGGGGCAGCCTACGGGGTGCTCGCCGAGTACTCCAGCTCCGCCCGCGCCGGCTTCGGAACCGTCTTTGCCAGCGCGCTCTTCGCCGGGGCCGACCTGGTCGCAGTCCCCGCCCTGAACCTCTCCGGTTCTCCGGCAGAGGCCTCAGTCAGCTCCCTGGCCTCTCCCTTTTCCGCACATGTGGTCTACGGCGTCACCACAGAAGGCGTACGCAGGGCCGTGCGCGCCATGCTGTGAGCCTCGCAGGCAATCTCCCGACCCTCCGGGGTGCTCCACCAGCTACGACGGCTTGTGCGCCAGCACCCCGGCGGGAACCAGCGCCACCGCAGGCTCTCCATCCAGGGATACCTGCCCGTGCTCAAACGTGGCCAAGTCGGCATCGCTGGCCGCCATGGTCATCCAGCAAACCGAAGCCTTCTTCAGCAGCCCGCAGGCTATCTCGATCGTGTAGTTCACATCCGGCCGTGCCTTGGGTGTTCCCTTGAGTCGCTCCATCCACAAGTGATGTGTACCCAGCTGGTACTCGCCCTTCTCCGCCTCCCCGAGATCGAAGTTCTGCTTCAATCCCTCTGAAGCTCCCTCCGCGAACCCGGGCAGGTCGGCTGGCGCCATCTGCTCGCCAAAACACGCCAACGGCAGAGCCATCTCCACAATCACGGACTGGGACTGCTGCCGGCGCGCCGAAAGCAGCAGCTCCGCGCAGGCCAGCCCCTTCTTCTCGTTGTCGCTGGAGGCGGCCGCCCCCGCCTGCTGCTTCACCGCCGCCAGCGAGGCCTGGTTGTCGACTACCTCCCAGTCGGACGGAATCGTGTAGCTGAACCCCAAATCGCTGCTGTGGGTCTTCACCGACGGCTGCTGTTGTGCGCCAAGCAAAGCACAGATGCCCACCAGAAAAACGCCAAAACCAAGCTTTCTCATCGCGCGCCCAGTCGACCCCACGCCCCGCCCTCGTCCAGGCCAACTTTCGTTGAGTATTGCCATCCTGACCATTAAGTTTTGTCATCCTGAGCGAAGTTTGGCCGTCCGCGGCCAAACTCAGTCGAAGGACCCGCATTTAGGACCTGCGTTCAGAACCTGCATTCACACACTGTCATCGACCCGTCCGGCACATTATGCAGAAGGGGAAGGGGTACCCCCCATCAACCCTACCTTCTCACCACATTTGGTGCGAAACCAGGCGATTTATACCGAGAGCCTAGTGGCTTGCCGCTGCGCTTGCCTGATTCTGCTCTTTCAGCCACGCATACAGCGGAGCGAAGTAGTCCGGCATCGGCTGCGCGTCCATATGGTCCGTGCC
>CBJOJD010000338.1:0-6242 GCA_966443485.1 uncultured bacterium | reverse complement strand
GAGAAGTATCCCGACCTCGACCCGCTCACCGTCCGCTTCACTGACCTGCACCGCTACGTCACCGAACTGGAAGGCTTCGCTGACGATCCCGCCAAGTCCAACGAGGGCCGCCTGGAAGCCATTCAAATGGCTTGGCACGAGGAGTATCAGGACGCCCAGGGCTGATTGCACCCGCAATCAGCCGCTTGCTCGCGGTCTTGCTCCTCCTCGCATCGGCGCTGACCGGTTGCGCACAACTCAGCGCCCGCGCCGCTTACTTCTCCACCAGCTCGTACGGAATCGCGAACCGTCCAATCTGAAAAATCGGCTTGCTGGCCGGTGGCCAGATGCGAATGCTCTCCACCCGCGGCGTTCCTGCCATGCGATGCGCCTCCGCAGTTCCTACCAGTGCTCCGGTCGCCGCCACATGAAAGTGCACATTCAAGTCATCATCGCGATGCGTGTATCCAAACACGTACTCGCCCGGCTTCAGCTCCACGTTGCCAATCTTGATCGGCGCCTGCACCACGAGATAATGCGAGTACTTTCCGTCCGCCGAATACCCCGCGGTAATCATCACCACACCGGCAATGTAGTGCCCATGCGTATCCACAATGCCTGAGGCGGTTCGCATCTCCGTCTCAATATGCTCCTTCTCCACCGGAGCTCGCGCCGGCAACAAAGACGCCAACTCTGCGTCCGTCGCTGCCCGCCAGGCGCTCTTCTGGCCCTGAGCCGTGAGTGCTACGCAGAATAAGATTGCGCCATACAGCCAACTTCTCATCGATTTATCCTCTGCCCGCCGTCCTATCCGTAATCTTGCGAAAAGCTTCACGCCTTGGGCTTGCGCAAGGACTCCAGCGGCACAATTCCCCGCTGGATGGCCGCCGTCGCCGCCTGCGTCCTGTCCGCCACGCCCAGCTTACCCAGCAGACTGTTGATGTGCGTCTTTACCGTGGCCTCTGAGATCTCCAACTCCGTCGCGATCTCTTTGTTGCTCTTGCCGTGCACAATCTGTTCCAGCACATCGAACTCCCGCTGCGTGAGCTCCTCGGTGCCGATGCGCTCTGCCAGCCGCTGCGCAATGGCCGGCGGAATGTGCGACTTGCCCGCATGCACCGCGCGGATGGTTGCAATCAGTTCATCGGTGGTCATGCCCTTCAGCAGATAGGCACGCGCTCCGGCCTGCAGCGCCCGATAGATGTCCTCATCGCCGTCATAGGTGGTCAACACAATGAAGCGCGCATTGGGCGTCTCCATGCGCAGCCGCTGAATCACCTCCACGCCCGAAAGACGCGGCAGACGCAGATCGATCAGCGTGATCGCGGGCTGGTGCTTGCGGAACTGGGTAATCGCCTCCACCCCATCTGCCGCTTCGCCCACCACTTCGATGCCATCCACCACGCTGAGCAGCGCCATCAGTCCCTGCCGCACCACGTGATGATCTTCCACTACCAAAACCTTGATTGCGTCCTGAGTCACCCTCTTCACTCCTTCGCGCCCTTGGGCGATGGTGCGCGCAGCCGCACAGTCGTTCCTGCTCCTGGCTCGCTCTGTATCTCCAGTGTCCCGCCCACCGCGGCGGCACGCTCCCGCATGCCGGTCAGTCCATAGTGACCGGGCGCGGTGTCGGAAGAGCCACCACTACCGTTGCTCGCCGACTCCACAAATCCTCGCCCATCGTCTCGCACCTCCAGCGCAATCTCTTGCCGCCCATATTCCAGCTGCACCGAAAGGCTGTGCGCACCCGCATGCTTCTTCACATTATGAATGGCCTCTTGCGCCACTCGCAGAAACTCTCGCTCCGTTCCAGGCGGCAGCGGACGATAAGCGCCGTAGATGCTGAACCTGGCCTCCAGCCCGTGCCCGTCGGACTGTTCCACCAATCGCCGCATTCGCACCGGCAGGGTAGTCTCGTCCGCATCCTGCGAGCGCAACGCCCATATCGACTGCCGTGCATCCGCCAGCCCCTCTCGCACGTATCCGCGCGTGGTGTTCAGATGCTTGGCCGCCGCGTCCACCTTGTTGTGACGCAGCAACTCGCTCAACACTTCCAGCTGCACGCTGATCCCCACATATCCCTGCGCCAGCGTGTCGTGGATCTCCCGGGCAATACGATTGCGCTCTCCCAGCACCGCCCGAAACTCCCGCTCCGCCCGTAGCAGCCGCAGCCGAAACAGCAGCAGCACCACACCGCCAAGTCCCAGCGCCACTACTCCATAAAACCACCACGTCTGGTAAAAGTGCGGCTGCAGCTTGAACTCCAGAGCCGCTCCCTGCGTATTCCATACCCCATCGTTGTTCGCGGCCTGCACCCGGAACGTGTACTTCCCCGGAGGAATATTCGTGTAATACGCAGTGCGCCGCGCCCCCGCCTCCGTCCAGCCGTGATCGAATCCCTCCAGCTTGTAGCGATAACGTACCTTCTGCGGCGCCACAAAACTCAGTCCCGCGTAGTCGAACTGAAAGTGGTTGTGCCCGGCCGCTACGCTCACCTCCGCGCCCGCCCTCGTGAGCTGGTCGTGATCATCTGCCGCAAAGCGTTCCACCACCACCGGAGGAGGAACGTCATTCACTGGAAAATGCGCCGGATCAATCTCCACCAGCCCCTTGGGCGTCGCGAACCACAAGTGCCCATTCTGCGAGCGCCATGCCGAAGGATGGCTGTTCATCGCCGTCTCGCGCCCGTGCAAGCCATCGGCAGTGCCAAACTGCATCCAGTGCGTGCACATCGCGCTCATGCTCATGCTGCAGTCACATCGAGCCAGCCCATCTCCCGTTGCGAACCACAGGTGATCGAGGCCGTCGTCCAGAACAGCGTGAATCGTCGTCTTGCCCAGATCGTCCTGCGTCACCTTCGTGAACCGCTGCCCATCCCACACGTTCCAGCCATGGTCCTGCGTTCCCACTACGAGCGTTCCATTCGCTCGCGCCAGCAAGGAAGTGATCACATTGCTCGAGAGCCCATTGGCGGTGGTGAAATTTGAGAACTGCCCGTTGTGCAGCCGGGAAAGCCCCGCGAACGTGGCCACCCAAAGATCGCCGGCCCCATCGCGGGCCATCGCGCCCACCAGGTCATTCCCCAGCCCGTTCCCCTGGGTGTAGATCTGCACGCGTCCGCTGCCGGGCTGCTCCCAGTGCGCCAGCCCGCGCCGCGTGCCGATCCACAACGATCCGTCACGATCCACCAGCAGCGAGCGAATGAACTCGTCCGGTAACCCATCCGAAGACGTGTAGGTCGTGATCGCCCCATGCCGTACCCGGCTCAAGCCGTCCGGCGTTCCCACCCAAAGATCTCCATCCGGCGCCGCAGCCAAAGACAGAATCACATTGCTGGCCAGCCCATCGTTTACCGAGTAGTTCTTGCCCGCTCGCCCGTCGGGATTGATCCCCGTCACGCCGCTCGCTGCCGTGCCGATCCACAACGTGCCCGCGCTGTCCTGGACCACGGCTCTCGTGTTATCGCTGGCCAGCCCGTCGCGCACCGTCCAGGTGCGAAAACGCTGGTCGCGCAAGATCTGCAAGCCACTCGATTCCGTACCTGCCCACAGATTGCCCTCTCGGTCCTCCAGCAGGCTCAGCACCGAGGCCGAGGCCAGTGGATCCGTCACCGGGAGCTTCTCCAGCTTGCCTTCGGCCCAGCGCGCCAGACCACCATTGGTTCCGATCCACAACGCCCCGGCGCGATCCGCCAGAAGCGCCTGAATTCTCGTTCCCGGCAACTCGCGCCCTACCCCCAGCCGTATCTCCGTCCGCTCGTGCCGAATCGTCACCGCGGTCGCTGTGGCCTTCGCGGAGTCACCTGCCTCAAGCTTTGCTGAAAACAGCACTCCCGGATCCAGACTCGAAGATGCGGCTGCGCCAGTCGCCTGAAACTGCCGTCCGTCGAAATCGGCGGTGCCTCCATCGGTCTCCACTTGGACGCCGCCGTCGGCCCTCTCCGCCAAGCCCCGCACATCGTTGCCAGGCAGACCGTTGGCGGTGGTAAACGCCGTCATCACACCATCTTTCAGCCGCGCCACTCCGTCACTGGTGCCAACCCAAAGCGCTCCATCCCGTCCCGCCAGCAGGCATTGAACATCGCTGCCCGGCAGCCCTGGCGTGGAATGCGCGTCAAACGTCGCAAATCCGCTGCCGTCGAACCGGACCAGCCCCACCTCGGTCCCCAGCCACAGAAAACCATCCCGGGTCTGCGCCAGGGCCAGCACCGTGTTCTGCGGCAGCCCGTTCTCCATCACCCAGCTTTGCCGGTTGAAGTTGGCCAGAGACGTCGTCGGCTCCAGCCCGGCCCCCGGGAGCACACCCCCAAGTAGCAGCGCGCTCAATAACATACATGTCCGCCGCGGCGGCCGCGAGCGCCCCGGCCTTCCTCGCTCTCTACTCGAAATGGTGTCTAGAAGATGCAATCTACCTGCGCTGGTGCCGCGTCCCTGGAGTTGTGCAGAGGTGCTCCTCCACAGTAATTCTGCCGAGCCGCCCCTGCCCAGTACCCGGCTCACTTCCGTTCCCCAGCCTCATCCTTTTGATGGAGCCGTGCTTCCGCCAAACGACTCAAGACGCCTGGAATCGATTCCCCTACTCTATGAATGTCTCCTGAATAGCCTGTACACACTGGCTTGTGATGATCTTCGGGAGGTGGCCGGATCAGCCACCTCCCGTTTCTATTTTCCGCCTCATCGTGCCCACCTTGCGATAGCTGCCATCTTTTCCACTGCCCCCGCAACGCCCACGTCACACGCCCCGTGTAGGATCGTTCGAAGGGTGCAGATGTGCGCCACCCGCCCACACAAAAAAGCTAGTACCTCAATGGGGAGAATCGCAGCCATGTCAAAGGTCCGGGTAGCAGGATTCGGTGTGTCATTGGACGGCTTCAGCGCAGGCATCGAGCAGAGTTTGAACAACCCTCTCGGCAAACGAGGACCCGAGCTCTTTCAGTGGTTCTTCCATACCCAGACATTCTGCTCCATGGTCGGAAAAGAGGGCGGATCGGTGGGAGATATCGACGACGAATTTGCCCGTCGGGCCATGGACAACTTCGGTGCCTTCATCCTCGGCCGCAATATGTTCGGCCCCATCCGCGGCCCCTGGCCCGATGACTCATGGAAAGGCTGGTGGGGCGACAATCCGCCCTATCACGCGCCAACCTTCATCCTGACTCACTACGAACGCGAGCCCATCGAGATGAAGGGCGGCACAACCTTCTACTTCGTCACCGGCGGAATTGAAGAGGCACTGGATCGTGCCAGAGCAACAGCAGGAACAAAAGACATCAAGATCGGCGGCGGAGTCTCCACCGTCCGCCTATATCTTCAGGCTGGGTTGATCGACTCGCTCCACCTTGCCTCTGTCCCCGTACTCCTCGGCCAAGGGGAAGCCCTCTTCCATGGACTGGATCTTCGAGCGCTGGGGTTCGCCCTCACCGACCGCAAGACTTCGGAGCACGCGACTCACCTCGTCCTGGAGAGGAGCTGACGCGCATCCTCGCCAGCCTGCTCACATCTCAGACTGCTCACTCAATCCATCGTCCGATTCCTGAGCTGCGCCCGTGCTCGAGGCCGAGCCAGGCGGTTCCCGGAACGGTTCCACTGAGATGCGTTCGTAGCGCACCTCCAGCACCGTGAGCTCTTCTGTTCCGCCCGGTGCCTGCAGAATCACGGTGTCTCCCTCGGTGGACTTCATCAGCGCCCGGCCCAGCGGCGACACCCAGCTGATGTGGTTCCGGTTGAGGTCAACCTCGTCCGTTCCTACGATGCTGACCTCCCGCTCCTGTCCCGCGGCAGTGGCATAGCGCACGGTCGCTCCAAAGAATGCCCGCGCCTTCGCCTGCCCTGACCGGGGAGCCTCCGGGTCCACTACTTCAGCGGCTTCGATTCGCTTCGTGAGAAAGCGAATACGCCCATCGATCTGCCGCAGCCGGCGCTTGCCGTATTGGTAGTCGGCGTTTTCACTGCGATCTCCATTACCCGCAGCCCACGCCACCACCTCCGCCACAGCCGGGCGGTCCTTGGTGAGCAGAAACTTGTGCTCGTCCCTCAGCCGTTGTAATCCCGCTGGCGTGATGTAGTTCTTGCCATGCGTTCCCGGCGGGTCGGCTTGTGGTCTTCTCGTAAACCCTTTCCGCACCTTGCTAGTCCTCCCGGTGCGAAGCCGGTCGGCTCCAGTCGATGCGGATAGGTGTCCATCCAAAGCAGTGGAGAGAATCCAGGTTCATAGCGTCAGTCCTGACCGAATGCGGCCCTGACCAATTCTGTCACGTCGCCCAG
>CBJOJD010000337.1:0-6245 GCA_966443485.1 uncultured bacterium | reverse complement strand
GAAGGCTTGTGATACCAGAAGCCGATCAGCAGATACGACGGCAGACCCACCAGCTCCCAGCACATAAACAGCAGCAGGATGCTGTTCGCAATCACCACCCCCAGCATCGCTCCCGCAAACAATGAGAGGAAGCAGAAGAACCGGGTGAAGTTCTCGTCATGCGCCATGTACCCGGTGGAGTAGATAAAGATCAGCAGCCCGACGAAGGTGACCATCACCAGCATTACCGCCGACAGCGGATCCAGCACCCATCCCAGGTCCACCGCCGATGTTCCGAAGGTCAGCCAGGTGAAGTTCACCGTCTCCCGCACCGCGTGCCCGTTGGCCCAGCCGGAAAGCACCTCGCTGAAGGCCGTCAAAGCCAGCAGCAGAGAGATGCCCAGTGAACCAATTGCCAGCGCGGCAGCCGGCTTGCGCCGCGGCTGCTTCATCAGCGCGATCAAGCCCGCAGCCACCATGGGCAGCGCCGGAATCAGCCAGAGGATCCGCGCGATGGCCGATGCAGCGACTTGTGGAGTGAACGCAATTCCCTCTTGCATTACCGGCTCACCCCTTCATCCTGTTCATCTCATCGAGATCGGTTGTGTGTGCGTGACGATAAATAGCAATCACAAGGCCCAGTCCTACCGCCGCTTCCGCAGCGGCAACGGCAATCGAGAAGACGGCGAACATCATGCCCGTCAGTAATTCAGGGTGCGGACCGTAGCGCCAGAACGCCACCAGGTTCAGATTGGCCGCATTCAACATCAATTCAATTCCGATCAGCACCAGAATCGCATTGCGGCGCGTCAAAGCGCCCGCCAGTCCGATGGCAAACACCAGCGCGGCAACCAGCAGGTATCCAGAGAGCGGCGTCACTTGCTGTCTCCCTTCTCGTGCATGGCGACGATCACCGCGCCAATCATGGCCGCGGTCAGCAGCAACGCGACAATCTCCAGCGGCAGCACATAGCGCCCCATCAGCGCATTGCCGATCTGCTGCACCGTTACCACCGGAGCCGCCGTTTCATGCGGCAAGGCCATCGTGCTGTGCAGCACCGCCCAGCCCAGCGTCGCGAACACCGCAGCGGCTATGCACACTCCGGCAAACCAGGTGCGGCTGAAGACGCCTCCAGCAGGAGTCTCCGATCCTCGCGTCAGAAGAATCGCGAAGACCACCAGGATGGCCACCGCGCCGATGTACACCAGAATCTGCGCGAAGCCCGCGAACTGCGCATCCAACCCCAGGAAGAGCAGCGCCAATCCCGCGAAGGCCACCGTAAGAGCCAACGCGCAGTGCACCGTGTTCTTCAACAGCACCGCGGCCAGCCCACCCAGCACCGTGAGAATCGAGAGAATCCAAAACGCGATCGTCATGCGCAGGCCATCCTGTCCCGCGCCGCAATCGAGGTGCCCCAGGTCTCGGGTCCCCGCGAACGGGTCGTAGTTCGTGGGGTGGAGATCTCCCGGTTATGGAGACTTGGGATGGACGTCAACCCCACCACCTGCGCAAGCTCTTTCCCGTTACTCCGCATAGCGATAACTCCTCGGACCGAAGTGCTTGCGTTTCATCTCGCTGCGGCCCATCAGCACATACGCCGCAATCAGAATCGCCGAGCACACAATCCAGCGCAGCCAGGTGCCGTCCATGAACCGCCACAGACCTGCCACAAACAAGTTCAGCAGCGTCATGGGCAGCACAAACTTCCAGGCAAAATTCATCAGCTGGTCCTGGCGCAGACGCGGCAGTGTACCGCGCAGCCAGATCATCACCACAATCGACAGCATCACCTTGGCGAAGAACCAAATCCACGACGGCACAAACTGCAGCACCGCCAGCGGCGCCGACCACCCTCCCAGAAACAGCGTCGATCCCAGCCCCGAGATCGAAAACATGCCCAGGTACTCGCCCAGGAAGAACAGTGCGAACTTGAACCCCGAGTACTCCGTGAAGTAGCCCGCCACCAGCTCCGACTCGCCCTCCGGCAAATCGAAAGGCGTGCGGTTCGTCTCGGCGGTCGCGGCAATCGCAAACATCAAGAATCCCGCAAAGCCCCAGGGCGTGAAGATGTACCAGTGCGGCAGTCCCCACGAATACTGGTTCTGCGCCTCGACAATCTTCACCAGTGACAGCGAGCCGGTGATCATCACCACCACCACGCTCGACATCAGCAGCGGCACTTCGTAGCTGATCATCTGCGCCACTGCTCGCATCGCTCCCAGCAGCGAATACTTGTTGCGGCTCGACCATCCCGCCATGAATACCGAAAGCTCGGTCGATGCACCAATCGCGAAGAAGAACAGCAGGCTGGCATCCATATCCACCAGCTGCATGTTGCGCCCCATCGGCAACACCGCGAAGCCCATGAACACCGCAACCACCAGCACCAGCGGTGCCAGAAAGTGCACCACCGCGTCCGCGCTCACCGGCACAATGTCTTCTTTGGTCAGCGACTTGATGCCGTCGGCCACCGGCTGCAAAATGCCGTAAGGACCAACGCGATTAGGGCCGAGCCGGTTCTGCATGCGCCCCAGGCCTTTGCGCTCCAACACCGTGGTCAACGCAAACAGGCCGGGGAAAACTGCAATGATAGCGACAACACTAAGCAGGATTCCGATAATCGGCTGCAAGGGCGTGGGAAACAATCCCATCACCCAATGCTTGAGAACCACAAAAATCTGGTCGATCGTGTTGACCATGATCTAGCTTGCCCCTCCTTCTTTCGGAGGAGCCGCCTTCTGCACAACCTGCTCTTCAGCTCGAGGCTTCACCGCAGCCGGCGTGGGAGTGCTATCCCCGGAGACACTCTCCGCCTTCGGAGCAGCCGGTTTTGCCGCAGTTGCAGCCGGAGCAGCCGGCTTGGTCTCGGCGGACGCAGGAGCCGGCTTAGCTGCGGCAGCCGCTGCCGCTGCCTTGGCCCTCGCTTCGGCCTTGGCCCTCTCCTCCGCCAGTCGTCCATCCACCTCCGCAGCTTCGGTGGGATGAATCTGGTGGTAGTACTCGTTCGACTTCGCCAGCTCGTGACGGTCCAGCAGCAGCCCGCCAAAACGATCGTCGGTGGCCAGCTCGAACTCGTTGTTCATCTTGATCGCGTCGAAGGGGCAGACCTCGACACAGATCTGGCAGCTCATGCAAACCGAGATATCAATGTCAAAGCGCGCCGGATAAAACTGCTGCTTGCCCACCGCGTCCGGCTTCTTGTCTTTGCTCTTCTCGATGTAAATGCACTGAGGCGGGCATTCCTTCTCGCAGATCTGGCATGCCACACAGCGCAGCCCAGCCTCCCAGTCCTGGCCATCGAACACCAGGAACGGAAAGTTCCGCGCCGCCTCTGGCAAAGGCAGGCGCTCTTCCGGATATTGAACGGTCGTCAGCCGTTCTTTCGAGACGTAGCTGCCCGCGAAGTTCTTCGCCGTCTCCTTCAGGCCCTTCAGTATGCCTTCACCCAGCATTCAAAACAGCTCCCAGCTTCTAGCCTCTAGCTCATTCCCGCCAGAGCGCAGCTCTTAACCTTCCCAGAGTCGTCGTACTCTTCCCGCTCACCGGACACAAGCTAATGGCTAGAAGCTAGGCGCTAGAAGCTTGCAGATTCCGGCTTATCGATCGACCTCTCCCAGCACAATATCCACGCTGCCGAAGATCAACACCACATCGGCTACGTTGTGCCCCAGACACATATCTTCCAAAACCGTCAGATTGATCAGGCTCGGCGGACGCACACGATAGCGATAAGGCTCCGCTCCGCCCGTGCTGATCAAATAAAAACCAAGCTCGCCCTTGGGCGCTTCAATGCGGCCGTACGCTTCGCCCGGCTTGGGTTTGAACCCGCGAATCTTCGCCTTCGGGTCCATCACCGGCCCACCCGGAATCTCTTTCAGCGCCTGCTCCAGGATCCCGATCGACTCGCGCATCTCCAGCACCCGCACCATGTAGCGGTCGTAGATGTCGCCATGATCCCCCAGCGGAACGCGGAACTTAAAGCGATCGTAGATGCCGTAGTGATCCACCTTGCGGATGTCGTAGTTCACGCCCGTAGCGCGCAGCATCGGACCGCTGATCCCCGCATTCACCGCCAGCTCCGGCTTGAGCACGCCAACCCCTTGGCAACGCGCCATCAGGATCTCGTTGCCGGTCAGCAGCGCTTCAAACTCGTCCACGAACTTGGGCAGATCCGCCACCACCTTGCGCGCGCCGTTGAGCCAAGCCTCTGAAACATCCACGCGGCAGCCGCCGAAGCGCATGTAGTTGCACATCATGCGCGACCCGGTGAGGCTCTCGAACAAATCCAGAATCTTCTCGCGCTCGCGGAATGCGTACATCAGCGGCGTACCGCTCGCACCCATCTCCTGGATCAGGAAGCCGATCGCCGAAGCATGATTCTGCACCCGCGTCAGTTCCGCCAGAATCACGCGAATGTACTCGGCGCGCTCCGGAACTGCCTGCCCTACCAGCTTCTCCACCGCTAGCGCATACGCCCAGTTATTCGAAAGCGAGCAGAAGTAGTCCAGGCGATCGGTATACGGCATCATCGCCAGGTAGCTCACCGTCTGCCCGATCTGCTCGTGATTGCGGTGCAGGTAGCCGAAGACCGGCTTCAGCTTCACCACCCGCTCGCCATCCAGCGCCACGTCCATGCGAAACACGCCATGCGTCGAGGGATGATGCGGCCCCATCGAAACTTCGAGCAGTTCGCCTTCCCCATCCGGCTCAATCACCGGGGGACGATTCCAGGCTTCCACGTCGAAGGGATATTTTGTTGCCGAGGAATTCGCTGATCCGCTCATAATCCGGCCTCTGCTCCTTCCTGGCTCGCAGCTTGCACCCGCGCCTGGTGAGCCTTCGCTCGCGCCAGCACCTGATCGTGAGCCGTGGGCTCGTACTCGAAGTCATCCGGCTCCACGTAGTCGCGGCGCATCGGATGATCCTTGAATCCGTCCCACATCAAAATGCGGCGCAGGTCCGGGTGGCCGGTAAACACAATGCCATACAGATCGAAGACCTCGCGCTCCTGGAACTCCGCCCCCCGCCAAATCGGCGTAAGCGATGGCAACTCCACCTGATCGGAGCGGTTGCCCGTGCGCATGCGGATCACCACCGGCCCATGCTTCTTCTTCACCGAATACAGGTGATAGACAGCCTCCAGGTATCCCGGCTCGGTGTGCTTGCGGGTCTCCTCGACGGTCTCTTCCACCATCTGCTCCACGCCGTCCACCGTCTTCGGAACCTGCTTGGTGACCTTCACCTTCTCCGTGACTTCTTTGTCCAGCCAATCGACGCCCGTGACGTTCGACATGAAATCCAGCGCCAGCTCGACGTCATCGCGCAGGAACTTCGCCACCGCAAAGGCATGAGCCGGATCGAGCAGCAGCGAGTGCTGAGCGCTCGGCGACGGATTCGACACAATCGTCACCCCCGCGCCTGGAACGGCTGCCTCAATCGCTGCTTTGATCTCTTCTACCGTCTTCAAAAATCAGCTCCTGGCTTCTGCGCTGCCAGTTCTCCACTGTCAGCTTCTAGTCCCTAGTCCTCAGCCTCAGTCCCTACCTTCACCGAATCACGACAGGGAACGACCAAACCCCTGGATTCGCCGGCGGCTCCAGATCGTGCTCGCCCGGCTCCGGTACAGGAAACTCGCCTTGCGCTTCGGCATCCAAGTGCCGCGGCCGGTTCTCTCCCGTCAAGCTCTGCTCGTCGATCTTCTTCTGCAAGGTGATGAACGCATGAATCAGCGCCTCCGGCCGTGGCGGACACCCCGGAATATGCACGTCCACAGGAATGTACCGGTCGATCCCCTTCAGCACGTTGTAGCCTTGCTTGAACGGCCCGCCCGAGATGGCGCATGCACCCATGGCGATCACGTAGCGGGGCTCGGCCATCTGGTTGTAAAGGCGCACCACCTGGGGAGCCATCTTCTTGGTCACGGTGCCGGAGATGATCATCAGATCGGCTTGGCGAGGCGAAGGACGAAACACCTCCGCGCCAAACCGGGCCAGATCGTAACGAGCCATGGTGGTAGCAATCATCTCGATTGCGCAGCAGGCCAGGCCAAACTGCATGGGCCACACCGAACTGCGCCGGCCCCAGTTATAGAGCTCTTCGATGGTGGTCACGAAGACGCCCTGCTTGCCCATTTCGATCTTTAGATTTTGATCTATAGCCATTGTCGCTTTGCTCCCACCGTCAGTTCGCAGTTCTTAGTTCGTAGTTCTCAGTGGCGGCGCATTGCCGGCGCTGGCCACCACTGTGAACTGCGAACTGTGAACTCT
>CBJOJD010000336.1:0-6251 GCA_966443485.1 uncultured bacterium | reverse complement strand
CTGCTGGGATTGCCGACCGACGCGGAGCCTGGCACCAAGGCGCTCCGGCTGGGTGCTGAGCGGCTGCTGGGAGAGTTTCCTTCAGTGGAGATGATCGCGGTAACTCGAGGTGGAGCGGGGAGTCTGCTGATCAAGCGCGATGAGTGGCACGAGCATCCGGGAATTGCAATTCGCGTGGCCGATACGATTGGAGCGGGCGATGCGTTTACCGCGGCGATGACGCACTTCATGATGGCCGGAGCAAACCTGGCCACTTTGAATGAAGAAGGTAATCGCTGGGGTGGTTGGGTTGCGTCGCAGGCTGGAGCCATGCCTGAGCTCACGGAGGAGATGCGCGCCAGCATCGCAGGACGATCGAAGTTGTGAGAAGTGCGGCATCACCAGTACATCCGCCGAGAGGTCGAAGCAACGTGGCGGTTCTGAGCGCGCGTTGGCCGGGCGGAGGTCTGCGCGAGGGCCTTGGCCGGACGAGTGTGGTCTGGACGAGACGGGTAAGCGAGTATGGCCGGATCGCGATGAAGCTGCTGATGATTGCTGTAGGTCTGTCGTTGGCTATGTTCTGTTCTGCGCAGAACGCGCCGTCCCC
The DNA here is from genome assembly GCA_966443485.1 of uncultured bacterium. GTDB lineage: Bacteria > Acidobacteriota > Terriglobia > Terriglobales > Acidobacteriaceae > Telmatobacter. Next base: position 5,665 of record CBJOJD010000336.1, on the reverse strand, counting down.
TAGTGATTCGAAGGACACGGTTCTCTCTCCGCAGATCGGAGGGATGGCGAGCCAGGTTTCGGCGGAGCCGAGGGCGGATGTCATCGCGCAGAGCGAAGCGGCAGATGAGATTCCGGTGCGGATTGCGCCGCTGCCGCACGGAGAGGGTGCGCGGCGCATGGGCCAGCGGCTGCGCGCGATCTTTGACGGGAACGATTGGAAGGCGGATCCGAACAAGCCTTTTGAACGCATCACGTACTACCAGGCTGTCCTGAGCCGCAAGCTTTCATTGCCTGACGAAGTGGCCGTTCGCATGGAGCTCGGTAACGAGCAGCTGCGCGCGGGGCGCAGCGAGCGGGCTGTGGAGACGCTGGAAGAGCTGGTGCAACGCATCGAGCCACATCTGGCCCAGGTTCCACGGCAGATTCAGGCAGCCATTCATCAGGAGTTGGCGCTGGCTTATCTGCGATTAGGCGAGCAGGAGAATTGCGTTGAGTCGCACAACCCGCTCTCGTGCAACTTTCCGCTGCGCGGAGGCGGGATTCATGGGCGCACTCGGGGGGCAGAGGGAGCGGTGCGCGAGTACACGCGCGTTCTGGAGCTGAACCCGGGGAGCGCCATCTGCCGGTGGCTGCTGAACGTTGCCTATCAGCAGTTGGGCCGCTATCCGCAGGACGTGCCGAAGCAATGGCTGGTGCCGCCCAAGCAATTCGATTCTGAATATGACATTGGCTTTTTTCCCGATGTGGCCGGTATCGCAGGTGTTCACGCCATGGAGCTGTCTGGAGGAGCGATCGTCGAGGACTTCGATGGAGATGGCTTCCTCGACATCCTGATCTCGTCTTCTGGACCGCTCGATCCCATGCACTTCTTTCAAAACAACGGGGACGGCACCTTTGCGGATCGCACCCAGGAGGCGGGGTTGGGGGAGGAGATCGGCGGGCTCAACCTGGTGCTTACCGATTACAACAACGACGGGCATCCCGATGTGCTGGTTCTGCGGGGCGCGTGGTGGGGCAAGTTTGGCGAGTACCCGCTGTCGTTGCTGCGCAACAACGGGGACGGGACCTTCGACGATGTGACGGAAGAGGCGGGCCTGTTGATCTCAGGGCCGACCCAGACTGCGGCTTGGGCCGACTACGACGGGGACGGCTGGCTGGATCTTTTTGTGGGGCACGAGTCCAAGCCGGGCGATGAGCACCGCTGCCAGCTGTTTCACAACAACCACGACGGGACCTTCACGATGGTGAAGGCGCCGGGTTCGGGCGCGGGGCGATTAGGTTCGAATCTCGGATTCGTGAAGGGCGTTGCGTGGGGTGACTACAACAATGATGGCCGTCCCGATCTTTACGTCACCACCATGTCGGGGCAGAGCTTTCTGTTTCGGAACGATGGTCCGCGCGACAATGCGCAGGCTGCGAGGGGTGACTGGATCTTTACGGATGTGACCGAGAAAGCGGGGCTGGCAGAGAAGCGCTACACGTTTCCGACGTGGTTCTTCGATTACGACAACGATGGCTGGCTGGATATCTTCGCGGGTGGGTATGCGACTACATCCGAGGAGGACATTGGCGCTTACATGCTGAATGAGCCGAATCATGCATGGCGATCGCATTTGTTTCACAACAACCACGACGGCACATTCACGGACGTGCCTCACGCGGCCGGCCTGGATCGGGCGGTGACCACGATGGCTGCGAACTTTGGCGATCTGGACAACGACGGCTGGCTCGATGTGTATCTGGGACTGGGCGATTCATCGTATGAATCGCTGCTGCCCAAGCGTATGTTTCGCAACGACCGGGGGCACTACTTTCAGGATGTGACTACCTCGGGCGGGTTTGGGAATTTGCAGAAGGGGCATAGCATCGCCTTTGCGGATATCGAGAACGACGGGAATGAAGATGTGTTCGAGGAGCTGGGCGGTGCTCATCCCGGAGACGTGTTCATGCCCGCGCTGTATCGGAATCCAGGACACGGCAACCATTGGATCACGCTCATGCTGGAAGGCGTGAAGACGAACCGGGCGGCATTTGGGGCGCGCATCAAGGTGACCATCGAAGAGCAGGGCCATCGCAGATCGATTTATCGGGCGGTGGGTTCAGTATCGAGCTTTGGAGGCAATCCTCTGCGGCAGCACATAGGTTTGGGTGGCGCTGCCCGGGTACTGGAGATCGAGGTAGATTGGCCGGTGTCTGGCCGCTCGCAGCGATTCAAGAATGTTTCAGTGGACCACACGTTTCGCATCCGCGAGGATCGTGATGTTTTGGAGCCGGTGGTGGTGAAGTCCTTCGAGTTCGGGAAGGCGAAGATCGCCCACTAGCGATGTGCTGTCAACGGTACGCCCGTTCCTAACCTGTTGCATTAGAGTAGGCATTGTGATCATTAACATTGCTCGCCGAGCCCACGACCACAACTGGGAGCTCGATCCCATCACGCGCTCGCTGCTCGACACGGACTTCTACAAGCTGCTGATGCTGCAGTTCATCTGGAAGCATTTTCCCACGACGCGGGCCGGTTTTGCTCTGCAGAACCGCACCACTTCGGTACGGCTGGGCGAGGTCGTGAATATGCGCGAGCTTCGCGAGCAGCTTGAGGCTACGCGCAAGCTGCGCTTCCACAAGTCGGAGCTGATTTGGCTGGCGGGCAATACTTTCTACGGAAAGCGCGGCATGTTCGAGCCGGCGTTCCTGGAGTGGCTGGACCGGGATTTTCGCTTGTCCGACTTCGAGCTTGGCGTGGAAGATGGGCAGATCACGTTGCGGTTCGACGGGTTGTGGACCGAGACGACGTTGTGGGAGATCTATGCGCTCTCCGCGATTGACGAGTTGAAGACGAGAGCCGCGCTCAAGCATCTGAGCGAGTTTGAACTGGATCTTTTGTATGCGCGGGCCAAAACACGGTTATGGGAGAAGATGGACCGGCTGCGTGGGGTTCCCGGGCTGAGCCTGAGCGACTTTGGAACGCGGCGCAGGCACAGCTTTCTGTGGCATGAATACGTGGTGAAGGCCATGAGCGATGTGCTGGGGCCGAGCTTTACGGGCAGCTCCAATACCTATCTCGCGTACAAGCATGACCTGGAAGCGATCGGCACCAACGCGCACGAGCTGCCGATGGCGCTGGCCGCGATGGCGGATACGGAGGAGGAATTACGCAGTGCGCAATACCGCCTGCTGGAGCTGTGGCAGCAGACGTATCAAGGCGAGCTGCTCATTTTGCTTCCCGACACGTTCGGGACGACACAGTTTCTGCGGAACGCGCCGGACTGGGTGGCTGACTGGACCGGACAACGCATCGACAGCAAAGATCCGTTTGCGGCAGGAGATGAGTACATTGCGTGGTTGCTGGAGCGCGGGCGAGATCCGCGGCGCAAGCGGCTGATCGCGTCGGATGCGCTGGATGTAGATCGCATTCTGGCGCTTCATGCGTATTTTGCGGGGACGCTGCTGAATGGCGCGGAGCCGGGGGAGTTTCGCAGTGCCAAGGACTTCAGCGATGAGAGCCGCTGGCTGCCGCAGCGAAGGATTCGATTCAGCGCCGGATGGGGGACGTTTCTGACCAACGACTTTAGAAACTGCAATCCGCGCCCCGACCAGAGCTTTCATCCCATTAGCCTGGTGTGCAAGCTGGTGGAGGTGGACGGGCGGCCCGCGGTTAAGCTGTCAGACAACTACGCCAAGGCGATGGGTCCGGCAGAGGAAGTGGAGCGCTACCGGCGGATCTTCGGCAATGAAGGCATCGCCAACCTTCCTGTCGAGGCTTGATTTATCCAGCCCCCGCGCCAGGGTCCATGGAGCGGGTCACGTAGCTTCATCGATTGCGAAGATGCAGCTCAGTTCGCAGGTGGAGGCGCCGGAGTGGCCAAGGGCGGCGGTACCGGAGGGTGCTTGGCGCGCAGATAGGCCACGAGCTGGGCGATCTCTTCGTCGCTCAGCGATTCGCGGAAGGGCGGCATCTTCTCTCCGCCGTTCAAGATCTGATCGGTGATCTTGTCGGGGGGCCAGGCTTTGTTCTTGCGGATGTCGACGAGGGATGGAGCCTTCTTGGTGCCTTCGCCCGCGGTGCCGTGGCAGTAGGCACAGCCCTTGTCGCGAAAGAGGATTGCGCCCTTTTCTTCATCCGACTTGTTCTCTGAGGCTGCGTGGCCGACAAGCGGATAGAAAACCGTGGAAAGCAAAATCAGACTGGGGAAAAAACGTCTCAACCAACCGTTCACACCCATAATTTTCGCATGAAGATGCGAAGACGGTCCTCGATCCCAGGGTGGAGAGGTCGGTTTCGGTTTTCGTCTTTGTTCTTGGAGTGAGGACGAAGTGAGTCCTGCCCTCGTTCAAGGAGTTTTAACCAGTTTGTGAATGGATTGTCGCAATAGGTGCCTATGTTAAAGGGGAATTACCTCTAACCCAAAATCTCAGTAAACCCTTTGAGAGGCCCAAGTTGAACAGCCAAATTGGAAGGACACGGCGTCAAGCTGTGTCTATTGTTGTGTGCCTGATTGCTCTCTTTACCGGTCTCATGAACTTAGGCGCGCAGGAGGCGACCGGGACGGTGCAAGGTTCCGTCGTCGATTCTCGCGGGCAGGCGGTGCAAGGCGCTTCAGTTGCCATTGCCAGTTCAAGTCGAGTTGAACGTTCCGTCGTCACGAATGGAGAAGGGAAGTTTGCGGTTAGCGGGTTGACTGCCGGCACCTACACAGTAGAGACGTCGGCGACGGGCTTTGCGACGGCGGTGCGCCGCGTGACGGTTACTCCGGGAGCTACGGCGGAGGTGTCAGTCTCGCTGGTGATTGCCTCGGTAGCGGAGGAGGTGACGGTGGAAGCGGAGGGCGAGCCTTCGCTGGCTGCGCAGCTTTCTCCGGTGAAGGCGCTACTGGACGCGGGTTCCGCACGCACCGAGATCACCAGCCAATATGTGAGCGAATATACCTCGCCGGTTACGGACTTTGCTGACATCACCCAGGCTGCGCCGGGCACGGTGAGCTGGAGCAATAACGGCGTTGGCAACGGCCAGGCCAAGATCTATTTCCGGGGCTTCAAAGACGACGACTACACGATGACGTGGGATGGAGTGCCGTTCAATGACTCCAATGATCCCAGCCATCACTCCTGGGCTTACGTGCCGGCCCCGGCGATTGGGTATGTCGATTTCGATCGCAGTCCAGGCACTGCGTCGGATATCGGACCTTCGAACTATGGCGGTTCGATTCACATGTTCTCGCCTAAGCTGAGCGACAACATGTCGATCCGCGCCTCGGAGTCATACGGTTCTTTCAATACCAATCAGACTCTGGGCGAGTTTAACTCCGGGCTGTTTGGAGGCAAGAACCCCAAGGCCAATCTCTGGTTTGAGGGCCACCACCAGACGTCAGACGGTTATCTGACCAATAGCGATCAGCAGCGCACCGCGGGAACGCTGAAGTTTAACTACAAGGTTTCCGACAAGACGAATGTGACCCTGATTGGCACGTCGGTGATTGTGGATGCCAACACGCCAAACAACGACGCCACGCGCCAGCAGATTCAAGATCATGGGGACAACTACCTGCTCGATCGGAATCAGTACAATCCGGATGGAACCCTGAACGCGCAGTGGTATCGCTACTACACGTACCACGTGCCGACCAACTTTGAGATTGCCACGCTGACGAAGGAGCTTAGCCGGGGCTGGAAGTTCGAGAGCAAGGCTT
>CBJOJD010000335.1:0-6267 GCA_966443485.1 uncultured bacterium | reverse complement strand
TGGCGCAACCGTAGGGATCATGCACCACTGCAATATGAAACTGCGAGTTAGTGGGCAGAGGAATGCCGACTCGGATGAGGCCGCGCTCGAGCAACAAGCTATGGGCAGCGCGGTCAGTGGAGTCGCTCGTGGGGCAGTTAGCGCCGTCGATCGCCGCAAAGAGCGGATCCTTGCCGTGGGTGCGCTCGTAAACCTGCTGTACTCCGGCGGCGCTGACGCTGAATGCCTGGTCAGGCTGGTGGCAGGTGGCACAGGTGCGCCCATTGGTTCCGAGGCTCTGGAAGAACGGATTGTCTTCCCGAATCTCAGCAGTACTATATGTGGCGACCGCGCCTGCGGGGTCGCTGAAGGGCCTCAGATTAGGAATGACCATGACCACCGTCGCCGCTGTGCAAAGCGACGCGAAAGACAGCAGAACCAAGCCTATGGGGCGACCCCAAATGCTCTTCATATAGCCTCGCGTGGGAAGGATTCGGTGTACTTCGGGTTTACGACACGTGGGTCGCACTAGTTAGTGAATCCAGGAGGCTTTCCGTTTCTCCAGAAACTGGAGATAGGCGACGTTACTGTAACTCAGAACTTGACAGGGGGAACCGCAAGGAGCATTCTTTTCTCCTATAGACTTCTACAGGGAGCGCGGGCGTGAGAACCAAGAAGACCGATCAACTACTGGGCACGCTCGACCTGCTGGTGCTGAAGAGCCTTGAAGAAGGTCCGATGCATGGCTGGGGCATCACGCTCCATATCGAGAAAGTGTCTGACGCACTGCTGCGTGTGGAAGAGGGCTCCCTCTACCCTGCACTGCACCGCATGGAGCAGGAGGGGTGGGTCAGTGCCACATGGGGACAATCCGAGAACAATCGAAGGGCGCGATATTACCGGCTGACCACCAAAGGCAAGAAGCAGCTTGCCTATGAGCGCGCACGCTGGGAACAGGTGACCGGAGCCGTGGCAATGGTTCTGAACTTCAAGGGGGCATCCATCTAAGGAGGCGGCGATGGCATGGTTGAGACGGATCTTCAGAACGTTTCGCCGAGAAGCTCACCAGCAGGAGCTTGAGGAGGAGCTTCAGTTCCATCTCGCCATGCGCGTGGAGAGGAATCGCGAGCAAGGTGTAGCGCCGGAGGAAGCACAGCGCAACGCGCGTCTTCGATTTGGTAATCCCGCAGTATTGCTGGAGCGCTTGAACGAGATCGACGTTTGGTTGCTGCCGAAGAGCCTCTATGAGGATTTCCGCTTTGGCTGCCGCCAGTTGTGGCGACGACCTGGCTTCGCAATCACCGCGATCTGCACCTTGGCTTTGGGCATCGGTCTCAACACGGCGATCTTCAGCGTTGCCTTTGCGGTTTTACTGAAGCCTCTACCTTGGCCGGGAGCGGACCGTCTGGTCGCGATTAACGAGCGGGTGCCGAAGTTTGGCACCATGAATGATTCCTGGCCCGATTATCTCGATTGGAAGGCGCAGAATCATGTTTTCTCTGAAATGGCCGTTCTTCAGCCATGGGAGTTTCACGTCACCATGGCGGGTATGGAACAGCCGATCTCGGGAGCATCGGTAGACGATTCGTTCTTCCCGCTCTTCGGCGCAAATCTTGCACTAGGGCGAACATTCACCTCCACAGAGTCCACGGCTGGTGCCGCTCCCAGCGCTATCGTAAGCTACGCGTTTTGGCAGCATCGGCTCGGCGGAGAAGCAGGCGCTTTGGGGCGAAGCATACAAGTGGATGGGCAGTCCGCAACCGTGGTAGGTGTGCTCTCCCCAGACTTTAGCATTCCCTATGGCGCCTTTCAGATCCTCTTGCCGCTCGGAATTAAGGCCAATACATCGCAGCTCGCAAATCGCGCGAACCGGCCTGGCCTTAAGGTGGTGGCGCGATTGAGACCGGACATCTCGATAGCGCAAGCCCGTACCGAGATGAACACGATCATGGATCGGCTGGGACGGCAATATCCCGACTCCAACAAAGATGAATCGGCGGTTATTACACCGTTGATGGATCAATTTGTGGGGCGAGCCCGAGAAATCATGTTGTTGCTCCTTGGCGCCAGCGGGATGATCCTGCTCTTGGCATGCGCGAATCTTGCCAACATGTGTCTGGCCAGGGCCGCGGCAAGACAACGAGAGTTTTCACTTCGGGCGTCGTTAGGGGCCGGGCGCTGGAGGCTGCTTCGTCAGGCACTGGTGGAGGATCTTCCAATTGCGTTGCTTGGCGGAGCCTCCGGGGTTGGACTCGCAGCACTGATGATGAAGCCTGCGATACGCCGATATCCGCACCAGCTTTTTAGACTTCAGGATGCGCAATTGAACCTTACGGTGCTTCTGTTCGCGGCTGGAATTGCGCTCGCCAGTTGGCTTGCCTTCGCAATTGTTCCGGCGCTGGTGGTATCGTACCGCAAAGCGGTCTACTCCTCGATACGGACTTCAGGAATCAGCAGCCTTGGTGGCTCACGGCTTCGCTCTTCCCTTTTGGCGTTCGAGATCGCGATCGCTCTGGTCGTGACGATTTCGACGGGCTTGTTGTTGCGCAGCCTGGAATCAGTCGCACACATTGACCCCGGCTTTCGCCCGGATCATCTTCTAGTACTTGAAGGGATGCATGCGGATGGCGGAGGCTCAGTGCAAGCAAACACCATGTTCTATGACAGGCTGCTGGAGCGGCTTCGTCAGCTACCCGGAGTACGAGAAGCGAGTGCGGTGATGGAATTGCCGCTGCGAGGCGCATTCTGGACATCTCCCTATGTTCCTGACGGACGGCCGGAACCGCCCAACACGCAACAGCCCTGGACCAAGATCAACTTTGCCACGCCTGGATATTTTCAGACGGTTGGGATGCGGCTGCTCAGCGGACGATTTCTCGACAAAGCAGATGATTCGATGTTTGTGGTTGTGATCAATGAGACCATGGCCCGCTCACTGGCGGAACGTGATCCTATAGGGCGACAAATCTATGTCTCCTATGCTCCGCATCCAGCCATGCGAATTATTGGGGTGGTGGCCGACTCCAAGCAGTTTGGGCTCGAGCAGAACAACATACCAGAAGTATTCATTCCGGCTGCGCAGTCGCCCGTGGCTGGCATGGACGTGGTACTGCGAACCGCCAACGAACCGTCATCGATTGCAGGCGCTGCAGCGGCCACAGCTCACGACATGGCCGAGACCCAGCCGGCACCACGGGCAATTACGATGGAGGCGCTATTGGGCTCGCAACTCGGTGACCGCAAGTTTGTTGGCTTTCTGTTTAGCTTGTTCGATTGCCTCGCCGTGATCTTGGCCGTAATCGGCGTGAGCGGCGTGATCTCCTATACCATCCAACAGCGCACTCGGGAGATAGGCGTGCGCATGGCGCTGGGTGCAAAGAAGAGAGACGTGGTACGCATGATTGTGCTCAATCAGGGAGGGAGACCCGCGGTTGTGGGCACGATCGTCGGGCTGGCGAGCGCGGCGGGAGTTACACGCCTACTTTCCCACCAGCTTTATCACGTGTCGCCGAGCGATCCAGCAACCTTCGCCTCAGCCGCCGTGGTGCTCGTGGGTGCAACACTGGTAGCAAGCTTCGTGCCAGCGAGGAAGGCTGCCAAGATCGACCCCGCTGTGACTTTACGTTGCGAGTGAGCGGCGATCAAAGAGTCTCTTTGTTGCTGATGGCGCAGGAACGTTCCACGGCTTCGATCTGCTTGGCGCGGATCAGTTAAGATGCCGAAGTGATGCATACAGCTCGTAAAGCACAGACAGCAGCAGCAGTGATTCGGCGGTCTCTTGCAGGTCTTCTTTTCACTGGATTGCTGGCCACCGCAGGCGCTCAGGTGGAGTCGGTCGATCCGACGATCGGAAATATTGCCATTCTTCTAGCCCCGACCCGGCCGGCAGTGTATTTGCCGAACAGCATGGTCCGGGTATATCCGGTACGCGACGACGCAACCGCCGACCAGATTCAGTTTTTCCCGCTCACCATCGCCTCCCATCGCGGGGCAGAGCTTTTCAGCATTATGCCCGGAGATGGCTCCGCTGCTGCTTACGAGGAGGAGGTCACGACTCCCTACTTCTATTCGACGCGCTTCGATGAGCTCGGCGCGGCGATTGAGTTCACCGCGACGGAGCGTTGCGGGGTGTTCCGGTTCAAATTCGCACACGATGGCTCCCAAGTCTTGCTGGCCAACCGCATCTCGGGGACTCTAGAGCTTCACGACGGAAGCATCGTCGACGGCAAGGAGCAGTTCAATGGCATGGCGGCCTATGTATACGGAAGTTTCAGCAGGCCAGTTGAAACCATAGCCAAGCGCAACGGTCAGAAACAGGAGCTTCACGTCTCCGCGAGCGCAGGCATGTTGGAGTTTCGCTATGGTGTTTCGTTCATCAGCACAGAGCAAGCAAAACAGAACCTGGAGCAAGAAATCGGAACGCGCACGTTCGACCAGGTTCGTGATGCGGCCAAGGCGCGCTGGAACGATGCGCTCGGGCGTATCGCAGTAGAAGGCGGTACGGAAGCACAACGACGGGTCTTCTATACGGCGCTGTATCGCAGCTCCGAACGCATGATCAACATCACTGAGGATGGGCGATACTACAGCGGTTTCGATCATAAGGTACACGCCGACGCCCGTCCGTTCTACGTGGACAACTGGCTATGGGATACTTACCGCGCACTTGAGCCGCTTCAGACACTGCTGCATCCGGCCATGGAAGCGGACAAGTTGCAGTCGTATGTGCGCATGTACGAGCAGAGTGGCATGATGCCGACGTTCAACGATGTCAGTGGACCGGTGGCATGCATGAATGGCAATCACTCCGCGCCATGGTTCGCGGATGCCTGGTTCAAAGGAGTAACAAACTTCGATCTGGCCACTGCGTATCAAGGTATTCGAAAGCGTTCGCTCGAGAGCACTCTTCTGCCTTGGCGGCTCGGGCCGAAGACGCCGCTCGATGACTTCTACAACTCCCATGGCTACATGCCAGCGTTGCGGCCCGGGGAGAAGGAAATCTATCCGCAGGTACATCCATTTGAGAAGCGGCAGCCCGTGCCGGTGACGCTAGGCAATAGCTTCGATGACTGGTCGATCGCGCAACTTGCCCGCACCCAGCACAACCAGGAGGACGAAGCGCTATTCCTGAAACGAGCTAGCAACTACAGAAACCTTTTCCGGGCAGAGACGGAGATGATGTGGCCGAAGGACGATGCCGGGCACTGGATCGAACCGCTCGATCCCAAGTTCGGTGGCGGGATGGGCGGGCGCGACTACTACGACGAGAACAACGGCTACACCTACACATGGGATGTGGGCCACGACTACGCCGGACTAATCCGTCTGATGGGTGGTACGCAGAAAGCCGAAAGCAATCTCGACCAGCTCTTTCGCGAGCCACTCGGGCGATCCCGCTATGAGTTCCAGGCCAAGTTCCCCGATTCCACTTCGATGGTGGGCCAGTTTTCGATGGGGAACGAGCCCAGCTTTGCGATTCCTTTCATCTACGATCGGGTTGGTGCGCCGTGGAAGACACAGGCCCGAGTTCGAATGTTGCTCGACACCTTCTTCACTGACACGCTCCATGGAATTCCGGGAGACGAAGATGGTGGAGGGATGAGTGCGTTTGTCGTCTTCTCGATGATGGGCTTCTATCCAGTCACACCTGGCATTCCGGTTTACGACATCGTCAGCCCTGTGTTCCAACGGATTACCATTCGGCTGGAGAACGGCAAAGAGTTTGTCATCATCGCGCACGGGGCATCGCGGCAGAATAGATACGTCCAGAAGATCGTGCTAAATGGAAAACCGCTGGATCGCGTGTGGTTTCGACATTCAGATATCGCGCAGGGTGGACTGCTGGAGCTAACCATGGGAGATGTCCCGAACACCTCGCTGGGCACGGTCCCGTCCTCGTTTCCACCGGACAGCATCGACGTCCACCCCGAGGATTTCCGTTGAGCATCAATCCGAACTACGAAGCGCCGGTGCAAATGAGGAAGCGGTGGCTCCAGTAGGTCTGGATTCCACCGCTTCATTTTGCGTAGTGCAGTTGACTATGCTTCTAGACTCTAGGCGGGATCGGCCGCAGCAGTCGAGCCGCCGCCGCCGCCGCCCGGAGTTGAAGACGGGTGGGTTAACTGCACCCACTGGTAGAGCCGCAGCTCATGCAGCGATAGCAGCTCCCATTGCGCACCATGATTACGCCGCAGACACCGCAGCTAGGTGCGTCGCCCATGTCATAGAGATCGCGCATGGCGTCCGATGCGTGGTAGATGCCGCGATCCTGTAACTCGGGGCCGTTGG
>CBJOJD010000334.1:0-6327 GCA_966443485.1 uncultured bacterium | reverse complement strand
CATGGGAGCCCGGCCTCTGGCGGCATTTCTGTCGTTGGGCGTGCCCTATGAGCTGACCGTGTCGACGCCGCCGTGGATGCGGCCCTGGGTGGACCGTTTTTATGACGGCCTGCTGGCCCTGGCGGAGGAGTTCGAAACACCCCTGGCCGGAGGCGACCTGTCGCAGGCCCCCATGGCTCTGGCGGATATCGTGCTGGTTGGGGCGGTTCCGCGGGGCAAGGCGCTGCTGCGGTCGGGGGCTCGTCCCGGCCACGTGCTGTATGTCACCGGCACGCTGGGCGGTGCAGCGGCGGGGTTGCGCAGCCTGACGGAGCTGGGCGAGGCAGCCCAAGCGACTATCGAGGATCCGGTGGCGGTTCCCAAGTACCTGGATCAGGTTCTCGAGCCGCATTTTCATCCCAAACCGCGGATCAAGCAGGGCATCTGGCTGCGCAGTCACCAGGCGGCTTCGGCAGCCATGGACCTGAGCGATGGGCTGTCCACTGACTTGGGGCGGCTGTGCGAAGAGTCGGGCGTTGCGGCCGAGATCAACACGACCGCCCTGCCCATTCACGGCGGAGCCACCTTAACTGACGCGCTGCATGGTGGGGAGGACTACGAGCTGTTGTTCACGGCTCCAGCCTCAGCTACGTTACCGGCGTCGATCGACGGCGTACCAGTGACGCGGATTGGTCGCATCCTGCGGCCGGAACCAGGCAAGCCGCGTATCTTTCACCGCGGAGCGAGCGGATCCGAGCCACTGAAGGCGCAAGGATGGGAGCATTTCCGGTCCTGAACGTGGACCCGATTCACAGCAAGGTTAGCTCCGGGAGATCTTGCTCGTAGATCCCGGGATCGAGCGTAATCAGAGGTTCGGCCTGCAACAGACCGTGCGCGCCCGGAGGAGCTCAAACCTGTGGTCTCGGCTGCCGCTATCATCGAAGTGTGATTCGAGCATGGAGCGGGTGGGTGCGATAGTGGCGGAGGTTTACTGGATCAATGGGCAGCGAGCCCCGCATCTTGCCATCGTGCAACGGCCTCAAGGAGCCGAGCTGCTCGAGGCCGATTTGGAGCAGATCAAGGAGAGCGGGGTGGAGACCCTCGTCTCCTTACTGGAGCCAGGCGAGGCCGTGGCTCTAGGCCTGGCTGAAGAAGGTCCAGCGGCAGAAGCGGCGGGGCTGAACTTCGTCTCCTTCCCCATTCCTGATCGCGATCTTCCGCAGGACGAAGCGGAGTTCCGCAGCTTTGTCGCGGAGCTGGCCGGGCGTTTGCAGCGGGGAGAGCACGTTGGGGTTCACTGCCGGGGATGCATTGGCAGGTCGACCGTGACAGCGGCTTGTGCGCTGGTGCAAGTGGGCTGGAGCCCGCAAGCGGCGCTGATGGCGATCGCCCATGCACGCGGGGTTCCTGTGCCGGATACGCCCGAGCAGGAGAGCTGGATTCTGGAGTATGAGGCCCACTCGTGACCGTAGACTCCAGCTTTCGCCATGCCTGGGGGGCGCAGGTTTTAGCGACCCGCCCGTTGATTTTGCCTCCGCGGCACTTCGTCTATCCCCGCGATGCCGAAGAGGTGGAGCGAGGCGCGCTGGAGGTGATGATCCGGCCCGCGCAAGGGGAACCGTTTCTGGCGACCTGCGCCCTCGGATTTCGCGATCCCGCGGTGCCCACGGGGATTTGGGCGATGCCCAACCCCCAGGAAGTGTGCGCAGTCTCAGGCGGGTATGCCTACGTGATCGATACGACCGTGCCGGAGCGATTCTCGATGATTGCCTACCGGCCTGTGATGGAGGTGCGGGCAGTACCGGCAGCGGGCCTGTTGCTGTTCGTTGGGCATCGCCAGATCCTGGCATGGGGGCATAACGGGCAGGTGTGGGAGTCCCCTAAGCTCTCCGACGAGGGCGTGACGGTCAGAGAAGTGGATGGCGAGGTCTTGCGCGGTGAGGGGTGGAACATGATCTCCGACAAGACGACGCCGTTTGCCCTGGACCTGCGCACCGGAAGTCTTCGAATCGAGCGGTGACGGCGGACCCTGATTTGTGCGAAAGCTGGTTGCGCTGCCGCAGAAATGCTGCTAGATTCCGTGTACTCTTCAGTGGAACTTGGAGTGCGCTATGAAAATTGCAGCAGCCGGATCGCTGACGACCCTGGCGGCACGCGTGGAACGGGCGCCCCGAAGGGCAGCCCAGAGTGCCGAGGAGAACACGGGGTTTTATCGCGTGCTGACGTACTTCCGCGCAACCAACGCGGAGGCGCTGCGCCTGCTTCAAGGGTTAAAGACCGCACTGGAAGTGGCGAAGACCGGAGTCGACCGCGATTGCGCCAGCGCATTCGAGCAAGTGCGAGACGTGATCCGCGCGGAGATCGAAGAGGCAGGCCATCGCGCCGCGGATATCGAAGAGCTGCATCAGTCCGACCCGGGCACGGAAGCCTGGTATGCGCGCGAACTGGTCCAGGTGAGCAATGGATGGGACGACTTGAACCGGCTGTGGGGGCCGGAGTTCCCCTCCGTCATCTCCAATGCGGAGCTGGTCAAGCGCGGCCTGCGCAGTGTCGAAGTCTTGGAGGATCTGATCTTCCTGTGTGCCTGCCAGACCATTCCCGATGAGCTTACGCATTATCTGGAGAACTATCGCATCGGCACCTGCCTGGATTTCATCGCGACCTTCAAGGATCAACTCAGCGACGAGGCCGCGACGCGTCGAGTGCTGGCCACGCTGGCGCCGCAAAGCGCGCTGGTCCCCGGGCTGATCGACGTGAAGAATGCCAAGGTGATCAAGGCCGACAAGCGCGCCTGGCGGCAGTTGCTGAGCATGCTGGTGATTGCCACGACGGCGGTGCTGGGCTTTTTCTTGATCGGGGTCGCTGTTCATCTTGGCGACTGGCTGCACTTCAATCCCGCGGAGTGGACATTAAAGCCGGACATGTGGAGCCCTCTGAACGGTGGCTATCTGCTGATTCTGACCGGCGTATTGGCGCACTGGGTTTTGGAGCGCGTGAAGCAGAACCGGGCGGGATCGGACGTAACGCCCTTCTCCGAGTGGTTGCTGTGGATGCACGTCAACGAAGTTCCCATCACCGTGCGCATCATGAGCGTGTGGCTGCTGTTGGGGATGGGGATCGCGTTCAAGACATTCAATCTCTCCCAGACGGTTCAGCCGGTCACCTACTTCACCGCCGGATATTTCATCGACAGCACCTTCGATGCGCTGATTGGCAAGTTCAACACCTTTGTGACCAGCCACGATCCAGTCAAGCAGGACGGGAAGTCGGGAAATAAGTAACGCGACCGCGACCATTGCAGGCTGAACAGACTGGCAATCGCGCGAGCGCCTAACCCGCCAGGGAATCGGCGGCTCCGGCGTTCAGCATCGCCGCATAGGCCGCGTAGACGCCTTCAAAGACGGAATCCCAACTCGCAGTGAGCGCATAAGCGCGTGCCGCCTGGCGCATGGCGGAATGCTTGGGGGGATCGTGCAGGATTGCGGAGATGGCGGAGGCAAACTCGTGATCGCGCGCGATGCGGCCGGTCTCGCCATTCCGCACGATGGTGGCGGGTCCGCCGTCTGGAGTAACGATGGCCGGAACGCCGCTGGCCATCGCCTCCAGCACCACATTCCCGAAGGTATCGGTGTGCGAGGGGAAGACGAACAGGTCCATGTTGGCGTAAGCGGCGGAGAGAGCGTCGCCGCGCAATACGCCGGTGAACTCCGCGCGGCTGAGGCGCTCCTGCAGCCAGGACTGCTCGGCTCCATGGCCCACAATCAGGAAGCGGAATTGAATGTCGCTTAGCCGTTGCAGCTCCTGCTGGATGCTGGCGAGCAGGGCGACATTCTTTTCGACCGAGAGACGTCCCACGAACCCCAGGACAAATTCAGATTCCTGGCTGCTGCGGGTGCGCCGTGAAGGATGAAAGAGCTCGGCATCGACACCGCGAGGCATCAGATAACAGGTGCGTCCAGTGGCCTGCTCCAATTGCGCGCAGAGCTCGCGGTTGGGCGCGAAGAGCACGCGCGCCATGGAGTAGAACTTGGCTGTCGCGGCCATCGCGAGGTCTTCAATCTTGTGCCCGGTGGCATCGGCTTGCGCCTTGGGAAGCAGACGCAGAAACCAGTCGGAGCGGCGCGCCGCGTACTCGTGCACATTGGTATGCCAGCTGGCGGCTAAGGGCAGACCCGTGTGATGCGCGAGACCGGCGCCGAGCATGCCCAGTTCGCTGGGTCCGGTGATGTGAACCAGGTCCGGCTGGAAGCGCTGCAGCACTTCTTCAATCAGCGGAACGTGGCGCAGAAAGGCGGGATCGAAGCGCAGGTCCTTCTCCAAGGCGAAGGAGAGGAAGCCGCGCGGCAGTTCCAGTGTCCAGACATTGCCGTCTTCGATGAAGTGCTGCTCGCGGTCCCCGGCGCGAACGCAGAGGAACGGCAGGTTGCGGCGGCGGGCAAAGGCCTCGAAGTGCCGGCTGGTATGAGCGACTCCGTTAATTTCGTGGAACGAGTCGGGGAAGTAGGCCACCCGCGGCGGGCTATGCATCATGTCGGTTCAGCGTCAGTCGAGATGGGGTTATTGTAGCGGGAGTAGCGGAGTTAGCAAGGGTTAGCGGAGTTGGCGGAGTTAGCAACGAGCGTGGCCGATCCAGCACGCGGCATTCCAGGTTCCACGGGCCGGCAGGAGGAGGGCTTCAACGCGCGAGGCTCTTGGCCTGTCCGGCTCATCGAGCCAACGCCGCTAGCCCGCGCCAACTGTACTAGCTCCGCTAACCCGTGCTAACCCCGCTAGCTCCGCTGCTCCCCCTCACCCCTCCTGTTCGCCGAGAGCCAGGCGCAACTGGCGGGATTCGTTCCATGCCATGCGCAGGCCGCCGGAGACCGGAGCAGTTCCCATCAGCATCACCAGGCCGATGCCCCAGCGCATGAGGCGGGGAGCCTGCCCGTCAGGCCAGATCTCGGTGAGGGGGCGGATCACGCCATTCGCGTCCGGGTGGTAGACACGTTCATCCCACCTGCGCGAGCCCGTGGGGAAATCAGGATAGTTGCGGATGGCGTCAAGAGTGGACTGCAGGATGCGATGCTTCCAGGGCTCGGCATACTGAGGCATAAAGAGCACGCGGCTCTTCTTCTCCTTGCGGATCTCATGCACGAACTCTGTGAAGCTGGTGGCATTCGTCAGGTTGATATTGGCGTTGGGTTCCACACCATGACGGTCGCCGCCAGAGATCAGCAGCATGTTCCACTTTTCGGCCAGGCGCAGCACCGCGCGGTTCTCATCCCAGTGGCGCAGCCCGTTCAGCTCCAGCGCGTGAATGTAGTTGCCGTTCTTGAGCAGGAATTCGTTGACCAGGAACTCATGCTTTTCTTGGCCTACCAGGAAGAGATCCCACAAGGGGTGATTGAAGATCACCAGGACGTTGGGCTCAGCGTTTAGCGCGGAGAGGATCTCGGTGAGGCGCGCATCACTGGGGCGCGCGGTGTAGTCGGCCAGGGTGGCCATCCACTCGGCAGCCTTGGCGCTGGGCAGGTTGTGAATGCCGAGGTGAAAGTCCTGCACGCCGCCGTAGGGAGCGCTCCACTCCACCGAGACTGGGATCTGGCGCGCGCTGGGCACGGTGCGCAGCAGCATGGGCGCGTTGATATTGTCATGGTCGCTGATGGAGACCATGGAAGCGATGTCGAGCTCTTCAATCTGGCGTGACTCGAGATCGAAGGCCAGCTTGGGCGTCATGGGCGGAGTCCAGTAGCTGGCAGCGTAGTTCACGCGCACGCCGTGATGGGCTTCAGAACGCGTCTCCAAGCGGGAGAGCAGGGGGCGAATCAGCGGATATTGGTTGCCCAGATTGGCTAAGAAGTCCAAGGTTTCTTTGGACTGATTGGTGTGACTATGCAAGGAGACGCCCGCGCGATAACCGCGTGCGGCATTTTTGTCGCGCCACAGGTAGGAAACAGTGGAGTTTGGCATCGTCGGCTCCTCAATGTCCCGCTTACTGGATGGAGTACTAGCAACAGTATTGGGGCAATCGGTCAACGGCGCGTTAATGTGCCGAGAACGCCAATTCAAATTGGCTCAGGAACCAGCGAAGTTACCGAACGATGGTAACGAGCGTCGCACCTATTGGCCGTGGCTGCTGAAGATGACCCGCGCCAGGTCCAGCAAACGCGATGCGCCGCCGGGCAGCAGCGTGCTGAGCAAGGTGAGCAGGGGAAGAGCAAGCGACTCTGCGAATTTCTCGTAAAAACTCCATTGCAGTTTGCGATCGTCGCCGTTCACGATGCGGGCCAGGATCGGATCGGTGTCCATTCCACTGAAGACCTTGTAGAACACCCAGGCGATGACCAGCAGCAGGACGACTCCTCCAAA
>CBJOJD010000333.1:0-6329 GCA_966443485.1 uncultured bacterium | reverse complement strand
CCCCGCCCCTACTATGCAGCCAGAAAGTTCTGATGGCTTTGCCTCCGTTGGAACTATTCTCCCTAAGGAAAGAGCTGCCCTGTTGCCGGGCGGCTCTTTCCGTTTTTACGGCAATCTCGGCTGGCAGGGGTGGGTTAGGGCTGGGAGACGGCCCAAGAAGCCGCCAAACGGGAGCTAAAGCAGAGGACGGCAGGGACCAGGGGAGGTTCGGCTACGCAAATGCGGCCCGATCGGAACGACGCATGTGCAGATGCCGTGGCGTTCGGCACCTGCACATACGATCGCAATTCGAGCCAACTCGAAGAGTTTCCCGACAACTAGCGGGAGATTTTGAAGACGACGCCGCAGCTCGATCCGCCAGCGAAGGTGGTGCAGCTGAAGTCGCCGCCGCGCCAGGTGGTGCCATAAAGGGCAGGCTCCTGCACGTTCAGCAGCAGGTTGCCGGTGGGATTGTCTCCGTCGGCGCCGTTGAAGCTATGCAGGACGGTCTCTTTCCAGGTGCTTCCCGAGGGCGCCAGCATGTAGACCACCCCGCACCCGAAGTTGTAGCACTGGCTGGTTGAGATTCCACCCGTATAAGTGGTGCCGTAGAGATTTCCCAGGGGATCGCGGACGACTCCACCCTGAGGCTGGCCGCCATCTGCACCGCCGGTGAAGCTGTAAAGGGTGGTGAGTTGGCCCTTGGAGTTGAGAAGGAAGACGGTGCCGCTGTTATACGCGCCGCCGGAGCCGGTGGTGCCGTAGAGATTGCCGGCCGAGTCAAGCGTCACTCCTGCGGGTACGCTGCCATCGAAGTTTTCGAAGACGTGCAGCACGGAGTAGGCGCCACTGCTGTCGAGCTTGAAGACGACTCCACAGCCATTCGGTGCATTGCAGGTCAGATCGCCACCGGTGCTGGAGATGCCGTAGAAGTTGCCGTTACCGTCGGACGCAGTAATTTGAGGGAAGCTGCCGTCTGCTCCGCCCACAGCTTTGTAGAGATCGGTCTCGCCGTTCTGATCGAGCTTGAAGAGGGTTCCGGCGTTGTAGGGTGCTGAGCCGGCAGCATTGCCGTAAAGAGCACCTTGATACGGCAGCACGTTGACCGGCTGACTGGCGTGGCTGCCGCCCTGGAACTGATAGAGCGAGGTAAATTGCCCGTTGGTGGTGATGCGATACGCGGTGCCCCAGCCGTAGGTACCGCCGCTTCCTCCGATGCCGTACAAGGCACCGTCAAGCCCGAAGACGACTCCCCAGGGATAGCCTCCATCGGCGCCATTGGTAAAGCTGTGGAGCACGGACTCATTCTTCTTGGCATCGATCTCGTAGACGGTTCCGTAGCCGGAAGCGCCGCCGAAGCGCGTGGCGCTGTAGAGGTTCCCCTTGGAATCCTGCACGAGCGCTTCACCGGAGGGATCGGCGCCATCGGGGCCGTGGAAGACATGTAAGAGGGTGAAGGTTTGCGCGGGCGCCGCGACGGTGGCGGCCGCAAGTGCGCAGAAGGACAAAATGCCGCGTATTCTCATGGCAATACTCCAAAGCTCAATTCAGTTAGGGAAGGGTGACTTGGAAGACGTCGCCGCAGCAGAGCTGTCCGCCCATGTAGGCGGTGCCATAGACGCTCTTCGCATCGGGGCTTAGGGTCAGGCCAGCAGCAGGCCATTGACCGTCATACATCCCGGAGAACGTGTAGAGCTGGGTTTCGATACCCGAGGCATCGATCTTGTAGATGGTTCCAACGCTGTTCTGTGCGCCGCCCTGCCGAGTGGTGCCGTAGAGATTGCCTGCTGGATCGAGGACTACACCGGCGGTGGGATATGCACCGTCGGGTGTTCCACCAAAGTTGTGAAGGATGGTTTCAGTGCCGCCAGCGGTCAACTTGAAGACCGTTCCGTAGTTGGAGGTTCCGCCTTCAGTGGTTGTGCCGTAGAGATTGCCTGCGTTGTCTGTAGTCAATGCAGATTGCGGGTAGGCGCCGTCAGGAGCACCGGCGAAGCTGTAGAGCACGGTTTCATTGCCCGCGGTATCGAGAGAAAAGACGGTGCCGTGATTGGACACTCCTCCATATTGTGTGGTGCCTACGATGTTGCCAGAGTGGTCCAGGGCGAGAGCCGCGTTGGGATGCGAACCGTGGGCTGTGTCCGGGAAGGTGTAGAGGGTGCTGAACGCGCCCGCGGTGCTGAGTTTGAAGACGGTGCCCAGGCCGGAGGTTCCACCACTGAAAGTAGTGCCGTAGAGATTGCCATCATGGTCGAGAACGAGACCGGCGTTGGGAATGCTGCCATCGGCTCCACCGGTGAAAGACTTGAGGATCTTCTCAGCGCCGGAGGGCATGACTTCATAGACGGTGCCGTAGCCATTGGCTCCGCCGTATTTGGTGGTGCCATACAGATTGCCGTCCGCGTCGGCTACGACTCCACCGACGGGGTTGGAGCCATCGGGCGTTCCTGAAAAGGTGTAGAGGGGCGTTTCATTGCCAGCGGTGTCGACCTTATAGACCAGGCCGCAGCCTTGATAGCCGCAGGTTGCGTTGTTGTTGCCGTCGAAGTAGGTGGTTCCGTAAGAGTTCCCTGCTGCATCGCGTATGACATTTGCGAAGGGATAGCCTCCGTCGGAGCCTCCTTGGAAGTTATACAACTGACTGAATGATTGACCATCAGCGAAAGCACACACGCCGAGGCACACGAGCCCTAGGGCTGTGACAGCATACCTCATACGATTCTCCGTTTTGTGAAATGGCAGTGCCAGGTGGGAGTTCGGCCAATCGACCCGAGCGGCCGGTGAGTAGGATGACGAGCAACGAGAGTTCAGTTGCTTTCTGGTGTAAGCAGCAAAACCGCAAGCGGACAGCGATGACAACGACAGTGATGCTGCGGTGTGAGCTGCAGGGTAAGCCAGTTGTGGTTCAGGAAGCTTCATCGGCGTGAGCAGAGAAAGCCCAGCTAGATAGCCGGGCTTTCAAAGCATGTGTGCGTTCGTTATCGAGTTTTGATTACATAGAGCAGGTAGGTGGCATAGCCGTTGGGGTTGTTGGGGCCCTGGCATCCGACATAGAGCAGCTTGTTGACGGGATCGTCCGTCATGTATTGAGGCTGCGAACCGACTGCCACACTGCCAGTCAGCGAATTGTTGGAGCCGTTGATCAGGTCGACGGTATTCTCCACGGGATTGCTGGCGTAGACGAGGAAGGTTGCAGGATCCTCCACCACAAGCGCTGGATATCCTTCCAGAGTGACGGAACCGGTAAGAGTATTGGTCTGGCCGCTGAAGACGCTGACCGTGCCTGTGCCGGAGCTGCTCAACTGATTGGTGTCAGACGAGTACACGATGTTGCGGAAGGGATCGACAGCAACGCCGAAGGAAAGCCCGCTGGCAGCGGCGGGATCTGCGATCTCCTGGTTGGTACTGCCATCGATGACTGCGAGCCGGCCGGGATTGTACTCAACCGCAGCGTAGATGCGATTGGTGAACCGATTGACGGCGATGTTCTGAATGCCCTGCACCGGGATGGAGGCGTCGATGTTGTTGGTGGCGCCGTCCACTACGTAGAGAGACTGCTCAAAGTCTGAGGCATAGACCTTGTTGGTAGCTGAGTTAACGGCGACGGATACGGCGTTCACATTGACGAAGGCCACGGTTTGTCCGGTCTTGGGGTTCACCACGAAGAGTCCGCCGTACTCCGTACCCACGTAGAGCAGTCCGGTCTTATAGTTGAGCGCAGCGCTGGTTGCCGGCCAGTTGGTGGCCAGAGTGATGTAGCCAGAGACGGTCTGCGTGGCCTCATTGACGATCGTCACCTGCGCGTTGACGCCGTTATCGGTGCCGGTGGGAATATAGGCCAGCTTGGCCTGCGGGTCGACGGCTCCCCCGCCCGCAAAGTTTTCGATGGGAATGGTCGCGATCACGCTCTGGGCACTCACGGCTGCGCTGAGGCACGCGGCCGCGAAAAAGAAGCTCAATAACTGAACTGGTTTGCGCATGGAATCTCCGAAGTGGGTTGTGGTGCAGCCCGCTGTCATCCCCCGATGATGCGGACACACGTAGAGGCCCTGAGGTGCGCCGATGCGCGCACGTCAGAAGCATTCATGGTTTGTTCAGAAAGCAAGGACACACGGTCCAGAGTGAAATCAAGAGAGGACGATTCGTTTCGAGTCTACGTTTCCATGAACTCAAGAAAGGCGGCGCGACACACGCGGGACATCGACGCCGATTTCAATGGATGCGGAAGCTTCTCACCTGAGTTGCTTCGATGAGTACACGCGGATCAGAGTTAGATTGACGGGATTAGACGGCGCCTTTGAGGTGTTGACTTGCTACGCCGTTATGCAGTAACACTTGGGTGCATTTCGAGGGGACTATGGATACGCGCCGTACGGTGCTGAAGTATCTGGCTGGGAGCGCTGCGGCCTCTGTCTGCGGGCTGGACACTCTGGAGGTCTTTGCGCGGGAGCTGGACGAGCGCAGCAAGCGGCCCAACATCGTGTGTTTTGTGGGCGAGGGCCTGCGCTGGGACGAGTTCTCCGCGATGGGCAATCCGCTTCTCCATACGCCGAACATGGACCGCATCGGGCGGGAGGGCTGCACCTTCCGCAATGCGTTCGTGGTGAACGCGCTTTGCCTTCCCTCGCGAGCCACGATGCTGACCGGCATGTACTCGCATACCACGGGCGCGGTTTCGAATGTCGAAGGCAAGATACCCGAGCGGTTTCCGCTGGTTTCAGACCTGCTGCAGAAGGCGGGCTACGAGACGGCATTCCTGGGCAAGTCGCATATCGAAGGCGCGCTGATGGAGCATAACTGGGATTACTACTTTGGCTTTGTGGGCCAGGCGGACTACTACCGGCCCAAGATTACCGAAGGCGCCAACGGGAAATATCAGCCCGCCAAGCAGTACGAGGGCGAGTATGTGGATACGCTGCTGACCAAGAAGGCAGTGGAATGGCTGCAGCAGAAGCGCACCAAGCCGTTTTGCCTGTTCTTATGGTTCTATGCGCCCCACGCGCCGTTTTATCGGCCGAAGGACATGGTGAACGACTTCAATGGCGTGCCGATTCCCAAGCCCGCAACCTTTGATGAGGATCTGCAAGGTTATCCCGGCAAGCCGCGGGCGGTGGCCGATGCGGATGACAAGATCGGCTATTCGGAGGTATTCAGCGACGATCCCCGATCTCTGGAGGAGTTGGTCAAGAACCATTACGTGGGCGTGCAGGACAACGACCGCAACGTGGGGATGATCTGGCAAGAACTGGAGCGGCAGAAGATTGCGGACAACACGGCGATCCTGCTGAGCTCAGACCACGGATTCTTTCTAGGCGAGCATCATTTATATGACAAGCGCCTGATGTATGAGCCGTCGATCAGGGTGCCGATGATGGTGCGCTATCCCGGCGAGGTGAAGGCCGGAAGCACGCGCGAGGAGATGGTGCTGAACCTGGACATCGCGCCCACCTTGCTGGACATTGCAGGGGTGCCGGTGCCGCCGGAGATGCAGGGCAAGAGCATGCTGCCACTCGCGGAAGGCAAGAGCGCTCCAACCTGGCGCAAGGATTGGCTGTATGAGTATTACGAGTACCCCGGCTTCGAAAATGTAAAGCCGTGCCGTGGTGTCCGCACCGAGCGGTACAAGCTGATCCACTTCTTCACAGATCCGCAGGAGTTTGAGCTGTACGACCTGAAAGAAGATCCGAACGAGATGCACAATCTCTACGGCAAGCCAGGATACGAACATCTGACCGCGCATTTGAAGGAACGGCTGTCAGCACTGCGCGCGGAGACCAACGACACCTATGAGTACAAGCCCAGCGGCATCCCGCTGCACTGGAGCTTTGGAACACAGACGGAATCGGGTCTGAAGACGAACAAGTAACTCCAGGGCCGCGCACCACGCCAGCGGCGATTTGCCGGGTGTGGTGCCGGGCCATGTGCCTGTGCGCGGCGCTGTGCTGATCGAGAATCTGCGATTGCGTCCTCCTGCTATGCGAGCGCGGCGGCCAAGCGCATCCAAATGAGCGGTGGCGCAGATTGTGGAGTCCGGAAGCTTGAGCAATGCCCAGATCGCGGACCGGCTGTCCTCGCTGGCGCAGATGCTCACCATTGAGAAGGCCAATCCCTACAAAATCAGAGCCTATCGTCAAGCGGCGGCGCTGATCCGCGGACTTGGGGAGAGCGTGGACGAACTGGTCCGCAGTCATGCTGACCTGCGCGTCTATGCGGGCATTGGAGACGCCATCAGCGGGGCGATTCGGGAGATTGTAGAAACCGGCACGTTGAAGAGCCTGGAGAAGCTGCGCGCGAACTCCAGCCCGGAACTGGTGGAGCGGAGCGCTTATCCACGGCTGGACCCGCGGCGG
>CBJOJD010000332.1:0-6343 GCA_966443485.1 uncultured bacterium | reverse complement strand
GCCGAGCATGAGCACCAGGAACTCCAACTTGAAGCGCATTTCAGCCCAGCTTCCCTCACGCGCAAAGACTCTTCCGTCATGCCCGACACGTTTCATCTAATCCCATCGACCAAACCGCACATCGGATCATGGGACGAGGGCAGTGAATTCATCGTCTTTCTGCTCGACACTCGACAATTGGAAATCGCGTCTGACGAACTGCTACGCCGACCGAACTTTTTGATTCAGGATGAGATCTGGGGATCGGACAGCCTCATCCAGTCCGTCGCGGGAGTCTTGCGCCGGGAGTTCCTGGCCGGAACAAACGATCCAATGTTCCTCGAAGCTCTACGCACAACGCTGTCTGGACATCTAGTTCGCTCCTTCCGACAGTCGGAACAGCGCGCAATGGGCAATTGCCGCCTGCCGTTCTTCGCCGTGCTCTCGAGATGATCGAAGCAAAGTTGGATTCAGGTTTGAGTATTGAGTCGCTAGCTGGACATTGTCATATGGGTGTTCACCGTTTTACGCAGCTCTTCAAAACATCCACAGGACGAACTCCCTACCAGTACTTCCTCGATGTGCGTACCCGTCGAGCGAAGTACTTTCTCAAAGAGACATCTCTGCCATTTGCTGAGATTGCATACAAATTGGGCTTCGCGAGCCAAAGCCATTTTTCGACTGCATTCCGCCAGCAAACTCAGTTGACGCCTGGCCAATATCGGCAATCAGCACGGTAGCCGAAGCAAATTCTGTAGCCCTAAAACGGACAGCTGGCAGATTGACCGGTTGGAACGCCGGTCGCTGACCATCTCTTTTCCTGGATCCGATCTAGCTCGACGGGTGGTTTGGTGATTTAGTGCCCCTCGAGAATTGCAGGAGCCGCTGGAACCGACACGGATAACTGCAGCGAAACCGCTTTTACGGTGCGTGTGTCTATACTGCAGGTGAAAACGGATCTCGGTGAACAGTTGATCTGAAGTCCGCCCGTAATCGCTCGAAGTAGTTCGATCTGTGACATTCGCCGAATGCTCAAAACAGACGGACAATCACCTCCATCGCGGCAAAAACGTCGATTGTTGGACTGGAGTTGAATAAGGCGGAAAGGGACGGGGAAGAACCCTCTCCCCATTCTTAAAGTACCAGACAGGTAGGGGCTTGCCGCAAGCCCCAATTTTTCCTCAATATCATGCGAGTTCATCTTGTTCGCAGGAGGAAACAGCAGACCTATGTCAACCAATGACAGTATGTTTCGAAAACAGTTCTTCCACGGTACTCGGGCCGATCTCTCGCACGGCGATCTGATTGCGCCTGGTTACGCGTCCAACTTTGGCGAAGGAAAGCCCCTGTCATGGGTGTACTGTACCGGCACGCTCGATGCCGCTATATGGGGCGCTGAACTAGCCGCCGGTGAGGGACCGGTGAGAATCTACGTGGTTGAGCCGACGGGACCAATCGAAGACGACCCCAATTTGACGAACAAGAGATTCCCCGGCAATCCAACACTCTCCTACCGCTCGCGCGATGCGCTGCGCGTAGTGGCGGAGGTGACGAAGTGGCAGGGTCACTCGCCCGAGCAATTACAGCACATGAAGGACGGCCTCGCGCGTCTCAAGGCGGAAGGTGCTGAAATCATCGATTGACGTGCGGTCAGCCGCACGATCCAGTGCTTTATAGCCGCGATCTGCTGCTGATTCGCTGGTTAGCACGAGATCGCCAAACGACTCATCGAGACGGAATTGGCAAAGCGTCAAAGCCAATTACAACTCATAGGCAAGAGTTTGGACTCGAGGAGTGGATTGGCGATCACGAGCTTATTCCTGGCAAGGCTATGCTGTCTGGGTTGAACTATTTCTGAAGGGGGCAATTCAGTATGCAATCGTTTTGGTCTCATAAGAACGTCATCGGGGAGATGACTCAAGACGGAGCAATGAGAGAACGCTCTGACCAACGCGCGACGATGGCACCGCGCCTTCTCTCGGATACTCAAGTATTCGCGCTCGTTCTCGTTTACATCGTTTTTACAAGTGTGTTCACTGCTCCCTGGGTTTTGCTTTTGCTGCATGCTCAGAGCCTGGATATTGGCAGGGGATTTGTCATCCATACCCAGATGTGGGCTCCTGCTGTGGCTGCGTTCGGCTGCTGCGCTGTGTTTCGCGTTCCATTTAAGTTTGTGGGGTTTGAATGGCCTAGAATGCGAGCGATTGCCTGGGGATATTTCCTTCCAATTACATATGCAAGTTTGGCCTATATTTTCGTCTGGTCGGTAGGTCTTGCCCCGGCAAACTTCGCTGGGTTTTCACAAATGAGCCAGAAGTCGCTCCATCTTGGAGTCGGGGCGGCAGCCCTCAATGCAGCATTGATCATGACGTTCGGTGTGTTGCAGAGTGGCGTTTCAGCTCTTGGAGAGGAGATTGGCTGGCGAGGCTTTCTCGTGCCTGTCTTGGCGCAACGCCTCAGCTTTACAGGTGTCGCCTTGATTAGCAGCCTAATATGGGCTTTGTGGCATTTCCCATTGATCGTATTTGGCACATACAGCAGTTCTGCTCCAAAGTGGGTAGCCCTGTCGTGCTTCACTACCATGATCATCGCCACTGGTGGGATGGCAGCATGGCTCAGGCTAAGATTCTCGTCTGTCTGGCCTGCGGCAATGCTCCACGCCTGCCATAATGCGGTCATCCAGTGGCTGTTCGATTCCATAACAGTGGAGACCGGAAAAGCAGCATGGTACGCAGGCGAATTTGGAATTGCACTTGCGGTGACCACTGCTTTAGTCGCCATACCGATCTGGAGGAACGGAAGGTCCATCATGAAGAAATGTTCAGCCGGGCTATCCCGATTGGCGTGACACATTCGTTCACCGCGCAACGATATTCAACCATCGGCGTTCATAGAATGGCAAGGACGTACATATCCGGAGTGCAAAAGAGGTATGCATGAACAGTGCAACTCGTCGACGCGAACTCGGCCTCATGCTCAGGTTGCGTCGAATGGCATTGCAGCCTGAGGATTTTGGACTGCCGCGCGGCACCCGCCGCCGTACACCTGGACTTAGGCGTGAAGAGGTCGCTCTTCTTTGCGAAGTGAGCGTCTCCTGGTACACGTGGCTCGAACAAGGTAAGGAGATTCAACCCTCCCGGGCAGTTCTTGCCCGCATAGCAAAGGCGCTGCGGTTATCGCCGCCTGAATGGCTCTATGTATCGGCGTTGACAAATTCGCCAGGCGAAGAGAGCATCTCTTCTTCAGGGGACGCACTTTCCTCGTCGACAATCCAGACCGCACTTGAAGCCTTCGAGCGTACCCCGGCAGTAATCTATAACAACCGTTTTGATGTTGTCGCCGCCAATTCGGCGGCTAAGGTCATCTACGGTTCCGACGTAGACTCCCAGACGCCATGGAGAAGCAACATGCTATGGCGATTCTTCCTGGATCCTGATCGTAGACATATGTACCCAGATGGCCTCGCTGATGAGGGAGTGCTGAACCTCGTTCAGGCTCTGCGCATGAATTGGGTAACAGCAGCCAGTGGTTTTGGAATCGAAGAGCTTATTGATGAATTGCGTACGCGAAGCGGGGAGTTCGATCGAATATGGCGTCGCGGTCAGGTCAGTAAGCTCGGAATAGTCCCTGGGCGAATGCACGTTCATCGTGTTTCAAAAGAAGTCGAAATCCAATACACACGATTTGAGATCCCGGCGATGCCCGATTATGCCGTGGCTGCGGTCGTCCCTATTCATAAGCAAGGCAGAGAAATGTTCGACCGCTGTCTTGAAGTGGGTGGTTGATCGCTCGCTAATTTTGTCAACACTCAATTCATTCTCACCCGCAGATTAGCCCGCGAGAAATTCAGATGCATGATTGGTCGCCCACTGCTCAAAAGTACGAGGTGCATGGCCAGTCAAGTCCGTCACGGTAGAAACAATCTTCGAATCGTCAAATTCACCTTTTGCATAGAAGCGAAACATCGCA
Source organism: uncultured bacterium (assembly GCA_966443485.1). Lineage (GTDB taxonomy): Bacteria > Acidobacteriota > Terriglobia > Terriglobales > Acidobacteriaceae > Telmatobacter. Next base: position 2,395 of record CBJOJD010000332.1, on the reverse strand, counting down.
TCCGCAAACTCTTCAGAACTCTGTTTGAGTAGGTCCGCAAGGGCTTCGCCATCAGGCACGGGCCGGGCCTCGAGCCGTCTACCTATTGCTCGTCCGAGAATCTCCAATTGTTCAACCGGCAACATGGCCCTCGGGCCACTCAGTTCGTACGCTTTACTCTGATGGTTTCCGGTTGTGAGGACTGCAGCAGCCGCAGCGGCGATATCGTAAGGATCGATCGATGCGATCGGAACATGAGGAAAGTGAATTCGCACGGGGCTGCCCGCTTGAATTTCGGTCCGCCAGCGCAAAGCGTTCGACATAAAGCTGCTCGGACGAAGGATTGTCCACGGGATCCCGGATGACATTACAGCGTCCTCAGAAGTCATCCACATCTTCACAATCGCGTTTGAGACTTGGCCGCCGAGGACCAAGCGTGAAGACAACAAGGCAACATGCTGAACATTCGCCGTGCGGAATTGGTTGAGGATGCCGGGCATATTTCTGTAACCGCCCAAGAGAAAGACGTTACTCACGTCGATCAGGGCACGGCTGAGGCTCTCGGGTTGATTGAGGTCCCCTACAGCGTATTCAATGCTGTTCGATAGCCCAGAGTTCTCTTTCCGGACGAGGGCCCGAACAGGCGCTCCCGTCGCCTGAAGATTCCTTATCAACTCACTTCCAACGTTTCCGGTCGCGCCGGTTACAAGGATCATCGTCACCTCTCTGTTGTGGTTGCTCTTGCTTATTGGAGAGTCTCATTTCGTTTCGTCGAGTAGACACGCGGCGTGGCATGCTGCAGAGTTCGCCACACACGCTATTCATATTAATGGCGACCCGATCTCTGGTGAAGACAAGTCCTTATCCCATGATGGGCACTCATAGCTTCGGCCGCGTGCGGACATCGATTCGTAACAGCCCACGCGGAACTGCGTGCATCTCAGAAACTGAGGAACCAACATGGTGGTCGTTCTGGGAGCTTCAGGTCACATTGGCAATGCATTGGTCACACTCTTGTTAGAGCAAGGTCAACAGGTACTCGCCCTGACTCGTGACTCGCAGAAGGCTGAGCAGTTTCAGAAGCGGGGATCGGAAGCGGCGATCGTTGATAGTCACGATGCGGATGGATTGCGTTCTGTCTTTCAAAACGCCGATAGAGCATTCCTGCTAAATCCGCCTGCGCCAGTCTCGATGGATACAGACAAAGAGGAACGCCGAACGGCAGGAGCGATTCTCGAAGCACTTCACGGGGCTTCGCTTGAGAAAGTTGTTCTTCAATCTACCTACGGCGCACAGCCTGGAGATCGTATCGGAGACCTGAGCGTATTGTTCGAGCTTGAGCAGGGGCTCCGGAGGCAATCGACTCCAGTCTCTGTACTGCGGGCGGCGTACTACATGAGCAACTGGGATCTGATGGTCACGTCTGCAAGACAAGGGCGCCTGCCAACGATGTTTCCTGCTGACTTCCGCCTTCCCATGGTGGCCCCGCATGACATCGCCGTCGTCGCAGCAGAATTGTTAACTGCGCCACCGGAGCCATTTGCAATCCACGACGTCGAGGGACCAGACGAATACACACCAGCCGATGTGGCAAAGGCTTTCAGCGCAGCGCTCCAGCGAAATGTCGATCTGGAAGTGATCCCACGCGAAACATGGGAGCAAACGGGAATTCGCTTGAAGAGAAGCTGTTGAAGCTTTGGTCTTTGAGGGATCGAATCCAGGACTGGAGCGCGTTGGAAAGATCGCTTGTGATCTGCGCAACGTTGGCGGCTCCGAAAGCATTCCCTAAAAGCGTTTGCGACTGCGAATCGAATGCAATCTTGGCACTTGCGGAGGAAAGCAGAACCGCGGGGATGATGCCGAAGGGCAGCAATGCAGGATCCGGCACAAAGGCCAGAGATGCCCTGGCGGTGGCTATGCCGCCAAGATGAAAAGCACTGTACACTCCGAAGAGAGCCGCGCCGTTGGAGAGAGTCAGCGTGAGCTGGCAATCCGATGTCCTGACTACGGCGTCCGGCGCGAGTTTGCAATCGACTTGGAGAGTGCCCGCACCGAGGCCCGGGATGGCGGCCAGCGGAACGGTCAATTGAAACGGACCACCCAGAGGATAGATCGATTCGCCAGCTACCTGGACGGGCTTGCTATTTACCAAGTCGCGAATTGTATCGATTGAGAGCTCGCCAATAAACCCGAAACCTGCAAGATTTGGCATAAACCCTCTTTCCCAAGCTTTCGCGCCAGCAGGTCTTAACTGGAACGCGAAATGTGAGGATAGTGCTAGCGCAAAGAATGCGTAACTGTCGGGAGTAGTCCGCGATGAATCCGAATCACTGCGGAAACGGACAGTCAGACACCGCACCCACGTTCACGATGGAAAACGGCGTCGGAACGGAATATTGACTCGAATGCTTCCGGC
>CBJOJD010000331.1:0-6372 GCA_966443485.1 uncultured bacterium | reverse complement strand
ATGCTCGCCGGAGTACATGGCCAGCTTCGCCCGCAAGGCCATCGGCGCCGGCGCCCAGATTGTGGGTGGCTGCTGCGGCACCACGCCCAATCACATCCGGGCCATGCGCTCGGCAATGCGGGCGATCGACGCTCAAGCGCGCGTCACCGAAGGCGAAGTCGTTGTCACCATCGAAAGCGAGACGCCGCCGGCACCCCTGGCCCAACGCTCTCGCATCGGCGCTCTCCTCGAGCACAAGCACTTCATCACCATGGTGGAGATCGTACCGCCCCGCGGCATCGACTGCACCAAGGAGATCGACGGCGCGCGCCTGCTGGCGCAGCTGGGAGTGCACGCCATCAATGTGCCCGACTCACCCCGCGCCTCAGCGCGCATGAGCGCACAGAGCCTTTGCATCCAGATCCAGCAGCACACCACGATGGACACGGTCCTGCACTACACCTGCCGCGACCGTAACATTCTCAGCATTCAGTCCGACCTCCTGGGCGCGTCCTCCATCGGCCTGCACAACATCCTGTGCCTCACCGGCGATCCGCCCAAGCTGGGCAACTATCCTGACGCCACCGCGGTCTTCGACGTCGATTCTATCGGCCTGGTGAACATGGTGCAGCGCCTGAACCACGGCCTCGACATCGGTTCCAACTCCATCGGTGGCAGCACCAACTTCACCATCGGTATCGCCGCCAATCCCGGCGTACCCGACATCGAGCATGAGCTGCGCCGCTTCAAGTACAAGGTGGAAGCGGGCGCGGAGTACGCGATCACCCAGCCCGTCTTCGACCTCACCTTGCTGGAAAGCTTCCTGGAGCGCATCCAAGGCTTCCGCATCCCGATAATCGCTGGGATCTGGCCGCTCACCAGCCTGCGCAATGCGGAGTTCATGAAGAATGACCTGCGCGTCTCCATGCCCGAGGAGATCATGCTGCGCATGGCCCAGGCCGACACGCCGGAAGCGGCCCGGCAAGAAGGCATCAAGATCGCGCAGGAGATGCTCGCCGCCGTCCGTCCCTACGTGCAAGGCGTTCAGGTCAGCGCTCCCTTCGGACGCTATGCGGCCGCGGGCGAAGTGATCGCCAGTGTGCTGCCCAACGCCGCTTCCATTCCTGCTGGCGCTTGAGCCTGTCGCAGTCGGCTCGGCTCCGCAGCAGGTGAAGCGTTCCAGCCTATCTACGAAGCCTTGGACGCCTGTTCTTCGTTACGGCGAGCGAGCGGCACGCGCGAAACCGCAGGCTCGCCCTTGTGGATTGCATGAACCGCAGCCGCCCCGGTCTTCACACCGGCAAGCTCGAAGCGCAGCTTCTGGTTTTCGATCAACAGATCCCCCACCAGCTTTCGCAGACCGCGCAACTGTGCCTGCAGCAGGGGAACCTCCTCGCCATAGGCATCCGCGAAACAAGACTTGTTCGCGTTCATCTCTCTAGTCTTCCTCAAATCTCGCCGATACTCCTGGCCGCTGCATCGATCGCTTCCGCGACCTTGCGAACCTGATCGGCGTTCAGGTTGCCTTGTTCCACGCGCAGCCGCAGGGCCAGCTTCAGGTTCATCATGGCGCGCATGATCTGCGGGGAGTTGCCGCGCCCGAAAGCCTTTCCGGTCTGCTCCATCCGTTGCAGGATGGCCTTCAATAGAGGCTGATTGGCCTTCAGATACTCCTGGCCGCTTTCCGTGGCGGCATAGAGCTTCTTGCTGCCATCCACCGCGGCAACCGTGGCGTAACCCTCTTCCTCCAGCATCGTGAGGGTCGGGTACACGACACCGGGACTGGGCGCATAGGCGTTCGCCAGCCGCTCCTCGATGGCCTTGATGATCTCGTACCCGTGGCGCGGCTTTTCTGCAATCATCTGCAGAATCACCAGCCGCAGCTCGCCATTGTCGAAGACCCGCTCCCGCCCCGTCCCGAACCCGCGCTCGAAGCGGCCGCCCATGAAATCCGGAAATCCATGGCGATGCCGGCCGAAATGGCGCTCTTCGCAGCCCGGCCTTCCGCCTCGTTTGCTTTCCATCCATTCTGTGTGAAACATAAGTTGTTCTCCGTTCTATTTCAGATATATCTCAAGATATATCGAAAACTGTTCTGGAGCAAGAGCCCTGCACAAAATTCTCCCGCCCCCTACAATGAGAGAAACGCGCACGGAGCTCACCTTGGCCACCTTCGAAGAATCGCTCAAAAAGCTCGAGACCATCGTCGATCAGTTGGAGAAAGGCGACCTGCCCCTCGAGGAGTCCCTCAAGCTGTTCCAAGAGGGAGTCGGTCTCTCCGCCGTCTGCAAACAAGAGCTGGATGCTGCCGAGGGCAAGGTGCAGATGCTGGTCAAGCAGCGCGACGGCTCGCTCCGAACCGAACCATTCCCCGTCGAGAAGCCCTTCTAGGATTGCGGTCGCACCAACACCGGCTCCGGGAAGTGTTGGCCACGTGAATCCCTGCTACGGGAGCCGGGAAGGTTCTCGGCCGGCGATTCAAGCTTGTGCTATGATGAGCCTCCAATCGGCGCACCGCTTGCTCGCCTGGTGGTTGCGGACAAGCTGGATTGCGGCAGGAAAGACCGGCCGTGTCGAGTGGCGATGCGATCTGAGGTGGTCGTTATGCCCGCCGAAGCGCCTGTTCGTCAATCCGCAGATACATCCCCCCACCAGCAGCTCTCGTCTTGGATCATCGTCGGCGTCATGGCGGCTCTCGTCGTGGCCGGCCTGTTTGCGCTCTGGAAGTGGGGAGGCGGTGCCGCCACCGGTCTGCGAGATGCTCCGTCGCGCACCGTCGCAGTTCTGCCCTTGCGCAATGTCTCTGGAGATGCCACCCAGGACTACTTCTCCGATGGGCTCACAGAAGGGTTGATCACCGAACTGGGGCAGGTCCACGCGCTGCGCGTGATCTCCCGCGGCTCGGCCATGACGTACAAGGGCGCAAACAAGTCCGCGCAGCAGGTCGCCGCGGAACTGCACGCCGATCTGCTGGTGCAGGGCACCATCCTGCGCCACAAAGATCAGGTCCACGCCGAGATGGAGATGCTGGATGCAAAGACCGGCAGCCGGGTGTGGGCGCAGACCTACGATCGCGATATGACCGGCGTGCTGCAGATGCAGACCGATATGGCTCGGGCGATGGCGGAGCAAATCGGCGTGGAGGTCACCTTTCCAGAGCGTGTCCGGCTCAGCCGCGTTCACCAGGTCGATCCGAAGGCCCTGGAGTTGTACCTGGACGGCGTGCAACGCATGAGGAACTCCAGCCCGCGGGACGCCATCGAGCTGTTCCAGCGCGCAATTCAGATTGATCCGAACTACGCCGCCGCCCATGCTCTGCTGGCCGACGCCTACGGGCGCATGGGCGAGGCCGGCTGGATGCCCTACTCTGAGGCCTTCAGCCGCCAAACCGCCGAGGCTTTGAGAGCCATCGAGCTGGACGACGGTCTTCCCGAGCCTCACCTGGCGTTAGCCTTTGCTGCTCTGAACGGATCGTGGAACTGGGCAACAGCTCAACGCGAGCTGGAACGCGCCCTGCTGCTGGGCCCGAACTCCGCAGACGTGCACTGGAATTACGCCAACTTCCTGGAACGCAACGGACAGACGCAACGCGCCGTTGAAGAGGGCGTAATTGCCTCGGAGCTCGACCCTGCCTCCAGCCGTTCCTTTCTCTACCTCTCCTTCCACTACTACTTTGACCGGCAATACGCTGCTGCCCTTCAGGCCATCAACCACGCTGCCGAGCTGAACGCCAGTCCTGAACAGATGCTCTATCCGCGAGCCATCATCCACGTGGAGCAGGGCGACTTCAAAACCGGCATCATGGAGTTCCAGCGGCTGGGGGAGGCTCCGCACGCCATCGGACACATGGGCAATGCCTATGCGCGGGAGGGCTCTACTGCCGAAGCGCTGGCCGCTATCGAGAAGCTGAAAGGCTTCGTCGACACCTCCGGCATCGGCCGCTATGAGATTGCCTTGATCTATGCCGGCCTCAAGCAGAATGACAGCGCCTTCGAGTGGCTCAACAAGGCTTACCAGGCCCATGACAAGGGCTTGACCTACATATTGATCGATCCCTGCATCGATCCCTTGCGTGGCGATCCGCGGCTGCGCGAACTGGAGCAGCGGGTGGGATTCCCGCATCTAAAGTAGGCGGACATCCATCCCGCGCTGGCCGGATTTCTTAGAGCTTTCTCATCGAGGAGGCGCTTCGCCGGTGGCCCAGATGCATTCAACTCCTCGTCCGCACACGTGCCCTTGAGGTTCGTGTGCCTGAGGAATCTACTTTGGCTCATCAGGTCACTGGCCCCACTCAATACTCGGAGCGCTTCCGCTGCGTCGGCTCTGATTGCGAAGATACTTGCTGCAAGGATTGGAACATTCCGATCACTCGTACCGACGCCGAAAGGCTGGCCCACCTGCCCGCCGGTCCGTTGCGCACGCTGGTGGAAGCCAGCATCGCAGAGAAGCCGGCGACTGCTGGGGCCGTGGGCGATTCGAACAGCAACTCTCCCTTCGCCATCATTCGCCTCGATGCCGCCACTCAGCAGTGCCCGATGCTCTCCGGGGAAGGCCTGTGCCGTGTCCACAACGAAGTGGGGCCAGAGGTTCTGCCCCACGCCTGCGCCACCTATCCTCGCATCGTGCACTCCATCGACGGCCTTCAAGAGGCGACTCTAACGCTCTCCTGCCCTGAGGCAGCCCGTTTGGTGTTGCTCGATCCGGATCTGCTGCGCACCAATCCCGCTGAACTGCAGATGAGCTCCGTCGCGGAGAACGCTGCCGCTGCTGAAAACACCTCCCCCTCCTCTGCCGATCTGCAGAGATGGTTCTGGCCCATCCGTAAGTCGGTGCTGGCCCTGGTCCTGAATCGCAACTATCCGCTCTGGCAGCGGCTCTTCCTGCTCAACGTCTTCTGCCAGCGCCTGGATTCGATTGCGGCTGGCGAACTGGATCGCAAGATCCTGGACTTCCTCATCGACTTCGAGGTCACCGTTGCCGCCGGTAATCTGCGCGCCCCCATGGAAACACTGCCCATGGACTCCTCCGGGCAATTGGATGTCGTGCTGCGCCTGGCCGGCATGTTGCTCAACCGCTCCCTGCGCACTCCGCGCTTCGCCGAGTGCGTGCAGGCCTTTACCACCGGCATCGGCAACAGCCCCACCGCGACCCTGGCCAGCCTGACTCATCAATACGATTTGGCGCACGACCGCTACTACGCGCCGTTCTTCGCCCGCCATCCCTACATTCTCGAGAACTACCTGGTCAACACCATCGTTCGTTGCCAGTTCCCCTTCGGCAAGGACACCATGCGCAACGGCACCCAGCCCAACTTCAAGCGCGAGTTTTCCATGCTGCTGGGGCAGTTGACCCTGATGAAGGGCCTCCTGATCGGTGTAGCCGGCTATCACGGGTCGAACTTCGCCAAGGAACACGTGGTCCACACCGTACAGGCAGCTTCGCGCCACTTCGAACATCATCCCGAGTTTCTGAACATGGCCCACTCCCTGCTCGCCGAGAGCGGGATGGAAGGCGCCCGCGGAGTCTCGATTCTGCTGCGCAACGTGCGGCCCACCGTCTCCGTGCCTCTGCACCCGACCGACTACCGGCCGGCCGCCCAGGAGAGCTTGAACTAGCGATCAGATCCGCGTGAGCGGATCACCGCGAGAAAAGCATGCGTAAGACTCCGCTAATTCGTCCCCTCTACGCCGACCGCTTTCAGTGCATCGGCCCGCAGTGCGAAGACTCGTGCTGCGTGGGGTGGCGAGTGTCCATCGACGAGCCCACCTTCCAGCGCTACCAGGCGGTGGAGGAAGGGCCGTTGAAGGTCCTGATGCAGACGCATGTGCTGCGCACTGAGCCTCGCGCTGACTCATGTCTGGGGGCAGAGTTCGCCTCGGTGAAGATGCTCGACTCGGGCGACTGCCCCTTCCTGACCCAGGAACGCCTCTGCCGTATCCAGTCGGAGCTGGGAGAAGACCATCTCTCCACCACGTGCAGCAACTACCCTCGCACGGTGCATACCATCGATGAGCTGCGTGAGCAGCCGCTTTCCTTGTCCTGTCCTGAAGCGGCTCGCCTCGTGCTCCTCGATCCCAAGCTGGTTGACCCCAATCCGGCCAGTGGTCATGTGATTACCTGGGATGACCGCAGCAAAGAACAACTGCCTCTGCATTGTCACTTCTGGGCGATTCGCGACTTCGTCGTGCGCCTCGTGCTCAATCGCAATTACGCGCTATGGCAAAGACTCTTCCTGCTGGGCATCTTCTCTCGCCGGCTCGAGTCACTGCAGCGCGGAGAATTGAATCGCAGCTTCGCCGAACTAATCGACGAGTTTGCCGCCGCTCTTGGCGCAGGATCGTTGCGCGTCGCCATGGACGCGATCCAGCCGGATCTCGGGCTGCAGCTCTCGCT
>CBJOJD010000330.1:0-6383 GCA_966443485.1 uncultured bacterium | reverse complement strand
GTGGCGTTGGCGGACGGCAGCCTGCTGATCGCGGTGGCGGATGTGGCCGGCAAGGGACTGGCGTCGGCGTTGATGTCGAGCAGCTTCCGGTCGGCGTTTCGAGCCATGGCGATCACCGGCATTCCGCTGGACGAGCTGGCCACGCGCATGAATCAGCATCACTGGCAGGAGGGCGAAGAGGCCCGCCGGCGCTATGTGACGGCTATCTGCCTGCGTGTGTATCCGGAAAAGGGTGAGCTGGAGAGCGTGAATGCCGGGCACAACCCGGGTTTTGTGGTGCACCCTGACGGCAGCACCTGCCAGTTCGACGCCGCCGGCACCCCCCTCGGCCTGCTGCCCGGCATGCGCTACCAGGCGGAGCGCTGCCCGTTCCCCCCGGGTTCGCGATTACTGCTGTATACCGATGGACTTACCGAGGCCTTCCGGGGCGATGAAGAGTTTGGTCCAGAACGCCTGTTGCAACATTTTTCTCAATGTCGGGTTTGGGAAGCCGATGGTATTCTCAAGGCATTGTGGACAGCCATTGAGGAATTTGTGGAAGGCGGCCCGCAGGGGGACGACATGACGGCATTCGTGTTATGCCGCCTAAGCGAGACCGATCCGGCCCAGGGAGCAGCGGCATGAGCGGCAGAAAGTCCGCCAATGTGGAAGTACGGCTACCCTCGCGCCTGGGCTACGAAAAAGTGGCCATGAGCACGGCGGCGTCGGTGGCCAAACTCATGGGTTTCCGTGAGGATCGCATCGAAGATCTGAAGACTGCGGTGGCCGAGGCCTGCATCAACGCCATTGAGCACGGCAATCGGCTCAATGAGGGGCTTTCGGTGGGGGTGGTTCTCTCTGCCGGAGAGGACGCTCTGGAAGTCAAGGTCATGGACGATGGCAAGGGCCTCAAGAATCTTCCCCCCAAACCTGATATTGATAAGAAGATCCATGGCGAGGAAGATCCCCGCGGCATGGGCATGTTTCTGATCCAGGCGCTGGTGGACGAGGCCGAGTGGGTGGCCGGCACCAACGGCCGCAGCAGTTACGTCCGGCTAGTGATTCGCCTGGATCCCCCTACTGAATAAAGAGAATTTCCGGAGAGTACCGATCGTGCAGAGCGAAACCAAGTCGCGTGTTGACCAGATCACTTCCCCTGCCGGCCATCCTGTGGCCGTGATTCGTTTTGAGGGAGACATCGCCAGCACTTCCAAGGAGGCGGTGCTGGGCACCTATCAATCGCTGCCCAAAGCGACAACCAAGATTATCCTGCTGGACTTCACCAAGGTGGACTACATCAACTCCAGCGGCATCGCCCTGGTGATCCAGATGCTCATCGAGGCCTCCAACTCCGGCCAGAAGGTGTACGCCTACGGCCTCTCTCCTCACTTCACCAAGGTCTTCACCATGGTCGGCATCACCAAGTACGCCGGCCTGTTCGCAGATCAGAGCAGCGCCATGGCGGCTCTCTAGCTGCCAGGCGGCTGCGCCCGCATTTTGCCGGGCCCAAGCAGGAGGCAGGGCAACGCCAGTGCCTGCCTTAGTTCATCCCCGTTTCCCGGTATGATGGCGGCATGAACCTCGTTGCGATTCAGGCTGCCGTGCGCGAGGCCGGCTGTGACGGCTGGCTCTTCTACGATCACCACCACCGCGATCCCATTGGCGAGCACATTCTGGGTCTGGATCCCAAGGCGCACATCACGCGCCGCTGGTACTACTTTGTGCCGGCCACTGGAGAGCCTCGCAAACTGGTGCACCGCATCGAGCAGGGCCGCCTGGATTCCCTGCCGGGCTCCAAGGGTCTCTACTCCAGCTGGCAGGAGCTGTTCGCGGGATTAGAGGCGATGCTGCGCGATTCTGGACGCATCGCCATGCAGTACTCGCCCAACAACGCCATCATGTATGTGTCCATGGTGGACGCGGGCACGGTGGAGTTCTTGCGTTCGCTGGGCAAGCAGGTTGTGAGCTCGGCCGATCTGGTGAGCCGCTTCGAGGCGGTTCTTACCGAGGAGCAGATGGCCAGTCACGCGGTAGCCCAGAAGGCCATCGACCGGATTCTGGATGAGGCCTGGCAGAAGATTGGGCGCGCTGTCCGGCCCGCCGCCGGCCCTGCCATTTCGCTCACCGAGTTCGAGATGATGGAGTGGCTGGCCAACGCGATGCGCTGCGAAGGACTGGTGTGGGAGAACGGCCCGAACGTCAGCGTGAATGCCAACAGCTCCGACTCGCATTACGAGCCGACCAGAGATCAATCCTCGGCCATCCGCGATGGAGACTTCATCCTCATCGACATCTGGGGCAAGACCGGCAATCCCAACAGCATCTTCTATGACATCACCTGGACCGGGGTGATTGGCCGCGCTCCCAGCGAGCGCGAGCAGCAGGTCTTCGAGACGGTTCGCGATGCCCGCGATGCAGCTATCGCAGTGGTGCAATCGGCGTTTGCAGCAGGCAAGCCCATCCACGGTTTCGAGGCCGACGATGCTGCGCGCAACGTGATTCGCAGCGCCGGTTTCGGTGACTACTTCACGCATCGCACCGGGCACAATATCGCGACCGAGATCCATGGCCCGGGGGCCCACCTCGATAATCTCGAGACACACGACGAGCGGCTTCTGCTGCCCAACACGTGCTTCTCCGTCGAGCCGGGAATTTATCTGCCTGAGTTCGGCGTGCGCAGCGAGATCGATATGCTCACTGCACCGGGCAAGGCCTGGGTGACGGGAAAGATTCAACGAGAGCTGGTGAGGATCTAGTCGCGAAGTAAGTGGCTCGTGCCTGCTTCTACTCCTTGTTCTCTACCCGCTTTTGGCCAGCCTCGTGCGTTATAGTCAAAAAGGAATGGCAACCCCGCAAAACCGGATCGGCACAGCGCCTTCTAAGCCCGCGTCTCAGGGATTCGTCTATCTGCCTCTGATCGCCGGATGGCTGGTACCCGGTGCTGGCCACTTCCTGCTGCGCAAGTGGGGACGGGGAGCGCTGCTGAGCCTGTCGATTCTCGGAATGTTTGTGCTTGGCCTGATGATGCAGGGCAAGATCTACTCCAGCGGCCACGAGATACTCGACATCTTGTGCATGGTGGGCGATCTGGGCAATGGGCTGCTCTACTTTGTGAGCCGCGCTCTGGGACTGGGTTCCGTTCAGGTCACCGTTACTACCGCTGACTGGGGATCGCGCTTCATCGTGGTTGCCGGTCTGCTGAACGTGATCGCAGCAGTGGATGCACACAATCTGCGCACCGGGAGGAAGCCTCTGTGATGAGCCCTTCCCACTTCACCGCGGTGCTGCTGTTTGCGCTCTGTGCTTCGACCGTTTTTGGCATCACCATGCGCGACACGCCGCAGCGTATGCTGCGTTACGGTGCCTATTGTTTTGTTCTGTTTGTCGGCTCGGCGATTGTCTTGAGCTGGCTGATGTATCTCATCGCGCGCTAGCGCAGCTGGCTTTGTCGGCCAGCGATCATTGAGAAATTTCCAAGCGTCGTCGGCAGATTTAGGCGAAACTTTAAAATTTCGCTGATGACCTTAGTACATTGACGGTAACCACCTAGGGCCTTACCTTCGAGTTAACAACCCAGGATTAAGCAATCGAGTAGATCGAAACAGAGAGCCAGGCCAGGCCTCCGTACGTCCGAGGTGTGCGCAATGGCTCCAGCATGTGCGATCTTGCACGCCGGTGTGCGATCTGGGCCGATGGTTGAGGCTCACACATGAACAAAGTATCTCTTTCTCTCTGCCTTACGTTGCTCGCTTCTGCATTCCCCGCATTTGCAAGCGTTACCGTGACCACTCCCAGCAACAACGCGAAGGTGGTCTCTCCTTTCAACCTGGTCGCCGCGGCATCTCCTTGCTCGTCGCAGACAGTTACCGCGATGGGCTACTCGCTGGATAGCAGCAGCAACACCACGATCGTCAACAGCACGCAGGTGAATGCCCAGGTAAGCGCTTCATTGGGCTCACACGTTCTGCACGTGAAGTCTTGGGGTAACCAGGGTGCCTCGTGCGTGGCTGACGTCAACATCACGGTGATGCCTTCGCCGCTGGCTTCTGTGCCTTCGACGGCCATCGCGGTGAACAGCATCCAGAACCTGAGCAACTGGAGAGCGGATAACGACAGCGCCACTGGCTCGGGCACATCCACCGGCACGATGAGCATGGTGGCGACGCCTGCTTTGAGCGGATCGGCCCGCCAGTTCTACTCCACCTTCACGAACTACAGCGGCGAGCGCTATTACGTGTCCTGGGGCGCGGACGTCTCGGCGCATAACTTCCTGTATGACGGATGGATCTATCTGGCTGCTCCGGTCAATGGCGTCGCCAACCTGGAGCTGGATATGAACCAGGTCACGGCCAATGGCCAGACGGTCATCTACGGCTTCCAGTGCGATGGCTGGAGCAAGACGTGGGACTATACGGAGAACGCGGGCACGCCCACCAACTTCTCTGATGTGTGGATCAACTCCACCCAGCCCTGCAACATCCAGAACTGGAGCGCCAACGCGTGGCATCACGTGCAAATCAGCTACACGCGCGATGACAGCGGTAACGTGACGTACAACGCGGTGTGGCTGGACAATGTCGAGCAGGATCTGAACATCACGGTTCCCTCGTCGTTTGCTCTGGGCTGGAGCTCGACCCTGCTCACCAACTTCCAAGTTGACGGCGCGACTACGCAGAGCACTTCGACTGCGTTTCTCGACAACCTCACCATCTATCGCTGGTAAACAGGTGCACGTGACTGCGTGCAAAAACCAAGAGCGCACAGGGATGGCCTGTGCGCTCTTCTTCTTGCAACCAAGCAGCAGCTTAGGAGGATTCATTCTCCCCGAGATCCAGCCGGGCAGAATTGGATTCCTCGCGCCCTCCCCGTGGCTGCAGCTGCAACCAGATGCGGCGTTGCGACTCCCGCTCCACTGCGCGCTTGCGTCCCATGAGTAGCTCAGCTGCGCCGACGCTGCCGCAGATCTTTCCGGTTTCGCGATCCACGACCACCATGGTCAGAACTCCAGTGGTCGCCATCTCTTCGGCAACAGCGCGGCAGGTCTGATCGTCGTAGGCGTAAGTGGCAGGCAGGGGCTCGTTATGCTCTTCGCCTGGTGCGAGGGGCTGCATGACGTCGGCCACGGAGATGATCTCCAGCGGATCGACGCCGTATTCACGCGAAAGATGGTATCCGCGGCGGCTCAGCTTCTCGGTGAGAATCGAACGCGGCATGATCAGGCACGTGACGATGTACGACGCTGTGCAGGTCAGGATCAGGGGCAGCAGTGCCGGGAAGGCGTGGGTCAGTTCCAGCGAGAAGAGCACGGCCGTGAGCGGCACGCCCAATGCGCCGGAGAGCATTGCTCCCATGGCCATCAGCGCCCATAATCCCTGGGTCTCGGCGGGCAGATGCGCCAGTTGAGCGAAGCCTTCGCCCATCGCGGCGCCGATCATCAAGATCGGTGCGAGCACGCCGCCCGAGGTGCCGGAGCTGAGCGAGAAGGCCCACATCAATGACTTGGCGATGAGGATGCCCAGGATCAGAGACAGCGGAGCATTGCCGCGCAGGACTTCGGCGATGTTGTCATACCCGACGCCCAGGCCACGCGGAAAGAAGATGCCTCCGATGCCGATGCCCAAACCGCCGATGGCAGGCCACCACATCCAGTGGATGTGCAGCTTTTCGCTGAGGTGCTCGAACTGATCTTCCAGCCCGTACATCAAGCGGCTTAGAAAGGCGGCTGCTAATCCGACGACCATTCCGAGGGGTACGGACACCAGCAGCAGTTGCTCCAAGTTCAGATGGGACTGCAACTGCACGGGGAAGATGGGTCCGGCGCCCAGCCAGTAGATGCGCAGCGCTCCGGCGGTGACGCTGGCGATGGCTACGGGCACCAGGGAACGCGGCCGCCACTCGAAGAGCAGCAGCTCCACGGCCAGCAGAATCGCGGCGATGGGAGCAGCGAAGGTGGCCGACATGCCGGCTGCTGCACCCGCCACCAGCAGTGTGGTGCGCTCCGCATCGGTCAGCTTGAACCACTGGGCGATCAGCGAGCCGAAGGCACCGCCGGTCATAATGATCGGACCCTCCGCGCCAAATGGTCCGCCGGAGCCGATAGCGATGGCCGCGGACAGCGGTTTGAGCACCGCTACTTTGGGCTCGACGCGTGCACCCCGCAGCAGGATCGCTTCAATAGCCTCCGGAATGCCGTGGCCGCGAATCTTGTCGGATCCGTAGTAGGCCATGAAGCCCACAAGCAGTCCGCCCACCACCGGCACCCATGGCATGATCCAACCGTTCAGCGTCGAGCCGGCGGGCCCGACCATCGCGATACTGACACGGTGGTAGTAGAAGATGTTAGTGAAGAAGGCAATGGCGCGCAGCAGAAATACCGCGAGGCCGGCCGCGCCAGTGCCGATCAC
>CBJOJD010000329.1:0-6408 GCA_966443485.1 uncultured bacterium | reverse complement strand
GGTCTTCCACTGCGACTGATCCTTGCCGGTGAAGTAGTTCACCTTGCCCGGCAGCATATCGACGCCTTCTGCCTGCGCCTCCGGATTCGCCCCGCGCAGTTGCATGCGCACCACATCCGTCTTCCCCGCCGGCAGTGCATGCATCTTGTCCAGCGGCTTCATCGCATCGTGCGCCGCGCCGCCCGCATGCAGTGTCAGCACCGCTTCCTGTCCGGTCAGATACAGCCCGTAGCCGCTTCCCCGAGCCAGAAACTTCACCTGCTTGTCTGTCTGCCCCTGGTTAGCTTCAAAGCTGATGGGTAACTTGCCGTAGTTGGTTACGAGTGCTTGCCGCTCCGCCGGAGAAACAGCAGCGCCGGCAGAAGGATGATTTACCGAGGCAACGTGAGAATCAAGCGCGGCTGTCTGTGCAGCAGCGGAAAAAGAGAAGGCGGCAGCGATGGCCACACTGCAGGCAACACCGCGCAGGCGTCCTTGAGAGCCCATGGGCATGATGGTTGCTCCTGATTGTTAACTGCGTTTTCGTGAGGGGAAGGAAACGCCTGGGAAGAAGGAACTGCTTACTGCTTCTGTTCTTATCGTGTCTCGGCGATTATACCCGGATTGCGCCTGAGCAGACGCCGTTCCCCGCTGGGAGCGGTCAGATTTCATGCCTTGTTCTCAGTGGTCAAGGAGGCAAGCGGAGCATTCCAGCGGCCCGGATCGGCCGAGGCCGCTTAGGTCAGAGCTGGAGACTAGGCGCGGCTCTCCGCCCGGAAGCCGACCAGCTGCATGGCACGCTGGGCATCAGGATTCCGCATGAACGTCTCCCAAACCATGGAAGAGCGCAGGTTTTCAGCCATGATGAGGCCGATGCCAAGATCGATGCCGAGCACATCGGAGTCGTACCAGTTCGCCGCAGGATGAAATGCATCGACAAAGCCGTAGCGTCCCCACGCCTGTGCGCCATAACGGGTGCGCAAATTGCGCAGCATGCTGATGCACTCGGCGGGCAGGAAGGCCAGCGATCCGGCCGCCGCGCAAGGAACCACGGTGCCATCGATCATGCCGCGGGAGGGCGGTCCGCCCCACACCGTGTAGCCGCGCTTGGAGTCGGAGGCCGAGATGCCCCAGTACTCTTCGTTGTAGCGGCTGGGCATGGCGAGGCAGAAGGCACGGTGCGCCTTGGTGGCCAGCACCGAGTTTTCAAAGTAGTTGGCGTAGGCATCGCGCTTGCCGCGGAAGTCGAACCAGGCTTGCGAGTACTGGTGAGCGAAGATCGGGTCTTCGCCGCTGATGTAGCGCAGACCGCGGTACTCCATCACCGGGCGGGTGAAGTTGTTCCAGTGATCTGGAGAGACACCATGAGAGGGAGAGCCGATCGCGAGCAGGTAGATCATCATGAGCTCGCAGTAGTGGCTCCAGCGCGAAGCCAGAAAGCCGCTGTCCGGATCCCAGCCCATAGAGAAAGTAGCGCCGTTGTTCAGCATCCAAGGCCACTCCACTCGCTCATAAATCTGTTGAGCCAGAGACTGGATCTTGGCGTCGGAGAAGTAGGCGCGCGCGGTGAGCACACCGCATAACAGCAGGGATGTATCGATGGACGACAACTCGGAGTCGCGCCACCGCTTGCCCGATTCCACATCCGTGAAGTGATAGAAGAATCCGTGCACCTCGGGCAGATGATTGAGGTGCCACTCCAGTGTGGTGCGTACCCGCTCTACGACCTGGGCGTGGGGCAGATAGCCGCGATGATCGGCGATGCAAAGCGCGGTCAGGCCGAAGCCGGTAGCAGCAATGCTGGCCATGCGGCGCGAGTCGCGTGCTCCGTTGAGATCGTTGCGGGCCCGGTCGAGTACCTGGCCGGTGGTAGGGCTGGCTTGTTCAAAGAAGTAGAGACATGCTTGCCGTTCGAGGTCGTCGAGGAAGCGATCGTCTGCGCTGCCCAACACTGCCTGGCCAGCAAACGAGAGCGGATTGCGAATGGCCGCACTGCCTGCGGCGAGCGCCACTGCACGCAGCATCTGGCGCCGACTCATCGTCCACATTGTCCCTCAACCCCTTGACGGATACGGCTACGGCAAGGCCCGGTGGTCGAGCATTTGGGACCAAAGCTGCTTGAATCCGCTCCGCACAGATGCAACGGCGAATGCCGCCGCAATCCCCAGAACCCTGCAAGCGCAGGTCATAAGTGTGCGTGATGTGTCTAGCATTGCAGAGTCTCTGTTTTGGAGCAAGCAGATCCGGAGC
Organism: uncultured bacterium; assembly: GCA_966443485.1. Lineage (GTDB taxonomy): Bacteria > Acidobacteriota > Terriglobia > Terriglobales > Acidobacteriaceae > Telmatobacter. The sequence continues at coordinate 4,179 of CBJOJD010000329.1, read as the reverse complement.
GATTTGTAGAGCAGACCCAGAATGGGACAGCTATGTCAGGCGATGACGTTTGCCAGAGCCGGCGAACCCTGCATCCGTGGCGCCGCCGCCCACATAGGCAGATTGGCCCAAAGCAAACGCTCAGCCTGCTCCGCCGGGACGGGCCGGGCAAAGAGATAGCCTTGGAAACCCTGGCATCCTGCCTGGCGCAGAATGCGATGCTGCTCCTCCGTCTCCACACCCTCGGCCACAATCGCGAGCCCTAAATGCCGGCCCATGGCGATGACTGCTTCGACGATGGGACGGGTGCCCTCCGGCTCGGCGATGCGGTCTATGAAGGAGCGGTCTATCTTCAATACATCGATAGGGAGACGGTGAATGTAGCTCAATGAAGAGTACCCGGTGCCGAAATCGTCCATGGCAATGCGCACCCCGCATTCCTTGAGCAGATTCATTTGGCGGATAACGGAAGCGTAGTCCTCCATCACCACCGACTCGGTCAACTCCAGGGTCAAGTACTCGGGGTCGAGGCCGGTCTCAGCCAGCAGCGCTTCCACATTCTCCGCAAAGTCTGCGCGTACGAACTGTAGAGCCGAGATGTTGACGCTCATGCGCACTGGAGGCAATCCGCTCTTGCGCCAGGTTTGCAGTTGCCGGCAGGCCTCGCGCAAGATCCAGTTCCCGATGGGCACAATCTGCCGTGTCTCTTCGGCGATGGGGATAAAGCGCGAAGGCGGAACATTCCCCAGCTTGGGATGCTCAAAGCGCAGCAGCGCCTCGTAGCCAAAGAGTCGCCCTTCCGAGGTAAAGAGGGGCTGATAGTGCACGCGGAGGTAGTTCCGCTCCAGCGCCACCGAGAGCGCCTCTTCCATTTCAATCGTGTCTTGCACTTCTGCGCTGAGCGCCGGTGAGTAGAGGCAGGTTCCTGAACCGGCAGACTTGGCGCGGTACATCGCAAAGTCCGCGTTTCGTTCGAGGATGTCGATGGCGGTGCCGTCCTGCGGATAAGCTGAGATGCCGATGCTCGCTGTGGTCGTGACGGTCGTTGCTCCCACCCGGATCGGCAGTGAAATCTCCGCCTCCAGGCGCCGTGCGGACTCGGTCAGATCGCCGCGTCCGGATTCCCCGGTAAGCAAGACGAGAAACTCATCGCCGCCCATGCGAGCTACGCCGCCTGTAACAAGCGGATGCACACGGAGGCGATCGGCGATCGTGCGTAGCACCTCGTCGCCTACACTGTGGCCGTGCTGATCGTTGATGCGCTTGAAGCGATCGAGGTCGATCCAGAGAACGCCCACTGATTCGCTGGCGCGACTGGCTCTATCGATCGCAGAGGCAAGGGCCAGCTCTCCGGCTCGGCGATTCGCCACTCCGGTGAGTGCGTCCTGATAGGCATTGCGCATAAGCTCAGCGTGGATGCGTCGATGATCAATCACCAGCCCGGCAAGCTTGGCGGCCGTCTCCAGCAGTTCCAGATCACGGTCGCTGGGCGAGGTCTGCAAACGCGTGTAGACGGTCAGCGTGCCGGCTACCGAAGAAGCAGCATCAACGCGGATCGGCATCGACCATGCCGAGAGAATTCCGTTGGCAACCAGCATCTCGCTCCACGGGCGCCGCGCTTCCGTGAGCTTGGCCGTCACACATGGCTGACCACTGGCACAAGCCTGACTCTCGGGCGCATCCGGAAAGTCGGCGCCGATGCTCGCCAAATAGCGCTTCAACTTTTCGCTCACTTCGGAGCTGGCCGCCAGCCGCAAGGTCGCGCCTTCCACCAGGTGGATGGAGCACTCCCAGCTACGCCGCTGGGACGCCACGCTGGCTGCAAGCCGATTCAGGATATCTTCGATCGTGTGCTCGGAGGTGCCTGCCAGCATCTCCAGAACTTGCTTGTGACCGCGGTTAAGTTCCTCCGCGCGTCGCCTCTCTTCAACTTCGCAGCGAAGCTCTCGCGTTCGCTCGTCGATGCGCTTTTCAAGTTCCCGACGTTCCCGGTCCAGTTCCCGCTCGGCGTGCTCGCGAGCTCTTTCTTCTCTCGCCGAGCGGAGACGTATCCATAGACCAAGTGCGCAGAGAATGCCACCCAGCCCCAGCGCGGCAATCTCCGACGCTGTAGCCCAAAGCCGGAAGCTTTTGATTTCGGCGATCCTGTCGCGATCGCCTGCCGTGGTTCCATCCGCTTGGCCACTGATGGGCGACTGAGCTGGTTCCGGGTCGAGATGGTGCCGAATATGCCAGGAGCCCGCCAGATCGAGTCCGATGAGAATGAGCAATAAAAATAGGAGTGATGAAAACAATCGGGAGATCCTGTTCACGGTCCGCCTCAACTCAACACGAGAATGACAGAGATGCAGCCATGATCTCTGTATCGACGCGGGGTGTGAATGAGGCGTTACAGGAGTGTTAACAAGCGCAGGCGAGGGAATTTATTCCTGCGAGCATTTCGCATCTTGAGAAAGCGGTCCGCGACTCAGAAAATCAGCGGCGAAGGATCCGGCTGGTTATCGCGAGGATTACGCTGCCATCTTCGCACTGAGAAGTTGAAACAGCCGCGGACCGGACCTTTGCGATGGCTTTCGAGTGCTAGGAATGGCTTAGTTCCAGCGGCTCCTGTCGTTTGGATCGTCTTCAATGGGCCGGCCATTGCCGTCGAACCGGACAGTGCGTCCCTGCTTGCGCATGTAGACCTCGAACTTGCGCCCAGCGCGACGACGCTTCCAGCGGTAGTAACCGTTGCGCAGCCCGTACCATTTCTCGCTTAACGCAAAGGACACTCCACGACTCGGGGCAAGACGCACAAACAACAATCCCGCCAAAGCTCCGCCCAACTGCGCGAATGCGTACATCCGGTTATCGCTGAAGAGCATGGCGAAGGAGATCAAGGCGTAGATGATGGCCAGGTACTTGGCCTTGATACCGATCGCGAAGAAGAGCAGAAACTCGATATCGCCATAGAGCACGCCGATGGCGATCAGGAGCCCGAAGATTCCGCCCATGCAGCCCATGAGAGGAATCTGAAGAATGGGGTGGCCCAGACCCTGCGCAACGGCGAAGATGATGGCTGCGGAAATCGCCGTGCCCACAACCGATGCGGCATACAGCCCCATCACCCAGGCAGATCCACGGAAGTTCTCGAGGAAGCTCGCCAAGAACCACAGCGAGAGCAGTTCGAACAGCGTTCCGATCATCGCCGTATGGACAAAGCTATACGTCAGAGGCTGCCACAGCAGTCCATGAAGGAAGCTCGAGGGAATGAAACCCAAGGCCATGACGAGCTGATTGGCAAGCGCAGGAAGGGCCAGGCTTAGCAGCAGATAGACAAAATAGCTTCCCAGGTTCACCAGCACCAATTGGCGCGTGGCCCCCTTAAACTCCGGAAACGATAGCGGTGTGGACCCCATCCTTGGCATCAGTGCTCCCAGGGTATATCGTGCGGCGCAAAGGTGTCATCGAAACCTGTTCTTCGCCCCCTTACCGCAGTCACGGCACTACTGCCAGGCCGCGGTGCCCGGCGGCATCGACGGCGCGCACACCGAAGATGACGTTGTCCTTGGAAATGGGTACGGTGACGCTGACTTCTTCGGAACCAGCTGCCGGTGACACGTCCTGCTTGTACTCCCAATCAGATGCGGTGGTCTGCCGCCACAGCAGCTCATAGTGGTCTACGGTTCCGGGGGCCGCTGCCCACCGGAGAGTCGTGCCGTTCTCGAGCCGCTGCGTGTCGATAGTTACTTTCGTGGGCTGGCCCGGTGCCGCGGCGAGCGTGGCCAGCACCGCTGCGTTCAGCCGAGCAACCTTTGTCACGTAAGGGAAGTCTACACACTCCAACAGGTCGCCGAGGATCGGCGTATGAGAACCAGAGGGGGGAAGAACCACATTTTGGTGCTGATGGTTATAGTCCTCCCTCCATTCGGTAAAGCGCACCGCGGCGAACCCTTCGTGATTGAAGGACGAATGATCTCCGCCGCGCAGATAGCGATCGGCCCGGTTCACGAGCACCGCCGTAAACGGGTGGGGGCTGCCAGCTCCGAAATAAGCGTGATCGACGTCCTCGATGGCACGCGCCAGCTCCCGGCTGGGCGAATCGTTCTCCTTGCCAGTGGCGAGGAGGCGCCGCACCTGCTCCGGAGTGGCAGAGGCAGGCACGGCTTCAGACGCCGGCGAGGATCTCCACGGGGCTATTCTTCCCGCTGCTGGCGGAAA
>CBJOJD010000328.1:0-6431 GCA_966443485.1 uncultured bacterium | reverse complement strand
CGCCGAAGTGACGGCGCGCTTCACGCGGGATGCTCTGCCCGGTAGGCAGATGGCCATCGACGCGGACATGAACGCGGGGCGCAGCGATGAGGCGGAGGCACGGCGGCGGCGGCAGGCGATTGCGCGGGAGGCGGAGTTTTACGGCGCCATGGACGGCGCGGCGCGCTTCAACCAGCGCGATTCGATGGCCACGATTCTGATTACGGCCATCAACATCATTGCGGGCTTGCTGATTGGAACGCTGCAACAGGGCATCGGGCTCGGCGAGGCGGTCAAGACGTACACCATTCTGACGGTGGGCGACGGTCTGGTGACCATGATTCCGTCGCTGCTGGTTTCGGTGGCGGGTGGCATCACCCTGACCCGGGCCAACTCGGCGGGTCTGCTGGGCGGGGAGATCCGGGCACAGCTGTTTGCGCGGCCTTCGACGCTGTATATCGCCAGCGCGATCTCGGCGGCGCTGTGCCTGATTCCGGGACTGCCCAAGTTTGCGTTCCTGATGGTGGCGGCGGGCTTGTTTGTGGCAGCGCGGCGGGTGGGCGCGATGGCGGCAGTGGCACCAGCGCTGGTGGAAGGCATGCCGGTCGCGGCCGCGGCCAAGAAGCCGGAGCAGACAGCGGCGTCCGATGTGACGCAACTGCTGAAGCTGGAGGACTTGACCCTGGAGATCGGGTTCCAGCTGATTCCCCTGGTGGACGAGAAGCAGGGCGGACAGCTGCTGAGCCGGGTGCGCACCCTGCGCCGGCACCTGTCGGCGGAGTTGGGCTTCCTGGTGCCGCCGGTGCATATCTCGGACAATCTGCGGCTGAAGCCGCGGGAGTATGTGTTCTCGATGCGCGGGCTGGAGATTGGGCGCTGGCAGACGGAGGGTCCGCAGATGCTGGCGGTCTCGGCCGATCCCAAGCGCCGGCCGTTGCCGGGCAAAGAGGCGCGGGAGCCTGCGTTTGGCGTGCCGGCCATCTGGATTCAGCCGAATCTGGAAGACCAGGCGATCGCCTCGGGGTACTCGGTGGTGGATGCGCCTACGGTCATCACCACACATTTGGGAGAACTCATCCGGCGCCATGCCTGGGAGCTTCTGAGCCGCGCGGAGGTGAAGCGTCTCATGGATTCGCTGAACGAGAGCCATCCCAAGCTGGTGGAGGAGCTGGTTCCGAAGCTGCTGAGCCTGGGCGAAGTGGGCCGGGTGCTGGAGCAGTTGCTGCGGGAGCGGGTTTCGATTCGCGATCTGGGAGCGATTTTGGAGGCGCTGGTGGAGACCGCGCCCATGAACCGGAGCCTGGAGGCACTGGTGGAAGCCGCGCGGCAGTCGATGGGCCGCCGCCTGGTGCAGCCGCTCTTGGACAACGAGGGGCAACTGCCGGTGATGCTGCTGGATCCGGCTCTGGAAGAGGAGATTATGGCCACGGTAGCGCCGGAGACCGGACAGCGTCTGCTGTCGTCGGCGGTGGCGCCGGGGACTCCGCTGCTGCGCCGCCTGGTGGATTCTTTGAAACCACTCATCGCTGCGGTTGGGGCTGCGGCCCCTCCCGTGCTCCTATGTCCGAGTCCGGCCCGATATCACGTGAAGCGGTGGTTAGATCCAATCTTCCCGCGGCTCTCAGTGATTGCGGCAGCCGAGATACCGCCGGAAGTTCGGCTTCGTCCCATGGGGACGTTGCGATAGGCAGGGAAAAAGCAAGACACACCCAGCACAAAGGGTGGGATAGAAGGGCCTTACGGGGCCGGGATGATCGAGTGAATTGGCGCGGGGCGCAGGAATATTTGGGGGGTTGTAAACAGAATGGCTATGGTGGACACGGCGGGAACAGGGGGAGGCCAGGCTGTAAGGCGCCGCGGCGCCTTCACAGGTGGATATCCGCCATCCGGAGCGGGACCAATGATGACGGCCGAACAAGAACGGGTGTTGCTTGAACATTTACCGGTGGTGCGCTTTCTGGCCCGCCGTATTCATGAACGTCTTCCCCAGCACGTGGATATCGAAGACTTGGTATCGGCCGGTGTGGTGGGCCTGATGGATGCCTTCGCCAAGTTCGATCCGGAGAAGAAGGTACAGTTCCGCAGCTATGCGCAGTTCCGCATACGCGGCGCGATTCTGGACAGCTTGCGCACTCTGGACTGGAGTCCGCGCGAGCTGCGCCGCAAGGGCCGGGCTGTGGAAGAGGCGATCCGGGTGCTGACGGCGCGGATGGGGCGTCCTCCGTCGGAGGCCGAAGTGGCCAAGGAGATGACCCTCTCGCTGGAGGATTACCAGCAGCTGCTGGGGGATCTGAAGGGCCTGGAGATCGGCACGCTGCACATGGAGCGCAACGAGGACTCGGGCGAGGAGGAACTGGCCTATGTGCCAGGGCGTCCGGAAGAGGATCCGCTGTTCCGTTGTCTGCGCGGCGAGCTGGAAGAGCGCTTGGCGGATGCCATTCAGAACCTGCCCGATCGTGAGCGGCTGGTGATGACGCTCTACTACTACGAGGAGATGACCATGCGGGAGATTGGTCTGGCCCTGGGAGTGGTGGAGTCGCGAGTCTCGCAGGTGCACGCTTCTGCGGTCTCTCATCTGCGCGCAGCCTTGAAGGATCTGGCGGCGCAGGGGGCATTCACGAAGAAGACCAAAGGCAAGAAGAGCAGCGAAAGGGCACGGGGGTAAAGGTTCATGGAGAAGATGCTCAAACAGGACGAGATCGACGCGCTCTTTGAAGCAGCGCGGACAGCCACCCCAGAGGCTGCTCGTCAGGAGGTACGTGCCCGAGTTCTGCCCTACAGTTTTTCTTCTGCAGGGCAGATTTCAACCGAGCAGTTGCGCGCGATCAGCATGTTGAACGATCTGTTTGCGCGCAACTTGACGCATAACCTGGCGGCCTGGCTGCGCACCCGCTTCCAGGTAAATCTGGTGTCGGCAGAGCAGATTCCGTTCAACGAGTTTCTGCTGCGCATTCCCGAGATCAGCTATGTGGCTTCCGTACGTCTGGAGCCTCTGGGCGCGCTCTCGGTGCTGCAGCTGGAGATGTCGCTGGCGCCGCCGATCATCGATCTGCTGCTGGGCGGCGAAGGCAAGGAAGGGGCGCTGCGCGAGCTGACCGATATCGAGGAATCGATTCTGGCCAGCGTGGTGGAGATCATCTGCCGCGAGTTGACGTCGGCGTGGCAGCCGGTGAGCTTGAGCTTCAACTTCGAGCGCCGTCAGATGCAGACCCAGGTGGCCCGCATCATGAGCGTGAACGAGAAGACTCTGTGCCTGAGCTTCGAGATTCGCATGCCGCATGCCTCGGGACTGCTGAACCTGGCCTTCCCGGCGGTGGTGGCGAACACGATTCTGCGCCGCTTGACCTCGGACTGGGGCAGGATGCGGCGGCACTCGACGGAGTCGCGGGGGCGGATGGAGCTCTCCGCGCGCAAGATCAACTTCGGCGCTTCGCTGCAGTTGCCGTCCGTGCGGGTGCCGGCGCGCACCATTGAGAATCTGGAGCCGGGCGCGGTGATCCGGTTCGATCTGCCGGCCAACACCACGCCTGAACTTCGCGTGGGAGGCCAGCTTTTAGCGGAGGCCCAGGCCGTCCGTCAGGGAAGCCATAGAGGCGCGCGCTTGGAGCGCCGCATGAACGGGACAGAGGCACGATGACTTATTTAGATTGCTGGATTCGTACCGCGACGGCATTGTTCGCCCAGGCTCTGGCCGGCGAACCACAACTTTCCGAATCGCTGCCCAAACCGCTGGACGGAGGGGCGTTCGGGTTCGCCTTTACGATCACGGGAGAGCAGGAAGGCCGCTTTGCGGTGGTCCTGGATGGCGGCATTCTCGATGCGCCCTTGATGGGCGACGGAATGGACCAGAAGGCAGGCTGGGCGGAGCTGCTGCGCGAAGTGGCGGAAGCCGCTGTGGGCGAGCTGCTGGCCAAGGGCGGGCAGAAGTGCAAGGTGGAGAAGGTCGAAGAGGTTTCGGGCGAGGCCAAGATCTCCAGTGCCTTCCAGCTGAAGACCGCCGACCGGGCCTGGACCATCCTGGTGCGCGATGAAGTGCGGGTTCCCAAGCCGGCTGCGAAGGCGGCGCCCAAGGCGGAGGCTGCGCGTCCCGCGGCGGCACCGCCGGCCAACGCAGATACCAGCTTGACCAACCGTCCCGGTGTGGATCTGCTGCTCGACGTGGAGCTGGAAGCGACGCTGCGCTTTGGTTCGCGCGAGCTGCCGCTGGGCGAGATTCTGGACCTCGGTCCGGGCGACGTGGTGCAGCTGGACCGCCACATTGCCGATCCCGTGGATCTGATCGTGGGCGACAAGATTGTGGCTCGTGGGGAAGTGGTGCTGGTGAACGGAAACTTTGGGCTGCGGGTGACGGAAGTGGCTGCGCCGCGCAAGCGTTTGGAGAGTATCCGATGCCTATTCTAGGTCGCCGGACGGCCCCTGCCGAGAAACAACCCGAGCTCGCCGTGGCGGAGCGCCCCTCCGCCGGCGGCCTGGGCAAACGCATTGCAGCGGGCGCAAAGGCCTCGCTGCTGGAGAACTGCGCCAACCCCAACTGCGCGTCAGGGTGGCTGCATTTGTGGCGCAGCCGTTCCGGGCCGGTCTTCGAGAATGGCTGGAACTGTTCGTCCGCCTGCACCGCGGAGCGTCTGCAGCAGGCGATCGCGCGCGAGGGAGACGGTCGCGGCGCGAACCAGGCGCGGCATCGTCATCGCGTGCCGCTGGGCTTGCTGATGATGGAGAAGGGCTGGATCACGGCCGAGCAGCTGAAGGAGGCCTTGCGAGGCCAGCGCGAGAGCGGCACGGGCCGTATTGGCGAGTGGCTGATCGGACAAAAGGCGGTTTCGGAGCAGCAGGTTACGCGCGCTTTGGGATTGCAGTGGAACTGCCCGGTGTTGTCCCCGGACTTTCATGATGCGGAGGCGATGACGCCCTTGCTGCCCCGCCTGTTCGTGGATGCTTTCGGAGCGTTGCCGCTGCGCATTGCGGCGGGGAAGCTGGCCTACCTGGGATTTGAGGACCGCCTGGACCCGGTGCTGGCCTTTGCCATCGAGCGCATGACGGGGCTGAAGGTGGAGTGCGGGGTGGTGCAGAGCTCGGCGTTCCGTCCGGCACACAATCGCATGTTGAAGGCGAAGTTTCCCTCCGTGGAGCTGGTGGAAGCGGCCTCGGAACCGGCGCTGGTGCGGACGTTGGTGCGCACCATCGAGCGCGCAAAGCCTGTGGATTCGCGGCTGGTGCGGGTGCACGACTGCTTGTGGCTGCGCATGTGGCGCAAGCCGCAGGGTACTGGGCTGCCGGAGCTGGATTCGGTTCAGGACGTGGTCTGCACGATCAGCCAATAGGCCCTGTTTATGGGGGCTTTATCCAAATTTGCAATTGTGTCGCTTTCGTCTTTAACCAGTGCTCAAGTACCTGCGGGTAGGGCCGATAGAGAAAACAAGTGAGGTAGCCTCGGCATGAGTGAAGTTAGAACTTTGATCGTTGACGATTCCTCCGTCATGCGGAAGATTGTGGAGCGTGCACTACGCCAGGCGGGGTTGGATCCGCTGGTGGTGCACGAGGCGGCAAGTGGAAACGAAGGGCTTGACGTCCTTAAAGAGCGTCCGGTGGATTTGATTCTCTCGGACATCAATATGCCCTCGATGGACGGACTGGAGTTTTTGCGCCAGATTCAAGCGCAGAACCTGGCGCCGGGAGTGCCGGTGGTGATGATCACCACGGAGTCCAGCGAAGAGCACGTCAAGCAGGCGATCCAGGCGGGAGCGCGTGGATATATTCGTAAACCGTTCACAGCGGAGCAGGTCAAGGAACGTGTCCTGCCGCTGCTGAGCGCGGCATAAGAGGGGGCACCCAATGCTATTGGGAGTGCGAGTCGCCCTTCCCCTGGGGAAGCGGGATAGTCAGGAAATGGAGAGAGCGATGGCGGTTTCGTTGAAGGAATCCGTGCAACTGGTTTCTGATCCAAAGAGCCTAGATGCGAGTGTTGAAGAAGTCTTTCAGCTCATGCTCGGTCTCAAGTGTGACCGAGTGGAGGGAGCTGCTACCCCGGAACCGGAGTCAGTGACCGCAGTGGTTGGCTTTGGCGGGTTGCTGAGTGGGGCGTGTGTATTCCGCACGGTGGGGACATCGGCTCGGAAGATCGCCGGGGCCATGACGGGCATGGAATTCGAAGAGATCGACGACACCGTGAAGGATGCCATCGGCGAGATCTGCAACATGCTGGCGGGCGCGTGGAAGGGCAAGGTGCCGGAGTTGGCGGCGCATTGCGGTCTTTCCGTACCGGCGGTGATCACCGGCCGCGACTACAACCTGCATGTGCAGGCTCCGGAGTTTAAGCTCCACCATATCTACGGCTTTGATGATGCACGTTTCGAAGTCACCATTATCTGCGACGGACTCCAATAAGATTCCTCCAAACGGGCTCTCGCGCTGCTCCCGTGGCGCCAGGGCCCGTTTTTTTATGGCTGGGGGAC
>CBJOJD010000327.1:0-6447 GCA_966443485.1 uncultured bacterium | reverse complement strand
GAGTGCCGATCGAGATTCGTGCTGGATTTTCGGGGAGCGATTTGAGGGGGCGGGACCGCGGGTGTACACTCGCCGGTGTACGGGTCGCATCCGGCCGTTTCGCGGAGCGGCACTGGAGAACTCATGAGCTTGACCAACTTCCCTGGGGGAGTCCCCTCCTCCGCGAACCTCTCCTTACCCAAGGTGACCATGCCGGCGCTGGCGGAGATGAAGCGCCAGGGCAAACCTATCTCTGCACTCACAGCGTATGACTACGCCACCTCGCGACTGGTCGACGAGGCAGGCATCGACGTGATCCTGGTGGGCGATTCTCTGGCCATGGTGGTGATGGGCCATGACAACACCCTGGCGGTCACTGTGGACGAGATGCTGCATCACTGCCGGGCGGTGCGGCGTGCCGTGCGTCGCGCGCTGGTGGTAGCGGACATGCCCTTCGGCAGCTATCACGGTCCTATTTCGGAAGGCGTGGCCAATGCGGTGCGGTTCATCAAAGAAGCGGGAGTCGAGGCGGTCAAGGTGGAGGGCCCGCGGGTGGAACTGGTGCGGGCGCTGACCGACGCGGAGATTCCTGTGGTGGCGCATCTGGGGCTCACGCCACAGAGCGTCCATCGCATGGGCGGCTATCGGGTGCAGGCCAAGACGGCGGAGGCGGTGATTCAGCTCAAGAGAGATGCCCATGCAGTGGCCGAGGCGGGTGCCGGGGTGCTGGTGCTGGAAGGAGTTCCGCGGGAGGTGGCCGCGGCGCTGACTGCCGAGTTGCCGATTCCCACCATCGGGATTGGGGCGGGTCCGGATTGCGATGGGCAGATTCTGGTGTTCCACGATCTGGTGAATCTAACCTTCGCGCCGGCAGCCAAGTTTGTGCGGCGGTATGGAGACGCGGCGGCGCTGTTCCGCGCGGCGGTGGAGCACTATCGGGAAGATGTGGAGCATCGGGCTTTCCCCTCGGATGAGGAGAGCTATCACCTGCCGGAGACTGTGTGCCAGGAGCTGAGAGACGCCGCCGAGAAGGTGGTCGTGCGCCGGGTGTAGGCGGGCCGCATAGGCGAGTGAGGAACAAAGCAAGAGGGCGGAGTCCCGCGATGGGTATCCGCCCTCTTGTGTTTTTCCGTGTTTGCGAAGACTTGGTTGTCGGCTACCAAATCACAGCGCGGCCGCTTCCTGAATAGTTCAGTTCATTCGATTGCTCGAGTTCGTGTTCTATTCAGCAATACCGCGTTGGACGAGTTTCCTAGCTTCCTTGTTGAGACTCGTTGCCGACTCTCTTTAAAGGTGCATAGGCTACTCTCTCCTTCCTGGAAGAATTGCTTCCCGTTATCAGCTTTAGAGGGAGTGCCCTGCCGTGGAGTTGCCAGCGATGACAGATTCGTGACTCCCGCATCAACGTACAAACATCTTCTCTGCCTCCCAAGCCATCTCACGAACCATTGCGGCTGTAATTCTCTGGCGGAGCAGGGATGCATCTCGTCATTTTTGGTTTAACGGTGTCGTCCTCGTGGGGCAATGGTCATGCTACGCTTTGGCGCGGTTTGTTGAAGGCCCTGGCTCAACGCGGGCATACCGCCACGTTCTACGAGCGGGATGTTCCCTACTATGCTTCTACTCGGGACGGGTGGGTAACACCGGAGGGTGTTCGCCTGCGTCTGTATGGCTCGCTGGAAGAGATTCGCAGCGAGGCTGAGGCCGACCTGCGCAATGCTGACGCGGCGATGGTGACCAGCTACTGTCCGGATGCGCAGCTGGCTTCGGTGCTGGTTCTGGCGTCGCAGGCGCAGGTGCGGTGCTTCTACGATCTGGACACGCCGGTCACGCTGGATGTGCTGGAGTCGGGCAAGCCTGTGCCGTATCTGCCTACGCAGGGGTTGAGTGACTTCGACCTGGTATTGAGCTACACGGGCGGGAAGGCGCTTACCGAGCTGCAGACCCGCCTGGGAGCGCGAACGGTGGTGCCTCTGTATGGGTTTGTCGATCCTGAGGCCCATGCTCCGGCGGCAGCGCGCGAGGAGTTCCGCGGCATTCTCAGCTATCTCGGCACGTACGCGGCCGATCGTCAGCCTGCGCTACAACGACTGTTTGTGGAGGCAGCCCAGCAGTGGCCTGCCCATCGCTTTGTGATTGCCGGCGCGCAGTACCCGGCGGATTTTCCCTGGACGCCGAACATCTACTTTGTTCAACATCTTCCTCCGTCGCTGCATCCTGCGTTCTTCTGCTCTTCGCGGGCCACGCTCAACATTACGCGGGCGGCCATGGCTCAGTACGGCTATTGCCCCTCGGGGCGGCTGTTTGAAGCGGCTGCTTGCGGGGCGACCATCCTGAGTGACTACTGGGAGGGATTGGACGCCTTCTTCGAGATCGGCGAAGAGATTCTGTGCGTGAAGTCCACCGAGGATGTATTGCAAGGTCTGGCGCTGCCTGACGAACAACTGCGGGCCATGGCCATGGCAGCCCGGGAGCGCACATTAGAACAACACACCGCGGAACGGCGCGCCATCTTGTTCGAGACCTATTGCGAGCAGGTGATCGGCGGCGAGACGCGCGACTTAGCGTGCACGGCCTGAAAGGACACACCAGTCACTATGTGGGGCATCATTCCAGCAGCGGGCGCAGGAAGCCGCATTCAGCCATTGGCCTTCTCAAAAGAGTTGCTGCCGGTGGGCAATCGCGCAGACAACGGCCGCGAACAGCCGCGTGCGGTGAGCGAATACCTGGTGGAGCGCATGATCGCGGGCGGCGCGGACAAGCTCTGCTTCGTGATCTCTCCCACCAAGACGGACATTCTGGAGTACTACGGACACCGCGCCTGGGGAGCGGAGATTGCCTACGTGGTGCAGCCTCAACCCAGCGGACTGTGCGATGCAATCTTCAGGGCCGCGCCGTTTGTTCACCCCAGCGAACCCGTGATCATCGGATTGCCTGACACGATCTGGCAGCCCGCGGATGCGATGAAGCGGCTTCCGGATGACGTGTTGTCGTTTCTGCTGTTCCCAGTGGAGCATCCGGAGCTGTTCGACGCGGTGACCACCGATGCGGAGGGCTGGGTGGAACGCGTGCATGTGAAGCAGGCGGCGTTCCTGACGCAGTGGATCTGGGGAGCCATCAAGATGCCAGGCAGCGTGTTCCACGACCTGTATGCGCTTTGGCTGCGGCCGGAGCGGCGGGATGAGTACATGGGCACGCTGGTGAATGCATGGCTGGAGGAAGGCGGCCGCGCCCTGGGCGTGCGCGCCGGCACCGAGTACATCGACACCGGAACGCTCAGCGGTTATCGCTTCGCCATGCACCAGCTGGCTACTTCCCACTCACCCCTACATTATTCCTTTGCAACCGGAGACAACACCAGTGTCAACGAGTATGTCAGTCAAGACGGCCGATGAAACCGAGGCCCTGCAGGAACGCATTGAGGCTCTCGGCCCGTGGTTTCACAATCTGCGCCTGAATGGTATTGAGACGGCGCCTCATCACTTTCTGGGCAATTATCCCGAAGTGAAGTTTGCCGGGTTTCGCGATGCGCTGCCGGCGGATCTGACCGGCAAGTCGGTGCTGGATATCGGCTGCAATGCGGGGTTCTACTCGCTGGAGATGAAGCGGCGCGGTGCGGAACGGGTGGTCGGTATCGATTCCGATCCGCGCTACCTGGCCCAGGCGCGGCTGGCCGCTGAGGTGCTGGAAGCAGACATTGAGTTTCGCCAGATGCCGGTGTGGGATGTGGCGCGGCTCGGGGAGCGGTTCGACCTGGTGATCTTCATGGGCGTGCTCTATCACCTGCGGCATCCGCTGCTGGCGCTGGATCTGATTCATGAGCATGTGGCCAAGGATCTGCTGCTGTTCCAGAGCATGCAGCGCGGCAGCCGCGAGGTGGTGCCGGTAGCGACGGATTACGACTTCAACGAGCGCGACTTCTTTGACCAGCCGGGCTATCCCAAGATGCACTTTGTGGAACAGCGCTACTCGCACGACGAGACCAACTGGTGGATACCGAATCGTGCCTGTGTGGAAGCGATGCTGCGTTCAGCCGGTTTTCGTATTGAAGCCCAGCCCGAGGATGAAGTGTATTTGTGTCGCTGGCAGCCGGTAGAGACTCCTCCGGACGGGCCGCACTGCGTGTATCCTGCGCACGAGGCGCAAACCCATGGCTGATGCCGAATCCATGCTCCTGCTGGGCGAGCAATTGCTGGACCGCCGTGTGTTGCGCGATGCATTGCACTGCTTCAACGCTGCGGAGCGCATGGGCGCTGAAGCCGATCGCTGCGCGGCGGGCCGATGGATGATCTTCATGCTGCAGGGGAGGTTTCCCTGCGCGTGGAAGGAGAGCGACTCCATCCGGCAGCGCGGCAAGCCCGATCCTCACCGCTTTTGGAATGGGGAGCACATCGACGGCAAACGCGTGATTGTGCGTTGTCTGCACGGCTTGGGCGACTCAGTTCAGTTTCTGCGCTACATCCCCCTGCTGCGCAATCATGCGAGCTGCGTGATCGTCGAGGTGCCGCCGCAGATGCGGGATCTGGCCGAATGCATAGCCGGAATCGACGAGGTCATCTCCTGGGGCGAAGAGGCACCAGCCAAGCCGCCGAAGTGGGACGTGCAAGTGGAGGTGACGGAGCTGCCGTACCTGTTCCGCACCGAAGTGCAGCACTTGCCGATAGCCAAGCACTACCTGCGCTTGCCGCGCCACCTGGTGGAGCAGGCTTCGGATGCGCTTCGCACAGGCACAGGATTCAACGTCGGTGTGGTGTGGTCGTCAGGCGAGTGGAACCCCACGCGTTCCATTCCCTTCCAAAAACTGCGTCCGCTCTTCGAGCAATCCTCGTGCACGTTCTGGAATCTGCAAGGCGGCCGGGTGCGAGAGCAGTGGAACGAAGCTGCGGATTTGCACAACCTGCAGGACGCGCGCGAGTGGTGCAACGACACAGGGCCTTTGAAGCTGGCGGCATTCATTGCGCAACTCGACCTGGTTCTCACCGTGGACTCGCTGGCCGCGCACCTGGCCGGAGCGCTGGGCTGCCCGGCATGGGTGATGCTGCAGCGGGCCGCCGACTGGCGGTGGATGGAGGAGCGCGAGGACTCGCCCTGGTACCCTTCACTGCGGCTGTTCCGGCAAAGAAAACAAGGCGACTGGGGCAGCGCGATCGAACAGGTGCAACATGCGCTCGCCAACCACACGACGCTTGCACGCGGCCACCGGGCGGTTGCATGACGACAGGAATGAAGACAGGGATAGGGGCAGACGAATTCGACGTCTGCCTTTTTGATATTGACGGCACACTGCTGCGCTGCGACGATGCGGTGCACTACTTCGCCTTTTGCAATGCGCTGACGGAGATCGCAGGGCGCCCCTTGAATCTGGATGGCGTAACCGCGCACGGGAACACCGACGTGGGCATTCTGCGCGATGCGTTCGCGCTGGCCCAGGTGCCCGAGAGCGAGTGGCGAGGCCGCCTGAATGAGCTCTGCGACAGCATGTGCCGCTTTGTTGAAGCTCATCAGCAAGAGATGTGCGTCACGGCGCTGCCCAGTGCGCCAGAGTTTCTGCAGCAGTTACGCGAGAGCGGCGCGATTCTGGGCGTGGCCACTGGGAATTTGGAAAACATTGGGAAGAAGAAGCTCAAGGCGGCGGGGTTGCTGGACTACTTCCACTTTGGCGGATGGAGCGACGGACTGGAGTATCGCCGCGATGTCTTTCGCCGCGCTGTAGGACAGGCCCGGGAGATCGCCGGGGCTGCCGCGCGGATTCTCGTAGTAGGTGACACTCCCGCCGACATTCGCGCCGCTCATGACAACGGACTTCCCTGCCTTGCGGTTGCGACAGGAGTCTACTCCTTCGAACAGCTTGAGGAAGAGAAGCCCGATTTCTGCATTCACTCGCTGGCCGAACTTGCTGTGACGGTCTGAGCCGACATCGCTTTGCAGCGATCGACGATCTGCTCGAACTGCTCAGCGCGATGAGCGGCAGTGTGCTGACTCAGGATGCGTTCGCGTGCATTGCGGCCAATGCGCACGCGCTGCTCCTCAGAGAGTCCGGTGAGTATCTGCGCCACCTGGTCCGCGTTGTCGGGCAGCAGGATCTCTTCGCCCGGCGTGAGGAACTCCTCGAGGCCTGCCCACGCGTCAGAGATGATAGCCGCGCCACAGGCCGATGCTTCAAACAGGCGCACCGAGGGTGAATAGCCGGCGCGGACCATATCGTCGCGGGTCAGATTCAACGTGAAACGCGACGACGAGTAGAAGGCTGGATGCTCAGGCGGGGCGAGATGGACGATGCGCTTTACATTGCTGGCCCACGGAGTGGCAGCGGGGTACTGCGGCCCGGCCACGATGAACTGGCGCTTGGGAAGCAGTGTTGCGGTGTCATTCAAAAAACGCATCAGCTTGGGCTGACGATCGCTGGCGTGGGTGCCCAGGTAACTAAGATCGCAGCGGTACTGCTCGGACGCAGGCAGGGGCTTGTAC
>CBJOJD010000326.1:0-6449 GCA_966443485.1 uncultured bacterium | reverse complement strand
ATGGTAGGCGAGACAGGGATCGAACCTGTAACCCCCGGCTTAGAAGGCCGGTGCTCTATCCGATTGAGCTACTCGCCCGCGTGCTTCCATTGTAGCCAAGTTGAGTCCCATACGGTCATGAACGGACAAGAACCGCGTCCGTGAAGACTTGAGTCACGGCGGCGAGCACAGCTTTCGCCCCTTCCAGGGACTCTGCGCAACCGGTCAGATATGCGGTGACACCCAGGCCTTCGCCTGGACCGAACGATGCGCGTCGAATCACCAGGTCTATCCGACCTTGGCGCAGCGGGTTAGACCGCAAGACTGTACAGGCCTTCCGGCACCAGGCGGTCAGCGGCTCCAAAGCTTGCAGGGCACCATCCCGAGGCAACAAGTCAATGTAGGAGCTGAGGAAGCGCACAGCCGCTTCAGGATCCGCGTCCATCTCTCCCGGGTCGACCGGGTCGGTCTCCCACACATCACACTTCGCGGTCCATACAGGAGAGTCTGGCCGATTCAGTTGAACCAGAGCCTCCGCCAGGTGGGGAAACTCCCTGGCTTCCAGGAGCCGCTCTGCCTGCTCGGGATGCGCGGTGAGATCCACCCAGCCATCCCAGCGGGCCGCGATCACCGGAGCGGAAGAGCCAAGCTCAACCTCCCAATCAGCTTCCATGATTTGGTCCCGTCACGTGCGTCAGGTAGCGAATCACGGTCGACTCTGCCCAGTGGATGTCTTCGCCAGCATCCGCGCTGAGGTAAGCGCAATGACCACCAAAGGAAGTCTCCACCAGCTCGATGTTCGGGTTGTGGAGCAGCTTGAAGTGAGTTTCCGAGGTGAGACGAATGAAGGGATCATCCTTGGCATGGAGTACTAAGGTCGGCACTGCAATGCGATCGACTACTCGCGCGCTGGCGGAACGATAGTAGTAATCATCCGCATCGCGAAACCCGCAGTAGCGCGCAACAATTTTGTCGTCGAACTCGCGCAGGGATCGTACCGGCCCAACCCCGTCCTTTTGATAGATGTGCGGAAACAAGTCGGCCTTGCGGCGATAACGCTGCATAAGACGACGTAAGAAATGCCATTCATAGAGCCGGTTGGCTGGCTCATGGAGAGCATCCGATCCGGCAGCCAAATCGATGGCCGGGCACACTGTGGCCACAGCACGAAGCGGCTGACGAGCTTGCCATTCACCTGCCAGCTTCAGGACCAGATTACCGCCCATCGAGTAACCCACCAGGGCGACGTGCTTGAGCCCATACAGGCCGGTGTAGTGATCGATGACTGCGCCTACGTCTCCTGAAAAGCCTGAGTGGTAGAGCGTTGGCGTTAGAGCGTCTGAGCCTCCGCAGTTCCGCATATTCATGCGAACCACGTTCCAGCCATTCTGCCAAGCGCGGTCGGCCAGACCCAGCATGTATCGCGATTCAGACGATCCTTCCAGGCCATGGACGAGAACTACCGTCAGTGTCTCCGCACGAACAGCTTCCGGCTGCCAGTGAACATTGCACACGACCCGGCTGCCGTCGGCGGGATCCACCTCGACCAGGTCTTTCTCCAAGGTCAGCCGAAACGCAGGGCGAGGAAAGAAGTTGCCGACGATGGTCTGAGCGTGGCCGTTGGTAAGACCGCGACGGGGCACAAAGGAGCGAAGCCAGGGACGGTTCTCTGAGCTGTGGCGGGAGTCAAAGCCGCTATCGCTGAATGAACGCGTGGAACTCAGCTCGGCAGGAGCTTGATTAAGAGCTGGTTCTGATTGTCGCATCGGTGAATTGCTCAGGATCGGAGAAGGTCCTTATCCCGGAGCACCCTAAATAAGGATACACATCTGCCAAACACAGCAGCAAGCTTCGGCCGCAGGTGCAGGACAATGGTTTGGTTGACAGCCTCAGAAGTGGGTTGCTACTGTAACCAAGCGTAAACGCTAACGCTCGTAGAAAGCGGCGATTCCCCACACGGTGAAGACAAATATGACGCAGGTTCGCGAGACGCAAGTCCGCACGGCCCCCATCCCATTGGTCAAAGCAATGCTCACTGACGTGCAGTTTTGGGTCCCCTGCATTGTGCTGGTTGGCGGGATCCTACTGCTTGGATTTCTGCACTGAGCGCTTGAATCAAGAACATTGAAAGAGGTTGGAATGGCGACCGCTGATCGGTCACTGCATGGAATGGGTGTTTTGTGCGGTTTGGCCGCAGGCGTGTGGCTGGGTGCGGCGGAAGCGCCAACCAAGCTGGTGAATGCCGGGTACTCTCCTTTCGCTATCTCCCTGTGCATGGTGGCGGGAGTCTTTGCGGCGCGGTGGACCTTCCCGACCATGCTGAAGGGCACCAACTACGTCTTTGCTGACTTGGGTACGAAGAAGCACCTGATTGTGTGGGCTATCTTCGCCGGCGCGCTCTGGGCAGTGGCGAATACTCTTACGGTCTTCGCTATTCGCGACGTGGGCTTGGCGACAGCCTTTCCCTTGTGGAACACCAACTCCCTGGTCGGCCTTCTGTGGGGCCGATTGCTCTTCGGCGAGTTGCGCGGCGCCGGAGCCAAGAACACGGTCAAGGTTGTTGGCGGAGCTCTAATTATCGTCGTCGCCGCCATCATGTTGGGCTACAGCACCGTCCATGGTGGAGGAGCGGCACACCACGCCGTTCGTGGCTTGATTGCAGCGTGCGGCGCGAGCTTGATGTGGGGCACCATGTATGTCCCCTACCGCAAGGCGTACATCAGCGGCATGAATCCGCTCTCATTTGTCACGGTCTTTACGGTGGGAGAGCTGGGGACGATGTTCGCGCTGACTTGGATGTTCGACGGCGGGATGCACTCCTCGGTTTTCCAATTGGTGCATAGCCGCGGACTACTCTTCTGGCTGTTCCTGGGCGGCTTCATTTGGGTCATCGGAGACATCTTCCAGCAGTTCGCAACGAAGTATCTCGGCATCGGGCGTGGGATTCCACTGTCGAACACCAACCAACTCTGGGGGCTGGCTTGGGGAGCTCTCGTATTCGGAGAACTGGCCACGGTCGACCATAGCCGAATGCTTCTTGTGGTGTTTGGGTCCGTGCTGATGATTCTGGGAGCCCTCTCGATCAGTACCGCGCTCACGTCGTCGAACGAGAACCTTTCGCGCAATCGTGCCCTCGAGAATGAATGCGATCGCTACGGCATCGATTATCAGCAAGCCTTGCTGGCGCAGAGTGGAATCGAATTCGGCGAGCGGAGAGAAGGTCCGCAGTGGTGGGATGTGGCGATCGTGGTGACCACAACTTCCCTCTTCCTGTGGCTCGGATGGCAAGCTGTAGTGCCGCCGTTAAGCCTGAATCTCCATTGGATATTCGCTTTGGCAGGCCTGTTGCTGATTTCGCTCGCCGGCGGAGGATGGGTGCTGTGGCGACATACTCGCTTCAGTTAAGCTGAGCAGAGCCAGCTCCGCGCCAGTCTTGCGGTGTTAGGCTTTGGTCTGCGGCACGAGGAATGGATGGCGATTCGGCTGAAAGATATTGCTCAGGACCTGGGCGTCTCCACGGTCACCGTTTCCAAGGTATTGCGGGGAAAAGCGGATGTGGGAGAGCGCACGCGAGCGCTCGTTCTCAAACGCATGCAGGAACTGAACTATCGGCCCAATCTGATTGCCCGCGGCCTGGCCAGCGGACGATCCTACGCGGCAGGGCTGGTTGTCCCCGATCTGATTCATCCCTTCTTTGGCGAGTTCGCCACCTCATTAAGTAACGCCTTTCGGCAAAAGGGCCTGGCGCTGATGGTGTCTTCCTCCAGAGAAGAGCCGGAGACGGAGCAGCGTGAGATTCTAGCCTTGATCGATCGCGGGGTAGACGTCCTCTTGGTGGCCTCCTGCCAGGCTATGCACGCAGCCCATTCGATCTTCGGCCAGCTGGCGGCCCCGCTGGTGCTGGTCGACCGCAACTTTCCGGATCTTTCGGCAAGTTTTGTGGGCTCAGACGACGTAGCAGTGGGCAAGATCGCGACAGAGCATCTGCTCGCAATCGGACGACGGCGGATCGCACACATCGGCGCCCAGGATGTGAGCACGTCGATCGATCGTCTGCGCGGCTATCGCGAGGCACTGCTGCGAGCCGGATCGGTGGCCCACAAAAATCTGATTGTCGCGTGCGAGCGCTTTGAGGAGACGGCAGACCGCGCCGGATTCCAGGCCATGCAGCAGCTGTTGCGGCTCAAACAGCGCCCCGACGCCATCTTTTGCTACAGCGATCTTTGCGCGATCGGAGCCATGCATGCCGCCATGGAAGCCGGTCTGAGCATTCCGGAGGATATCGCATTTGTGGGCTGCGGCAATTTTCGCTATGCACAGTACCTCAAAATTCCACTGAGTTCCGTGGATCACGGGCCGGAACAGATGGGCCGCAAGGCCGCTGCCCTCTCGCTCCAGATGATCGCCAATCCTGGAGTTCCGCCGAAGACCATGCTCCTTCCCCCGAAGCTCTTCGTGCGCGAGTCGAGCGTGGTCAGCCCGAACGCCTAGTCACGGTCTTCTAACTACCTGCTGGGATTGGAAAAAAGATTGTTCCTGAATCGGAGCTTGCAAGTGGTGTTTTCCCGTGGTACGTTAGCGGTTACGTAGCGCCTTTTCGGCGATTCCCCGCTGGCGCCCAGTCCACAGGAGGTCCGCATGCGAGCCATTGAATCCACCACGCCCCAACCCTTGCAGGATTTGGAGGAGTGGGACGATTTCCTCGAAGGCCGCTACAAGGAAGGCAAGAGCAAAGAAGAGTTTCGTCAGTACGACGCCAAGGCGACACCCGGTGTGGCGGAGTTTTATCGGCTGAATCACGAAAACCAGACCCTTGACTACGTCCTCCGAAAGGAGAAGCAATACTTCAGCCTGAACAAAGGGATGAAGACGGTCTGGGAGGCGGCGGAGTTCCTGAACACACTGGTGGACGACAGCGATCCAGATACGGACCTCACCCAGATCGAGCACCTGCTGCAGACGTCTGAGGCAATCCGTCGCGACGGCCATCCTCGATGGATGGTGCTTACCGGCTTTCTACACGACCTGGGGAAATGCTTGTGTCTCTACGGCGAACCGCAGTGGGGCGTAGTGGGTGACACGTTTCCGGTGGGTTGTGCGTGGTCGCCCGACATCGTGTTCTACGAGTACTTTGCAAACAATCCTGACCGAAACGTGCCTCAGTACCAGACCAAGTTTGGAATCTACGAGCCGAATTGCGGCCTGGAAAACGTGCACATGAGCTTCGGTCACGACGGCTATATCGCTGAGGTGATGAAGCCGTACTTGCGGGACGAGGCGCTCTACATGCTGCGATTCCACTCGTTTTATCCATGGCACAAGCACGGTGCCTACGATTATCTGTGCAACGATAAGGATCGTTCGATGTTGCCATGGGTGCTGAAGTTCAACCAGTACGATCTGTACTCAAAGGGACACGTGAAGCCCGATGCGAAGGAGCTCAAGCCGTATTATGACGACCTCTTCGCGGAGTTTCTCCCTCATCAGATTGCCTGGTAGAGATCTGAAGTAAACAGGAAGAACCGCACTTTCCCCAAAGAGTGCGGTTTCTTTATTTGGGGCAAAGTAATAGATCAATCCGGCGTAGCATTCCCGTCCTGAAGGGTCCCGTTTCGGCAAACTCGGTCGGCGGTCCACCCTAAGTTGATGATTTCACTCCGATGCGTGCGCTGATCCACATAACAAGCCGTAGCTTCCTGCCTCCTGGACATTTCGATTTGGGAATGTAACCAGTGTGCATGTGATTTTAGTCACCACTGCGAAGTTACTTAGGGGCTAGACTCCTCTCATCAGTCAAATCCAGATTTGGGCTGTTTGCCTGCCTGAGGGAGAACTATGTTCCGCTTGTCTCACTTTGTTTGCTTGCTCCGCTTTCTTCGCCGAGTACCTGTTTCGACGGGCACTCGGCCGTTCCGTTCAACTACTGCCCTCAGCCTGGCAATGGCTTCCGTCACCGCAGCATGGGCCACGACCGCACCCACACCGGGCATTTCACCCGCGACCGGCACTTACACCAAGGTCCTAAGCGTTACGATGGGCAGCTCTTTGAGCGGTGCCACGATCTACTACACGACGGATGGCACTACTCCGACCACGAGTTCCGCGGTCTACTCCGGAGCCATAACGGTCTCTTCGAGCAGCACCGTTAAGGCCATGGCTGTTGCCAGTGGGTACACCAACAGCGCAGTAGCTTCAGCAAGCTACACGATCAATCTGCCCGCTGCCACGCCAACGTTCTCTCCCGCGTCCTCGAAGTACTACTCGGTACAGAGCGTGAGCATTGCTGACGCGACCGCGGGCGCGAAGATCTACTACACGACTAATGGGACTACGCCCACAACCTCGTCCACCTTATATTCTGGGCCGATCACTGTCTCCACTACTCAGACGATCGAGGCAGTAGCCATCGCCTCCGGAACATCGATCAGCGCCGTAGGCAAGGCTGGATATACCATCCAGCTACCCGCCGC
>CBJOJD010000325.1:0-6459 GCA_966443485.1 uncultured bacterium | reverse complement strand
GGAACAGTACCTAACCGTTGCACAATCTGCAGTTTACAAAAGCACCTAAGTGCGCGTTCCGGCTTCTATTTGCCTGTGTTTCTGTGAAACTGGGCCCTCACCCCAACGGATCCGCAGCGCCGGAGTGGCGCCGCAAGCCCGACGAGTGTAGCATCCTTAGGTTGACCGCTCAGGCGCGGGGATGGAGGGGAATACCGTTTCATCCGTGGCTCCCCAGCAGTAATCACCGCATTCCACCCTCCGCACGACCAACTGTCATTTTCCCCACCAGGAGAACGTCCATGAAGATCGAACGCAACAGCTCTCTTGCTTTCTTGACCCTGGCGCTGGCGCTGAGCTTGAGCGCCTGCCACTCCAGCAGTAACGCGCCCGCCAACCAGCCCGCGCCGCAATCGGCAGACGCCTCCCAGCCGGCGCAATCCTCTCCCTCCGCCGCAGCTCCGGCAACGGGCAGCGCCGCGAGTTCCGCACCGGCGAAGGCTCCGGCTCCTGCCGCGCCGCGTACCCCCCCTCCTCCCGCCGTCATCGAACTTCCCGCCGGCACCCGCCTCAATGCTCGTCTGGACAGCGATCTGGGCTCTCAGATCAGCCAGCCCGGCGACAGCTTTAGCGCCACAATCTCCGACGACGTGGTGGTGAACGGCACGGTCGTGATTCCCAAGGACTCGCGCGCCGACGGCACTGTGGTGGACGCCAAGCCCCTGGGCCGGTTCAAGGGCGGCGCTCTGCTCCAGGTACGGCTGGACCGCGTGAATACCCGCTGGGGCAGCTATCCCGTGGATACCGGCACCATTGAGCGCGCTCAGGCCAGCAAAGGCAAGCGCAGCGCGGGCTTCATCGGCGGCGGCGCCGGATTGGGCGCGCTGATCGGCGGATTGGCCGGCGGCGGCAAGGGCGCTCTGATCGGCGGCCTGGCGGGCGCGGGCGCGGGCACGGCCGGCACCGCCTTGACCGGCAACAAACAGATCGTCCTCCCCGCGGAGACCATGCTCACCTTCCGCCTGGAGAAGTCGGTCCGCATCACCGAGCGTCGCGGACAGCAGTAATCTCTGCGCGAAACAAGAAATGGTGAATGCCGCGGCCTTCCCCCTTTCCTTTGCCTGAAAGATTCAGGCGCCCTAGCTGTGGTGTTTGGAATCGACCTGCAAGTTCACCACCTGCTGCTTCCGTTCCCTCAGGATGGTGACAGGCACGCTCTTGCCCTCATTGACGCGCAGCGACCGGTCCCAATCCGCGGTGGTGGTGATGGGATCATTCCCGACCTTGAGGATGATGTCATAGGCCTTCAGCCCCGCAGCTGCCGCTTCGCTCTTGTGCGCCACCTGCTTGACCATGATGCCGTTCTGCACGCCCAGATAATCGGCCATCTGCGCGGTCAGCGGCTCCACTGCCGCGCCCACATGCAGGCTGCTGGTAAACAGCGCCATGTGCATGGAGGGAATCGGGTCTCCACTGGTCATGTAGCCCATTCCGGTGGGCGGAGGAGGGAAATTGTCCTCGCTGTTGAGCTTGTTCCAGACGTCGTGCGCCATGGTCTTGTGATCGACCAACTGCACCTGGAAGGTCTGCTGGGCTCCCTCGCGGCTAATCACGATGGCAATCTTGTGGCCCGCGGGAATCTCGCGCAGCATGCGGCCAAACTGCTCCGCGCCATCCACATTCTGGCCGTTGAGTCCCACGACCACATCGTTGATGCGCAGCCCAACCTGTCCGGCAGGCGCGTCGTGATCGATGAGTGTAATCACAGCTCCGTGGGTATCTTTCAGCTTGAGCTTGGCCGCCGTCTCAGTATCGACATCCCCGACCAAAACCCCCAGATATCCCTGGGAACTGGAGTGCGAGAGCAATGGATTGACTTGCTGGAAGAGCCGCCGGATTTCGGTCATCTGTGCGTGCGCAAACGGTGCTCCCGCCAGCGCGCCTGCGATCAGCACGGCTCCTATGGTTTGGTATGGCCTCGAAAAGTACTTCATGCGTTGTCTCCCTAGTGCAACCCGTTGCACGCTCTTCTTTTGTGGGCGGGTCGGGCGGGTCTCACTGTGTTTTCTCCAGAATTACTTCTACTCCTCGACGATGAAACAATTGCTCCGATGTTTGAAAGGTTCTTACTGAATCTCCGGTGCGCGGCTTAGCACCTGCCGCGAGACCAGGCGAATCTGGGGGTTGCGGTCCGAGATAGCAACCGTGCTTAGGGCCTGGCGAACGCTGGTATCGGCTTCCACCGGTTCCAGCAGATTGATGGCGGTGGTGCGGATGTGCGGATCGCTGTCATTCAAGAGCGCTTCCAACACCGCATTGCGAACCCGCATATCTTCCGAAACATAAGGGGCCAGGCCCTCCAAGGCCTTTTCCCGTACTCCTGCGTTGCGGTCGTAGCGCAAGGCCACCATCAATGCATCCCGAATTCCATCGGCCCGGCAGGCATGGCCGGCACGGCACTCGGCCGCCAGCAGACCAATCGAGTCATCTCGCACATTTGCTGAATCGGCCGTCTCCGACGCCATCATCAGCAGGCGGCGAATGGCAGGATCGTCCAGGGATCCGCGCATCTGCTGCGAGACCAGCCGGTTATAGTGCACTTCCACTTGCTCACTGTTAGGCTGACGCACAATGCTGGAGACGTTGGCGATCTCGATCGGAGCCGAATCTGGCAGGCTGGCTGCTGCAACCTGTACGGGCGCGACTGCTGACCTCTTCATCGCCAGATGATATCCACCCCAACTGCCTGCACCGGCGCTCACCGCCAGCAATACTGCGGCGGCCAGGGATGCCGCCTGAAGATTGGCAAAGCTGTTGCGGACTCGCTGCGCCACACGTTCGAACCAGCGCTTGGGCGGCAGTGCATCCAAAGCCTCTTCCAGGCGCAACCTGGAACGGGCGACCAGGTTCGCATCGGGCTCTTGGACGGGATAGGCTTCGGCCAGCAACTTGAGAGCGCGAATCTGCTCCCGCTCTTGCCCACAGGCCACACACGTCACCAGGTGCCGCTCGAGTTCGTGGGCCGCATCATCTGGCAGCTCGCCGTAAGCTGCCATCACGATCCGTTCATGTGCCACGTCGCAATTCATATCGGTACGTCCTTTTGCCTCAAAAAAATCCAACCCGCCGCACGAAGTGCTAGCGGACACCCGCCAGTTGACTGCGCAACTTTTTGGTCGCTCGAAAGAGCGTATTTTTAGCGGTTTCTTCGGTGGTATTCAGCATCTCTCCGATGGTGCGCAGGCGGAGCCCCTGGTAGTGCTTCAGTTCGAAGACCATCCGCTCGCGCGGGGTCAGCTTGTCCAAGGCGGCCTGGATGCGGGCGCCGAGCAGCTTGCGATCCAGTTCCTTGGCAGGGTTAGAGAAAGAGCGTTCGTCAGAGACCGAGGACAACACATCGATCTCGTCGCCCGACTGGTCGACAATGACCGCCTGATCTTCTTTGCGCGTTTTGCGCCGCCGCAACTGGTCCAGGCAGAGGTTGGTGACGATTCGGTAGATCCAGGTGTAAAACGAGCACTCAAAGCGGAAGTTGCCGATGTACCGGAAGGCCTTCAGGAAGGCTTCCTGATAGATGTCTTCGGCGTCGTGCTCACTGCCGGTGAGGTGCAAGGCCAGGCGGAGCACCTGTTGTTCGTACTGCTTGACCAGCGCGTCGAATGCGGCGCGAGAACCCGCCTGGGCCTCGCGGATAAGCTCCGTCTCCGAGGCGCGGGTCTCCAAGCGGCCATGTCCGCGGTTGGGTCCGTCCATTGCCCTGGTCGCCGCCAATCCTCGATCCACCCTTGGGGAGGATTGTATCGTTCCTACGGCCGGCCAAGCCAAAACTGGCCCATCGTTACCGAGAGAACCGGGGTAAGCCGCTGCATCCATCGCCATCAGTGCTCAGCTCCGCGAGGTAAAGGTGTCCCGCTACTGCACTTGGATGGACGTGAGGTGGGGGGATTAGTGAGCCACAGGCAAATCAATCTGGTGATTCAGCCTCAAATCCGGAGAGCAGGCTTCTGTACGGCCGTGTCTTGGTGATCAAGTTCACAGGCCTGAGGGGGACCAAATGACGTAGATAGCCAACAGAATGCAGACTGATCGGGTTGCGCTTCGATGGCCGGTCTGGCATTCTCCGATGCGTCGCTCTGACGCAACAGAAAGCGGTGCTCGTGAACTTCAGGATTTGGCTTCTCTGCCTTTTGACTGCTGTCCTCAGCCCCACGATGCGGGGACAAACCACCTACGTCCTTGCGGGGACGGTTCACGATGCAAGCGGCGCCCGGATCGGCAGCGCCCATATTGCCGCCAGCAGTGATGCCGGGGTCGCGGTGGAGACCTCGACCGACGGCCAAGGGGAGTTTCGCACCAACATGCCGCAGGCGGGCACCTACCGTGTGCGCGTGACCAGAGAAGGATTCAAGCCGCTGACGGCCACCGCCGTTTTGAGCGAGTCCTCCCCCTCGGTGCATCTGGACCTCACGATGGAGATCGAAGGACACTCGGAAACAACGGAAGGGACCACCGTTACTTTGGTGATAGCTCTCAATATCTAGTCGAACGCCAAGAGCCGGACGGAGCAGGTAGAGGTTGTCAAGGAGCGGGAATCAGGACCGGGATGCCATCGATGACCGGGTAGGTTCGGCTGCAGCTCAGGCAGAGCAGACTTTCGGCTTGCTCCTGAAGCTCACCGTGGCAGACTGGGCAGGCAAGCTGCTCACGGAGAGCAGCAAACCGGGAGTTGAAGTCGGGGACGCCGGAGCGTGGAGGCATCGGCTTGCCCCTAGTGGACGGACGCGTCGTTTTGGTGCGCGCCGTTTTCCGCGGGGCGGCGAGGCTGCCCGGCAAACTCGCGCTCGATGCGTTCGATGGTGTTGGCCCGGGCAAACTCGTAAGCTACGCGAATGCCGTTGAAGATGGCGCGGTCGTTGGAGGAGCCGTGGCCAATGATGCAGACACCGCGCACCCCCAGGAGAGGAGCTCCACCGTACTCGCGGTAGTCGAGACGCTGGCGGAAGTCGTTGAAGGCTTGCCGGGAAAGCAATGCGCCCACCTTGGCGGTCACAGTGCGGGTAAGGGATTCGCGTAGGACTTCCCGTACAAAGCGGCCAACGCCCTCGCTGGTCTTGAGCGCTACGTTCCCCACGAAGCCGTCGCAGACGATTACGTCGGCGAGGCTGGAGAAGATATCGCGGCCTTCCACATTGCCAATGAATTTGATGGGAAGCGCCTTGAGCAGCGGGAAGGCTTCTCGGGTAAGGTCGTTGCCCTTGGTTTCTTCCTCGCCGATGGAGAGCAGGCCTACGCGCGGCTCCGCGATCTTGAGGACGGTGCGGGCATAGATCTCGCCCATGACGGCGAACTGTTCCAGGTTATGGGGCTTGCAGTCGACATTGGCACCCACGTCGAGCAGCACGCAGGGATGGCCGGTAGAGCTGGGCATGGGAGTGGCCAGGGCGGGGCGGTCGACGCCAGTCATGGCACCCAGCACCATCTTGGCGGTAGCCATGGCGGCGCCGGTGTTGCCGGCGGTGACGAAGCCTGCGACCTTGCGCTCGCGCACCAGCTTCAGGCCGACGCGCATGGTGCTGTCCTTTTGGCTGCGCACGGCCTGGGCCGCCTTCTCCTCCATGCCAATGCGTTCCGAGGCATGTTGGATGACGATGGGCAGGTCCTCATCTTCGAGGTTTTCGTCGAGCAAATCGCGCAGCTCCGCCTCTGGCCCAACCAGGTGGACCCGGACGGGCAAAGAACGGCAAGCGAGGATGGCCCCGCGAATTTCAGGCTCGGGGGCCTTGTCGGAACCGAACGCGTCCAGCGCTATATCGATGAGCATGAGAGCCCGGAGGTGTTACTTGGCTTCCTTCACTTCCAGAACCGTGCGGCCCTTGTACTCGCCGCACTTGGGGCAGGCGCGATGGGGCAGCTTCTTCTCGTGGCAGTTAGGGCACTCGGAGACGCCGGTGGCCGTGAGGAAGTCATGGGCGCGGCGGTTGGCGGTGCGGCGCGCTGAGTGGCGCCGTTTCGGATTCGGCATGGTGCAATTCCTTTCGTGTCCACATCCCGCGGAGCTGGAGGCCCGCCTTTCGCACAACCGAAAAGCAGGGCACCCATACCATTTCGCTACGGGCGACACCCAAATTCTCAGGGATCAATCTTTTAGGACTTGATCCGGCCGCGGAGGCCGGCCAGTGCTTCCCAGCGGGGGTCGGTCTGACTCTCCTCGCAGGAGCAAGCCTGGCTGTTGCGGTTCTGGCCGCAGCGCGGGCAAAGTCCCTTGCAGTCGGGCTTGCACAGCGTTCTGACCGGCAGAGACAAAAGCACCTGCTCGCGCAGCACATCCTCAAGCAACAGACTGTCTTTTTGATAATACCCGATTTCCGTCTCCTGCGCCGAGATGGAGCGTTCCTGCGGTCCGGCGTCGACGCCCAGGGGGCGGAAGATCAGGTCGTACTCCCCGGCGAGGGGGAGGGGGACGGGTTCGACGCAGCGGGC